>CAZSGY010000033.1:0-20341 GCA_964606975.1 uncultured Gammaproteobacteria bacterium | reverse complement strand
CGTGATGCTTATTTCCGCGATTGTTATCAAAATTACCTCACCCGGTCCGATATTGGTTGAAAAAACTAATACACACATGAAGAGAATCGGTAAGGACGGGAAGATATTCAGGCTTTTTAAGTTCCGTTCGATGCCGGTAAATGCAGATTATCTTTTAACCAAAGACCCGAGATTCAAAAAACTTTACAACGAATACAAAAAATCAAGCTTCAAGCTTCATGAGGATCCGCGCGTTACAAAATTTGGTAAATTTATACGTAAATATTCAATTGATGAAACACCCCAGTTTTTTAATGTACTTAAAGGAGATATGAGCCTGGTCGGACCCAGACCATATCATGCCAACGAGTTGACGGAGCAGCAAAAAAGGTATCCGGGCACGGAAATCTATGTAAAACAAACCCAAACTGTCAAACCGGGAATAACCGGCTATTGGCAGGTAATGGGGAGAAGTAATATAAATTTTGATAAAAGAATAAAAATGGATGCGGAATACGCAAAAAAGAAGTCGCTTCTGATGGATTTGGGAATAATCCTCAAAACACCGATAGCCATGATTAGCGGAGTAGGTGCAGTTTAACCATTCTTTTCTTTAGTAAATCGGGAATATATTGTATTATTAAATTTACATGGAAAACTCTTCCCTATTGGTCCCTGAGAATGTTAGTACCGAATCAAAACCGTCCACCCCTCCGGCGCCTCAAAATCCGGAAAAACCGGTCGTTCGCACACAAAAGAAAAAATGGGTAAAAGTGGCTATCGGATTAGCAATTTTTCTGGGTGTTTTCATTATTTACAATTTGATTGCCGGACTTTTTATTTACAAAAGAGCAAACGTACTCATAAATAACACCAAAACACTTTCAGATACAGTCAAGTCTCAGGATTTGGCAAAGACCAAGGCCGAGATTGCTAACACTAAAAGATCATTAAACAGCTTCGCTGCTTCATATAAATTAGTTGCCTGGGAAAAATTTATTCCGTTTATAGGACCGTACATTTCTGACGGAAGCCACCTTTTGGCAGCTGCCGAGGCAGGTCTCGATGCAGGAGAAACGGTTCTCGGGGTGGTTGAGCCATATGCTGATCTTTTGGGATTCTCGAATACCGGAAGCAATGTTTTGGCGGCCGAAACCAGCGAACAAACAACTCAGGAAAGAATTAATTTTATTGTTAAAACCATACCCGATCTTATCCCTCAAATAGATGCGATTACGGCAAAGGTGCAGATAGTGATAGATGAAATACAGTCAATCGACCCTCAAAGATACCCTGAAAAAATAAAAGGAATCGCCCTTCGCCGGCAGATACGGGAGTATCAGGATTTAATTGAGGAAGTTGGAAAGTATACTGCCAATGCCAAGCCGGTTTTGGAGGCTGCCCCCTATCTTTTGGGGGTAGATTCTCCGAGAACATATCTGGTTCTTTTTCAAAATGACAAAGAGCTGCGACCTACGGGCGGGTTTATGACAGCATACGCAATTATGAGGGTCGATAATGCGACCTTCACGCCGGTTGCCAGTGATGATATTTACACACTGGATGCGAAATATTCTCCGGCAGTTCAAGCACCCAAACCGATTATCGATTATATTAAGGGGCCGTATGCGCTGTCTTCACATTGGAGACTTAGGGATATGAATTGGTCACCGGATTTTTCTGTCAGTATGGATACTTTTGTCCCCGCTGCCGAGAAAGCCGGTATTACTAAAATTGATGGAGTAATAGCAGTCGATACACAACTTCTGGTCAATCTTTTAAATGTGATGGGTACAATCGGGGTTCCGGGCTATGGCAACTTCAGTACGGAAATTGTTAAAGAATGTAATTGCGCCCAGGTAATTTACGAATTGGAATCATTCGCAGATGTCGAGGGAGCTGTTGTTTGGGATCCGGTCAGCGGTAAAATAGTTTCTGCACCTGCAAACTACAATAACAGAAAAGCTATTATCGGGCCTCTTATGAACTCGATTATGTCAAATGCATTGGCCCAGCCAAAAGAAAAAATGTCAGGTCTTCTCTCGGCGGTATTTAGTTCGGTTACCGAAAAACATGTGCTTTTGTATATGCTTGATGAAAATACCCAAACTGCAGTTGCCAATTTCGGACTGGCCGGAGTAATAAATCAGGAATACCAGTCTGATTATCTCCACATTAATGATGCAAACTTAGGCGGGAGGAAAAGCAATCTTTATGCCTACGAGGATGTAACCCAAGATGTAGAAATTTCATCTGACGGCACGGTTACAAAAACATTAACAATTACTTACCAAAACCCCGAAAAACAGGATGGATGGTTAAATTCTGTTTTGCCGACGTGGGTTAGGGTATATGTTCCCAAAGGCAGTGAACTGATTACCGCCGAAGGTTTGGAAAAAACAGAAAACCCTTATGAAGATTTGGGTAGGACGGTTTTTGCAGGGTTTTTCAAACTCAGGCCCGAAGGCGTTTCAAAAGTGACCTTAAAATATAAATTGCCTTTCAAAGTTTCAAAAGAGTACAAGCTTTTAATTCAGAAGCAGCCCGGAACCGACGGCTTCCTTTACACCGTAAATGTCGGTAAACAAACGGAAGAGTTTAAGCTTAAAACCGATAAAGAGTTAAAATTCGATCTTTGAACCAGAATTCTTCTATGATACCTCACAGCTATATATCTTACGGCTTCGTCTTGAAAAGAAAAAATTTCAATGAAGCTGACAGGATTCTTTTTATATATTCACAGGAAAGGGGCAAAGTTTCATTGATAGCTAAAGGAATACGACGTCCGGGAAGCCGCAAAAGGGGACACTTGGAAATTTTTAGTAAAATTAAATTTCAGGCTGTGGATTCAAAAAATATGGGGATAATGACGGAAGTTGAGACGGTTGATGATTATGAGCCGCTACGCAAATCCATGAATAAAGTTTCTTTGGCATATTATTTTGTTGAGGTTTTGTTTAAAGCCACTCACGAAGGTGAAAAAAACCCTGAACTTTTTGATTTTATCTCCGAAATTATGGAAAAATTAAAAACAACAAAAAAACTTAGAAGTCTAAGGATGGAATTTGTTAGCGGTCTATTAAAAATTTTGGGCTATTGGCCAAAAGACACCATTCTTGATTCTCCCGATGAGAAATTAGAGGAAGTTCTTGAAAGACAAATTTACTCAAAAAGGGTAGGTAAGTTAATGCTAGAATAAAATATGCCTGAGAAAATATTATCGGTTTCAAATTTAAATGTAGAAATTGACGGACATTTAATTTTGGACAACATTACTTTTGACATAACCCGAGACTCAACACTGGCGGTGATCGGTCCGAACGGTGCGGGGAAGACGATCCTTTTTAAATCACTTTTGGGATTAGTACCGTATAAAGG
This sequence comes from uncultured Gammaproteobacteria bacterium, assembly GCA_964606975.1. Classification (GTDB taxonomy): domain Bacteria; phylum Patescibacteriota; class Microgenomatia; order UBA8517; family UBA8517; genus UBA8517. Next base: position 16,984 of record CAZSGY010000033.1, on the reverse strand, counting down.
TGAGATTACTTGGTCAAAAGATGTGAGGGTCGGCTATGTTCCCCAGAAACTTGCGGTAGATAAAGATTTGCCGCTAACTGTGAATGAATTTTTGAGACTTAAAGAAAATAGTAAGGAAAAAATATTTTCCGCTCTACGAAACGTCGGTTTTTTGAATGAGGCTAAACATTCCCATAATGATATGAGGGTTTTGGCTACCCGTCTGGGGGACCTGTCAGGAGGAGAACTGCAAAGAGTACTTATCGCTTATGCGCTTTTAGCAGATCCCAACGTGCTGCTTTTTGATGAACCGACCGCAGGGGTTGACGTTGTCGGTGAAGAAACTGTTTACGGATTAATAAACAAACTCAAGAATGAGAAGGATCTGACAATTATCTTTATTTCTCACGAACTGGAAATTGTGAACAAATATGCGGATTCGGTGCTCTGCTTAAATAAGGAGAAGATTTGTTTCGGAATGCCGAGTACGGCAATCAATAAGGACGTATTGGATCAAATGTACGGAGAGGAAACACATATTTACCATCACCATGACGACTGATTTACTGATACTGCTTTTAGTCGGATGTTTGTCGGGAGCTGTCTCCGGATATTTGGGCAGTTTTATGGTTTTAAGGAGAATGTCGCTTGTCGGCGATGCCCTAAGTCACGTTGCTTTGCCCGGAATTGCAGTGGCTTTAATGATCGGTGTTAACCCTATGCTGGGCGCACTAATGGCTTTAATACTTGCGGCTATCGGTATTTGGTATTTGAGCGAGCACTCTGAAATTTATCCTGAAGGTTTGGTCGGAATATTTTTTACTGCCTCCTTGGCACTGGGGTTACTTATCACCCCGGAAGTAGAACTATTGGAAGCGCTTTTCGGCAATATCGATAAAATCGGTGTAAACGACGGGCTTGTCACGCTTTTCGGGGCAGTAATTATTTTTGCGGTTATGTTTTGGATTTCCAAAAAACTTCTTTTGATGATTGTGTCAAAAGATTTGGCCAAATCTCAAAAAGTCGCGACTTCTAAAATTGAACTTATTTATTTGCTTTTGATTTCCGGGGTTGTGGCCTTGGGAGTGAAATTTTTGGGAACACTCCTAACCGGCGCGATGGTAATCATTCCGGCAGTTACGGCTAAAAACCTGGCCCGAAACATTACCGGTTTTCAAATTATCTCAATAATTATTGGCGCCGCCGCTACCATAATCGGCATTTTAATTGCCAGATACTTATCCATGCCTTCCGGACCGGTAGTTGTCCTTACTGCCATAGCCATTTTTATTATCAGCTTCGCTTTTAAGAAGAGGTGACATGGAGTAAAATAACTTCATCCCATTTTACACATATGAATTATTTTGAAGTAATTTTTGACACTGAAACAAAAAAGTTTTTTGACGAAGTACCCGGAAACGACCCTTCCAAGCTTGGTGTATCCATAACCTCCGTTTACGTGAGAACTTTGGACGAAAATTTAAACGAGATTGAAGGTAAAATGCAAAGCTTTTGGGAAAAAGATTTTAATGAAATGTTTAAGCTTTTTGAAAAAGCCGATAGAATAATCGGTTTCAACTCAATCGGTTTTGATGTTCCTGCACTTTCTCCGTATTTACCCGCCCACTTTCCGAAACTGCCTCATTTTGATATTTTGGCAGAAATTAAAAAAGTTGAAGGTAAACGCATGTCTTTAAATTCTCTGGCCAAAGCTACCTTGGGATCGGTTAAAAACGATACCGGGGAGAATGCAATTATCTATTGGGCGGAAGGATCAGAAGAATCTCTGGCAAAGCTAAAAAAATATTGTGAAATGGACGTGGAAATTACAAAAAATGTTTACGATTATGCGTTGAAAAACGGAGTGCTTAAATACATTGATTTTTGGAATGAAACACATGATATACACCTGGACTTCTCTTATCCAAAAACCCAAATTAACCAAACTCAGGGAAGTCTGTTTTAAATCTCTTTCGCCTCCGCAGCAATTGCCTCCTCTTTGGTTTTGTGGATCGTCCCATCGGGATGGTGGGCGGGTGAGTAGATGGTGTAAAGCTTTAGGTCTTCACTGCCGGATGTATTTATAACATTATGCATTTGCCCGGCCGGCACAACAATGGTATCTCCGTCCTTAACGACAAATTCCTCCTTGGCGATAATCACCTTACCCTCTCCTTTTTCAAACCTGAAAAATTGGTCATTGCCTTCGTGAACCTCCATCCCAATTTCTTCATTCGGTTTTAAAGACATTAGTACTAATTGAGAATGGGGAGCGGTAAAAATTACCCTGCGGAAGTATGAATTTTCCAACGTATCGCTTTCTATGTGACCGTAATATCCTGCCATAATTATCACCTTCTTCCATAGAAAAATACTGAGTGTTAATCGGAGTATCTTCCAATTATATTGTATACTAAATTTACGTAATATCCTTAAAATCCATTATGAAATTTATTGCCAAAACATTACTGATTTTTATAAGTATCCCTTTGATACTTCTAAGCATGCTTTCAATTAATATTAAATTTCAGTTTTTATCACCGGGTTTTTGGATAAAATCTTTTGATGAGGGAAATGTATACTCACAAGCTTCTTTAATGATCGAAAGTAGACTCATAGAAAGAGTCGAAGCCGAGGGCGGAACAAAAAGTGATGTTAAAGTGCTTTCAAATTTAATTTCAGCTCCCAGCCTGAAGACATTTTTTGAGAGAAACATAGATAGTATTTTACTTTACGCAAACGGAAAAACACCGGAAATGATGGTGTACGTTCCCCTGACATTAAAAGACGCACTTGAAGGTTACGACTACTACAACCTCGATGATTCTTCGGAAAAAATGACATTTCAGGAATTTTTAAATAGGTTTAATGTTAACGGGATAGAAAGCTCTGATATCGCATATATTTCAAAGTTGGGCTTATGGTCCTGGGTATTAATTTTTTCTTCTTTCGCCCTACTTATCATAACTTTTGTTTTAATGTACCTAATGACGAGCGGACAAAAACGTCTCTGGGCGCCGTCGATTTCGCTAACACTGGCAGGATTTATAATTTTAGGTCTGAGTTTGGCAGGAGACTATTTTAATCGCATGCTGGTAGCCGGCATTGATGGAAGTGCAAATACAGGTACTTCGCTTTTGGCCGTTTTTGCTCCTCCCTTGATGCAAAACGTAACCAGAATATGGTTGTGGTTTGGAATTTCCTCATTGGTCTTTGGTATTGCTTTTCTTTTTGTTAAGAAGCCACCCGTAAATAACACACTTAATAGAAAGAAGTGAATGTAAGTGGTATCATTGGAGTGATAATTTAATGAAATATCTGATTACCGTCCTCGTAACCTCAGTGGTAGTTTTTCTGGCGGCAACTGTTTATTACAAAGGATTGCCGCGCTTTGACAGCCCCGTAGGAGTTTCTGTAGTTTCAACCGAGGAAGGTGCTCCAAATACCGATAGCGAAGCCGGTAAAGTAACGCCTCCGGCAGACGACAAGACGGCGATTGCTGAGACTATCAAGGCTGCTCTAATTAAAAAATATGGACCGCAAAGTGCGGATATCAGCGTTAGCGTTTCAGAAGTTAACGGCGAATACGCAAAAGGTATGGTAACTGAGCAGGGTGGAGGAGGAATGTGGTTTGCCGCCAGGTTGAACGGAACCTGGACTCTGATTTGGGACGGAAACGGAACCATAACGTGTGATGAGATTTCTCCGTTCCCGGACTTTCCCACAAGCATGATTCCGGAATGTTATTCCACTCCCTCCGGACAGATAGTTACACGATAATGGCAGACGAATATACGGCGACCTGGGTTTCACACTCTTCAATTTCAGAATTTCTTAGGTGTCCGCGTGCATACTATCTGAAGTATGTTTATAAAAATCCCAAAAACGGGCACAAGATGTCGATTGTTAATCCGCCTCTGGCTTTGGGGCAGGTTGTACACGAAGTCCTTGAATCGCTGGCCGTTCTTCCGGCCGATGAGCGTCTCAAAATTTCCTTGGTTAAAAAACTCGATCCGGTTTGGCTGAAAATAACCGGAAAAAAAGGAGGGTTTAAAAATTTTGCCGAGGAATCCGAGTATAAAATTAGGGCGAGTCAAATGCTTATTAATTTACAGGAAAATCCGGGACCGATTTTAAATAAAGCAATTAAGATAAGATCCAAAATGAATCTTCCGCACTACTGGTTGAACGAGGAAGAAGGAATTATTCTTAGCGGAAAAATTGACTGGCTGGAGTATAGGCAGGAGGATGATTCCGTACGGATTATTGATTTCAAGACCGGCAAAAATGAAGAAAAGGAAGATAGTTTACAACTGCCTATTTATCTTTTAATTGCGGCCAATAAGCAAAGTAAAAAAGTCAGTGGTGCATCGTACTGGTACTTAGACCGGGACGACGGGATTGTTGATAAAAAACTTCCTGACATAGATGAATCTTACGAAAAGGTTTACAAAATCGCCAAGCGAATCCAGCTGGCAAGGAAAATTAATCATTTTAAATGTCCCAAGGGAGGGTGCTACGCCTGCCGTCCTTATGAGCGGATATTAAAAGGTGAAGGCGAATTTGTGGGGGTAAGTGATACAAGGCAAGATATATACATTCTCGGCGACTAACCCCTAAACAAGTTAAAAAAGTGGCTTACCCTCCGGTGGAAGACAATACCGCAGTTTTAATTTCGCTGAAGTTTAGCATCCCTGCTTTAGGATATAGAATGTAAGCCCCTTCCGCCGATTTTCCTTCACTAAGTAAATTGTCAGTAGTTAAATGAAGTTCAGTAATTTTATATGTCCCCGTATCTCCGACAATGTCCAAAAGGCTTTTAATGGCCGGTACGCTTAAATTGGTTTTAACCATGGAGACCAACGTATCGATAGTGTTATCGGTTTTTTCAAAAGATCTTAAGGAAACCAGTTTGGCCAGGATTCCTTTTAAGACTGCAAATTGTCTTTCGCTTCGGCCAAAGTCGCTGTCACCATGGCGTGAGCGGACAAATTTTAAGGCTGTTGTTCCGTCCAGATTCGCCGGCCCCTGATCAAAATGCAATCTTTCATAGCGGCAGGTAAATTGAGTTTCCAACTGTGAATTTGAATATTTAGCTTTCAGATCTGCAATTTCCTCAGGTGTTTTACCGCAGGTGTCATTTTCCTTCCCCTTAATCGGGTAAAAAGAATCGTCAAAAGTTTTGGGAACAGAAACCCCGATACCGCCCAAATTGTCTATCAGTTTTGAAAAACCCGAAAAGTCAACTGCCGCAAAGTAATCAATTTCTAGACCGGTTACGCTTTTAATAACGCCGCCGACGTTTTGAAAACCGTTGATACTTGCCTCGGCATTAATCTTGTGGTTTCCGGTTACCCAAAGATCCCTGGGAATGGAGATTAAGGTAGCAGTTTTTTTGTTGGTATTTACATTAAGAACAATAATGCTGTCGGTAAGCATCCCCCCGTCATGACCCACCCCTCCGTAGCCCAAAAATACCGTATTATAAACACCCTTTTCTTTTACCGAACCCACCTGCTGTCCGAAATTAACCCCGTCTTCACTGCTTGTGGAGGAAGGGGTGGCGCCTGGCGGATCTTTAACAAATGCTTTTGAAATCTTGAGGGTAAAATAGGTTGCGGCAAAACCTATCAAAAATACCGCTGCAAAAAAGGAAAACAACCAGATTTTGTTAGATGCAATTTTTTTCAAAAACATATTGCCTACCATTATAGACATGTTGTAATATAAGTTGCATGAGTAAAAGTTTAAAACTTGTTATCTCAATAATCACTCCGCTATTTATTGGTTTTGTAGGATCACTCGCCACCACGCCCTCAATTCCGACCTGGTACGCCGGTTTAGTTAAGCCGGTATTTAGTCCACCCAGTTGGATTTTTGCACCGGTTTGGACATTGCTTTATATACTTATGGGAATGAGTTTTTATCTCATTTGGATAAAAAGGCCGAAGAACAAAAAAGCGGATAGATCAATGAAGATTTTCGGCATCCAGCTAGCTTTAAATGCCATTTGGTCGCCGATATTTTTCGGAGCCAGAAGTCCGATAATTGCTTTGGTCGTTATTGCACTGATGTGGATTTTTATCAGAAAAACAATAATAGCTTTTGCCGAAATTGATAGACGCGCTGCGTTTCTGCTATATCCTTATTTGGTCTGGGTGAGTTTTGCTACCATCTTAAATTTCTCCGTTTGGATTTTAAATATCTAAATAGTACAATTCTTGTATGGATACGTCCTCGCAGATGATGGAGAAAATTACTTCGCTAGCCAAGCGCCGCGGTTTTATTTTTCAAGGCAGTGATATATATGGTGGATACCAGGGCTTTTGGGATTACGGACCTGCCGGCGTTGAAATGAAAAACAACATTAAAAAGGAATGGTGGAAATACATGGTTTATGATCAGGAAAACGTTGTAGGTATAGACGCCGCGATTGTTATGAATCCGATTGTTTGGGACAAATCGGGACACTTGAAAGCTTTTACAGATCCCTTGGTTGAATGTAAAGTCTGTCATAAAAGATTCAGGGCGGATAATGAGGACATTCTCCGTGAACACGAAAAAACCCATAAAGACGAAAAAGACCTGCCTGCCGGCGAGGCAAGTATCTGGGCTGAGGCAAAAACATTCAACTTGATGACTGAAGTACTTTTGGGCACCACTGAGCCTAAAGAAAAATCCTACCTCAGAGGAGAAATAACCCAGGGCGCTTTTGTTAACTTTAAAAACGTGGTTGATTCTACGCGTGTAAAAATTCCTTTTGGTATTGCCCAAATAGGAAAAGCTTTCAGAAATGAAATTACTCCGGGCAACTTTACCTTTAGATCAAGGGAGTTTGAACAAATGGAACTTGAATATTTCATTAAACCGGATGAAAAGGACAGCAAGGAAACTTTTGAATACTTTAAGGATATGAGAAAAAAGTGGTATGAAAGCCTGGGGATAAATCCCAAAAAACTGAGATTTCATGATCACGAACCAGACAAAATTGCCCACTATGCCAGGTATGCGACGGATTTGGAATACGAAGCCCCCTTCGGTTGGAGTGAATTTGAAGGAATACATCACAGAGGCGACTATGATTTGGGAAATCATGGCCTTAAATATAAAGATAATATGACAGGCGAGGAGTACACCCCTTGGGTTATTGAAACATCCGGCGGGGTTGATAGGGCAATGTTGTTTTTCCTGGTCGATGCATACAGGGAAGACGGGGATAGGGTTTACCTTAAACTGAATCCTAAAATTGCGCCTTACAAAGTAGCAGTCTTTCCGCTTTTGGCAAATAAACCCGATTTGTTGGCAAAAGCCAGGGACATTTATAAGGATCTTAAGCGGAGTTTGAGTGTTACTTGGGATGACCGGGGCAATATTGGTAAGCGCTATTTTGCGCAGGACGAAATTGGAACCCCCTGGTGTGTAACTGTAGATTTTGAGACATTAAATGATAATAGTGTTACCGTAAGAGATAGGGACAGCGCAACACAAGTAAGAATCGCCATTGACAAGTTGCCTGAATATTTTCAAAATAGATTAGGGTGATAATATAAATTTCTTTTGGTAGACTTTTATTTATCATAAGCACAATGAAAAAATATTTACCGATAATAGCAGGAGTTTTGATTGTAGCTGTAGTTGTCGTCGGATTTGTTATTAAGGGCAAGTCCGGTAACGGGGAAGATGGCGATGAGGATATCTCAAATGTTCCGGTGCTTTCAGAAGATCAGTGGCCGGCTATTTCTCTGACTCCCACAAACAAACCCGGAGTCTCTGGTTCCGAGGGGCATTGGTTGGATTTCAAAGTAGAAAAGATAAATGTGTCGGGAGCCGCTTCGATGGACTACCTTTTGGTTTATAACACCAGCGATGGGGGGCAACAGGGTGTTCCCGGAAAAGTGGAGCTAACAGGCGGCAGTATCGAAAGGATGCTTCTTTTGGGCTCTGAATCCTCCGGGAAGTTTAGATACGACGCAGGAGTTGATCAGGGCACGATGACCATCACTTTCAGAAATGATGATGGCAAGATGCTTGGAAAGCTGACTACGGATTTTCATCTTCAGTCCGGAGTTACCGAGCTGACATCAATTGACGGGCTTTTCAAGTACACTCTAGATAAGGTTGCTAAAAATGTTTACTTCGTAACAATGAAAACATATGCCGAGCCTGAGGCCGCTTCAGTCATCTGGCAAAACGGATATGGCGTTTTCGCTTCAGACGGTGAAAAACATCCGGGAACAGTAAATCAATAGTTTTTTAGCTTCAAATATTTACACAAATTTTTAGTGAAAACGGTGAAAACCTATTGACACGTCTGTGAAAATAATGTTTAATGGTAAACAATGGTATAAAATGGTGAATAACATTTCATACCACATCTGCCCAGATGAAATTAAATGTTCTTAGGTACATATTTGGTGAGTGTGACTTCAGGGAAAAGAATCTCTATCCCCTCAATTTTTCGCGAAAATCTTGGAAAAGAATTGGTTCTGAGCCAGTGGTATGAGGAGTGTTTGGTGCTTGTTAATAAAAGCTCTTTAAATTCTCTATTAGGCAGGGTAACCGGAAAACAAAAAACAATTATTGAGCCGGTCAGAAAAACCGAGCATTTTATCTATGCATCGTCATATGAAGTTGTTCCCGACGAGCAGGGAAGAATAGTAATTCCGGACAGACTTTTTTCGTACGCAAAGTTAAATGACCAGGTTTATTTCTTGGGAGTGGGTGACAGGGTAGAAATCTGGAATAAAGAGGTTTGGGAAGGTAGGGAGAAGGAAGTGGCGGAAAGCGCTGCCAAATATATAGAGGAATTAGCAAATAGAAATGAACGTTAAATATCACGAGACGGTACTGGTAAATGAAGTAGTTGAAGCATTGCACATTGAAAAAGGCAAAAAGTATATAGATGCGACCTTAGGTAACGCCGGGCACACGCTTGAAATTTTAAAAAGAGGCGGCGAAGTTTTGGGAATTGAGATGGATCCCGAAATGATTGCCATTGCGGAGGAAAGAATTAAAAAAGAATCCATAAAGAGCAAAAATTATAAATTTGTTCAAGGAAATTTTACAAGCATTAAGGAATTGGCTGAGGAAAACGGATGGGGTGAGGTTGACGGAATACTTTTCGACTTCGGTGTAACGAATTTACACCTGAAAGACGAAGAAAGAGGCTTTTCTTTCGGAAACGCCGATGCGGCCTTGGATATGCGTATAAATCCGGAAAAACAGGGAGTAAAAGCATCCGACCTGCTAAATGTATTGAGAGAAGATCAATTAAGAGATCTTTTTGAAATTACTTTAGATCCCGGATCGGCCAAGTGGATTAGCGGAAGAGTGTTGCACTCAAGGCTCCTTAAGCCAATTGAAACAGTTGGCGATCTTTTAGAGATTAGCCAGGGGCTCAAAACCGGAAAGACCGGAATAAGTGAAGCTACGCTTCCGTTTTTGGCAGTCAGAATTGCGGTCAACAGCGAATTGGAAAATATAAAAGAGGCCCTACCTAAAGCGTTTGGCCTACTTAAAAACGGAGGAAGAATGGTTGTTATCAGTTTTCATTCCAAAGAAGACGTTTTAGTAAAAGATTTTTTCAAAGAAAAGGAGGCCCTGGGAGCAAATAGAATTACTTTTAAGCCTGTAACAGCCGGTAGTATGGAACTTTTAGAGAATAAAAGAGCCAGAAGCGCAAAAATGCGAGTTTTAGAAAAATAATATGAGAAGAATCTGTTCGATAAAACAAGTTAAAAAAGAGAGAAAAAGCCTGACCAAATATGTTCTTTTTGGGGTTGCAGGAATCTTAGCTGCATCCTCAATATTTATGACTGTTGAGACCACTACTTCAAGCCTTGAAGTTTCAGAACTTAGAAAAAAGCAAAGCCAGCTTTCTAACGAAAAAAGAAATTTGGAAAATACTCTGGTCAGGTCGCTTTCAATGAGTGATTTGGAAGAAAAAGGAAGTGAGTTGGGTTTTGTTAAACCGCAGCAAATGGTTTTTGTGTCCGATGCAAAAGCGGCGGTTGCACAACTTCCTTAAGATATGTTGGCCAAAATCCGCCTACTTTCAATTTTTTTCATACTACTTTTCTTAGCTTTAGCGGTTAGACTTTTTTGGTGGCAGGTGGTCAAGGGTAGGGGTCTTGCGGACCAGGCAAAAAATCAACACACATCCTCGGTTCTCACTTCAGCGCCCCGCGGAAACATTTTGGCCTCCGACGGTACTCCTTGGGTGGCCAGAACAATGGCCTGGAACATTTGGGCGAACCCCAGAATTTTGAGTTTTTCATCGGGGGAAGTCGCTAAGAAAATTGCGCCTCTCACGGTTGATGAAAATGAAGTTGAGGATTATACGGAGGCAGTAAGAAATGAAATACAAAGAATTACCCCCTTGCTTCAAAAAGATGCCAGTTGGGTTTTACTAAAACAAAAAATCAGCGACCAGTCAAAGAAAAATATTGAAGCCATGGATATTAAAGGCATAGGCTTTGATGCCGCCGAGGCGTCTTTTTATCCTGAGGCTTCAAGTGCGGCGCAGATTTTAGGGTTTGTCGGTAAAGACAACGACGGAACCGATATAGGATATTTTGGACTGGAGGGATATTACAACCTGCCACTAAGCGGTAAACCGGGGTATATGGGTGGGGAGAGGGATGCTAAAGGTTCGCCCATTCTTCTTAACGGGTCGACCCAGGTTACTGCTGTTTCAGGGGTGGACCTTAAAACCAATATTGATAAAAGAGTACAGGCTATTGTTGAGGAAAAACTTGCTGAAGGGATTGAAAAATATCAGGCATCAGGCGGAAGCGTGACAGTTATGGACCCCAAAACAGGAAAAATATTGGCAATGGCCAATTTGCCGTCTTTCGACCCGGCAAATTATGGTTCATATAACGACTCATTATTTAAAAATCCGATTATAACTGACACCTTTGAACCCGGTTCAATTTTTAAGGTAATCGTTATGGCGGCGGGCTTGGATGCCGGAGTTGTCGAGCCGGATACTAAGTGTGATATATGCGGCGGTCCTCTAAAACTTGATAAATATTTTATCAAAACCTGGAACGAGAAGTATAAAGAAAACATTACCATGACTGAAGTAATTGTCGAATCGGATAATATTGGTATGTCTTTTGTCGGACAAAAACTCGGAGCAGATGCTTTGTATGATTATTTAACAAAATTCGGTATCGGTCAAAAAACCGGAATAGATCTCCAAGGCGAAGTGGCGCCGAAGCTCAGGGAGAAAGGAACCTGGAATGTGGTAGACCTGGCAACAACAACTTTCGGGCAAGGTGTGGCTGTAACCGGAATTGAAATGGTTCGGGCAGTTGCTGCAATTGCCAACGGCGGGTACTTAGTTACACCGAGAGTGGTAGATTCGGTAATAGGAGACGGGTGGGAGGAAAAGGTGGAAGTCGAAGATCCCGAGCGCATAATAAGTGAGAAAACCGCTTCGGAAATAACTCAGATGATGGTTGAAGCTTCCACACACGGCGAAGCTAAATGGGTGGCTGTTCCCGGGTACAGTGTGGCGGGAAAAACAGGAACTGCTCAAATTCCGGTAGCCGGACATTACGATGAGAAAAACACTAACCATTCGTTTATCGGTTTTGCATCTCCCAAAAAGGCGAAATTTATTATGCTTGTAACTTTAAGGTCTCCTCAGACGTCTCCGTGGGCAGCCGAAACCGCGGCTCCGGTCTGGTTTTCGATAGCGAAAGATCTGTTTCCGTATTTTGGGATTGCGCCTGATCAGTGATACAATACCTATTATCAAGATGTCGAAACTCATAGTACAGGGAGGCGAGAAGCTTGAGGGGAAAATTAAGCTTTTTGGCAATAAAAACTCTGCCCTAAAATTGATACCTGCGGCTCTTCTGGGAGATTCACCCACGACTCTAACGAACGTTCCGGATATTTCCGATGTATCCTTTATGCTTGACCTGGTTTCCAAGCTGGGTGCTAAGGTTGAGAGAAAGGATCACGAGGTGACAATTGATCCGCAAGGGTTAAATTCGTGGGATCCCGACCCGGATTTATCTGCAAAATTTAGAGCATCGGTGGTTTTGGCAGCCCCTCTTTTGGTTCGATTCGGTAAGGCCATAGTTACACCTCCCGGCGGAGATCAGATAGGGGAGAGACTACTCGATACACACTTTGCCATGATGCAAAAAATGGGTGTGGAAATTAAAAGAAAGGATGGACGTTTTTACCTTGAATGGAGAAAGAAAAAAGCTCCCGACATATTTCTGGATGAACCGTCGGTGACCGCAACGGAAATGGGGCTAATGATGGCATCCTCGATTTCCCAAAAGATCATTATAGATGATGCAGCCACAGAACCGCACGTTTCAGATTTGGCTGAAATGCTTAAAGAAATGGGTGCCGGAATTAGTGGTATAGGCTCAAATGTTTTGCAGGTTGAGGGAGGTAAACTTAGCGGTGTTAATCATAAAGTTTGCCCGGACCATATCGAAGGAGGCACATTTGCAATCGCTGCCGCAATAACCGGAGGCAAGGTCGAAATTGAAGACTTTGAGGCTGAGAAGTACCCTATGATTTTGAATTACCTAAGCTATATGGGTGTAAATTTTAAAAATTCCGGCAATTCGTTAATAGTTTTACCTTCAAAACTGGTTGCCACACGTAGTAAGTTTCAGACACGGCCGTGGCCCGGTTTCCCGACGGATTTAATGAGCCCCTTCATAGTTTTGGCTACTCAAACTCAAGGAACGGTAGTTTGTCATGACTGGATGTATGAATGGAGAATGTTTTTTGTCGACGACCTCATATCCATGGGAGCAAAAATATTTATTGCCGATCCTCACCGGGTTATTGTCAGCGGCCCGACCCCCCTTATGAGTGACAGACTCTTTTGTAAAGATATCCGTGCCGGAGTATCGGTAATTTTGGCTGCACTTTGCGCCGAGGGACGAAGTGTAATTGAGAATGTTGAGATTGTAAATCGGGGATACGAAAATATTGGCGAAAGGCTGAGGTCACTGGGTGCAAAGATCTATGAAGGAAAAGAATAAAGTCCCCAAAATTGTAATTATCGGAGGCGGAACAGGTTCCTATGTTTTGGCATCAGGATTAAGCAGAGCCCCGGTACACATTTCAATGCTTATGACCATGGTTGACGACGGAGGTTCAAACCGTGTTATTCGCGACGAGTTCGGACTTTTACCCACATCCGGTATCAGACAGGCAATTGTTGCCTTATCTAAAAACACCACAGTCCTTCGTAAACTATTCACTTACCGCTATCATCAAGGCGGGCAAAACCTCGATGGTATGACGTTCGGCAATCTCTTTATGGTGGCGATGGCTGACATAATGGGATCGCAGAAAAAAGGAATAGAGGAAACTTGTAAACTTTTGCAAGTACAGGGAAATATTTTTCCGATAAGTTATGATAACGTTCGTTTGATAGCCAAATACGAAGATGGCTCCGAACTTTCAGGGGAGCACAATATAGATGTAGCCAAAAACTCCGGAGCCAGGATTAAAGAATTAAGGACATCGCCTTTGGCAAAAATAAGTCCGGAGGCAGAAAAGGCAATTCTTGAAGCTGATCTTATAATTTTGGGGCCGGGTGACTTTTATACCAATACAATTGTAAATCTAATAGTCGATGGAGTAGTGCCCGCCCTTAAGAAGACAAAGGGGAAGATCTTATTTATCGGCAACCTTATGGATTCGAAGAGTGAGACACCTGGTTATGCGCTAAGTGATTTTATCGGAGACCTGGGCAAATATATGCCAATTGAGTTAATAAAATATGTGTTGGTCAATAATAATCTCAATTTTCCCAAGGATGTTTTGAGTGCATATGCGGCGGAGGATACATATCCGATTAAAGATGATCTGACGAATAATGACACCCATGGTTTTAAATTGATGAGAACCGATCTTCTCTCGGAGACTGTTGCCGAAAAAGAGGCAGGGGATAAAATACGCCGAAGCATAATTCGCCACGACCCGGATAAACTCCGTGAGGCCGTCTTAAAAATCGTTGATTTGGAGGCGACTTTATAATTATTTCCATAATATGTGCGGAATATTTGGCTATATTGGTAAAAGAAAAAACGGTCAGGAAATAGTATTCAACGGCCTGAAAAGTCTCGAATATCGTGGGTATGACAGCTGGGGAGTGGGCGTGGTGCCGTTATCCGTCAAAGACAAGATTGTCATTAAAAAACGCATTGGCAAGATCGGAGACGCCAATGTCAGCGATCTTCCGGGAGGACATGTGGCCTTCGGGCATACCAGGTGGGCAACCCACGGAGGGGTGACTCAGGCAAATGCCCATCCCCACCTCGATTGCAGCGGACAAATCGCAGTCATTCATAACGGAATTTTTGAAAATTATGAGGATGAAAAGAAAAAACTCCTCAAAAACGGGCATAAGTTTATTTCGGAAACGGATACAGAGGCTTTAACTCACACTTTGGAGGAAATGGTAAGAAAGTCGCCCTTTACCGAGGCGTTTAGGAAAACATTCAATAAAATGGAAGGCCTGAATGCCGTTATTGCGGTGAGCTTAAAAGACAATCTCTTAGTAGCCGCCAGGAACGGCTCTCCCTTGGTGATAGGTTTCGGCAATGGCGAGAATTTTTTGGCCAGCGACGCCTCTGCTCTTATTTTTTATACAAAAGATGTTTACTTTCTTGAAGACGATGAAATGGCAATTTTATCCCCAGACAAGGTTGTGATTCAAAATGTCAAAACCGGCAGACAAATTACTCCGAAAGTTCAAAAATTGGATTGGAAAATTGAGACCGAGGAAAAAGGGAAATACGAATACTACATGCTCAAAGAAATTTTTGAGCAATCCAGAATTATTTCCGATATCGCTATGAATTCCCTTTCTCAGACCCAAAAGATTGCCGGGATGGTTAAAGAAGCCAGGGGCACTTATTTTGTGGGTTGTGGAACTGCCTCATACGCCTGTTTGGCCGGTTCTTACCTATTTTCTAAGATGGCCAAAAGGCATGTTAATCCCGCCATCGGCAGCGAATTTGGCTACAGCCTGGATTTTTTGAATAAGGACAGTTTAGTAATCGCAATTTCCCAATCCGGGGAGACCATGGACATATTGGAGTCGGTAAAAAAAGCTAAAGACAAAGGTGCAAAAATCTTAGGACTGGTGAATGTGCAGGGCTCATCGCTTTACAGATTATCGGACTTTAAGATGCTAATCGGTGCAGGCCAGGAGAGGGCAGTTGCTTCCACCAAGGCTTTGACAGGGATGATTGCCCACTTAATACTTTTGGCCTCTGCACTTAATGGCGGGATAAAAGAGGGACAAAAACTTTTAATGCGGGCAGCTAATTCCGTGAGCGAGGTTCTTTCTCCGACATCGGTAAATAAAATCAAAGCTCTAGCCTCAAAAATTGCCAAAAAGCCGCACATGTATGTTGTTGGCCGCGGGCTTTCATATCCGGCAAGTCTCGAAGCTGCCCTGAAAATTAAGGAAATTTCTTATATTCACGCAGAAGGTTTGGCTGCGGGGGAATTAAAACACGGCCCGCTGGCTCTAATTGAAAAAGGAACGCCTTGTATAGGCTTTTTGCCAAATGATGAAACTTATGGCGCAAATCTGGCCGGGGTAATGGAAATGAAAGCCAGAGGTGGCTATATTATAGGTATTTCCTATAAGCCTCATGAGGTTTTTGACGAATTTATCCCCATTTCTGATGCCGGTGAAGCCAGTATTATACCTGAAATTGTGGCCGCTCAGCTGCTTGCCTATTTCCTGGCAATTAAAAAAGGACTGGATCCGGATAAGCCCAGGAACCTGGCAAAATCAGTCACTGTAAAGTAAGTAGCACCTAAAGTACGGGAATATTTGCGTTGACGAGGTATAATTGTTATTATAATTAATAACTATATGACATCTGAAGTATTGTCAGGTTCATTGGTTGAAGCTTACAGGATTCCTGCGCCCGAAGTTGTCGTTTTGCCTACAGAAAAAGAAGTTGATGCCTACGCCTTTAAAATACTGGCCGAGACTGTTATCAATAAACCCCGGGCCGTACTGACTTTAGCAACCGGATCCTCGCCATTGGGGCTTTATGATCTGATGGCCGACGCCTATAAAGACCACGATCTAGATTTCAGATACCTGACTACAAGAAATTTGGATGAATATTGGCCGCTCCCCGAAGGACACCCACAAAGCTATGGTAAATTCATGGAGGAAAATTTATTTAATAGAATTAACATTCCCTCAGAAAACCGACACATTCCTTACTCGGGTGCGGCAGATCCCGATGCAGAAGTGACGCGCTACCGTTCAATATTAAAAACCACAGGGTGCTCCGATCTGGCCGTTTTAGGTATCGGGCCGGGATTGACTTGCCACATAGCCTTTAATGAGCGCGGATCTTCTTTGGATTCCAGAACAAGGCTTGTTGAAATTGACGATGAAACAGTTAGAGCCAATGCCAGGTTTTTTGCCGGGAACGAGTCGTTAGTTCCGAGGCATGCCATTACTCAGGGAGTGGCAGATATTCTGGAATCGAAAAGAATAATTCTTATAGCCAAAGGGACAAATAAGGCCGAAGGTATTAAAAGGGCGCTTGAAGGAGAAATTTCGCAAGACGCGCCCGCGTCTTTTTTGAGACTGCATCCGAATGTTACTTTTATTTTAGATAAGGGTGCTGCCTGCCTTTTGACAAATAGACCTTAATAATATGGAAAGAAGAATAGAAATATTTGTTCGGGATTTACTTAAAGACGATGATAACTTAAATTGTCCCGGCAACTGCCGCCGGTCCGTAACAAAAATCAAAGAGGCAATTAATGAAAAATATCCGGATGTACGGACAGAAGTCTTAGTTCACCCCGACGCCAAAAGCGGATACGGTGTGCACTACGCCCTTCAGGTTGAAGATGGTAATGACGAGTCGCTTATAAATGTAGTTAAAGCCCCCGGATTTCCGGTTTATATTGGAGAACCGGAAAAAGCACCGCCCACGTTCGGGGTAATGAAGAAGACGGTGAAAGTAGT
>CAZSGY010000032.1:0-33909 GCA_964606975.1 uncultured Gammaproteobacteria bacterium | reverse complement strand
GGTACAGGGGTCGAACCTGTTAGGGCTTGCGCCCACGAGTTTTCAAGACTCGCGCATTACCGTCCTGCCCACCCACCGTGGCGGAGGATGAGGGAGTCGCACATGCACAACCAATTCCTTGATTTGCATCGACCCCGACACCTCCCGTGCGGAGGATGAGGGAGTCGAACCCACCGACCACTTGCGTGGTCAAGGTTTAGCAAACCTTTGCCTTAGCCGCTCGGCATATCCTCCAAGCTCGACCATTATATCAAAATTAGACCTGAATTACCTTGCTATTGTTAATCCCCACACCTTTTTTACCCCCGATCTTTTGAGCACTTTTGTTGCCTCAAACAAAGTTGACCCTGTTGTGAAGACATCGTCAAAGAGTAGGCAGCTCACACCCTGTAGCTGAGGAACGGGATTGATTTCAAAAACCCCTTTCATATTTTTACGACGTGCCTTGCCGGAAAGACCGGCTTGGGGAACTGTGGAAATTTTCTTAATCAACAAATCCGGTATGAATCTATAACCCATATTTACCGCAACAACTCTGCCAATTTCTAAAGATTGATTAAAACCTCTGGTATTTTGCCTATACCAATGAACAGGGATCGGGGTGAGAAAGTGAACGTTGGGCATAACGAAATTGGAAAGCGAACTAATTAGGTGTTCGGAAATTTCTTTGCTTATTTCTGTAGCATATTTATATTTCAAAGCCAAAATTGCCTGTCTTGTTATTCCTTCGTATTCCCAAATAGCAGAAAGGCCATCCAACCCCAATCTTTTTTGGCAATTGGAATGTGTAGCTCCGTCTATTGATGGATGACGGCAGTAGGGGCAAACGGGCACAGGCCGCTTGATCTTTTGCATACACAAATTACATAAATACATTCCTTCCCGTCCACACCCCAGGCACGTTTTGGGAAAAACGAGATCAAAAAAGCCCATTGAGATATAATTAAGTATATAGATAAAAGCAGGTAACCAAATAAAGAAAGGGTACGTTATGAACATTTCAAACAAAAAAGCCAAATTTGAATACGAACTTACAGGAGAAGGGGTCGAAGCCGGGATCTCCCTTTTGGGAGCTGAGGCTAAATCCGTGCGTGAGGGCAGGGTTGACATATCCCAATCCGCTATCAGAATTATGGGTGATGAAGCTTACCTTATAAATGCCAATATTCCGGCCCCGGGTTTACAGAAATACAACTCCACTCGGGCCCGAAAGCTGCTTTTGCACAGGGCAGAAATACTTTCACTTATCACCAAAATGAAGCAAAGAAAATTGCAAATTGTACCCTTGAGGGTATACAATAAGGGCCGCCTGATCAAGCTTTATCTTGAGCTTGGCCGAGCCAAGCGCAAGTTCCAAAAGAAGGAAGCCATCAAGCGTCACGACATAGATCGTGAAGTAGAAAGAGAATTTAAGGGCAAAATATAGCCCAAACCAGGGGACGATCGGTCTCGACGGAAAGCTCTTTACAATACAGCAAGCCAAGTTTGATTCACACTTGTTAAAAGGGGTCAAAAAAATAAAGCTAGGAATTTATTCCAAGCCCAACCTAACTACGCAGTCGCGTACGCTTAAGTTGCGTCCTTAGATTCGATTCTCGGTTGAATCAAAAGGGTGTAAACCAATCCGGGATATAACCAATAGCTAATGACTGATAGCTATTAGATGAAACTAAATTAGTCTTACGTCCGGTAGCTGTAAATTTGCTTAAGCCGGACGAAAATTACAAAAATTTACTAAGCTTGTAGAGGTACTGTAGGTAGTATTTTCGGACGCGGGTTCGATTCCCGCCGTCTCCACTCATTTCATTCGTTTCGCGTCGGTAATTGATGCGAATTAAGGAACTGTCTTTGCATGGCGATTCCCGCCGTCTCCACATTTTAGAGGTGTCTTAAATCTATTGAAAGGAGTTTTTCTCCTGTAAGAAGGATTATTTTTGAATCCTCTTCAGAAACTACAATTTTAACCGCTTCCGATATCCGTTCATGTATGTATTGGGCTTTATATTTACCGTTTTTATCAACCACCACCACCCGTTTGCCGGCACGGTCCAAAAGATAAACATACTGGTTATCCGGGTCGGCATTCAATGCGTCCACATTGCCAATTTCCGGACTAACTCCCGAAACAGAAAAACTCTGAGGGGAACCTAAGCTGTATTTCAAAATTCTGGAATTCGGATAAAGCACATAGACTGCTCCGTTCATCCCCCACCCTAAAGCGTTTGTAAAATCAGCTTTGGTAGAAGAGGACAACCAACTCTGTTGCGTCCCAAAAGTGTTGGCGGAAAGCCCTGAGTAACGATAGATTGCCCCCCCGCTTTTGTCCATAATGTACAAATTTCCGGCAAATGAATAGATGAAAGCATCCCCACTCCAGGTTTTTTCAACAACTTTGGTTTTGCCTTTATCAAGACTATATATTCCGTCCGAAAGCAAAACAAAAACTCTGTCTTCATAGGAAGCCAGGTCTTGGGGGTTCTCAATAACGGTCGGGCCGGAAACCACCTCACTTTTCTTTGTCGAGGTAGTAATACTTACCACCCTGGCTCCTGCTTTATCAAGAATATAAATGTTACCCCCCGAAGAAGATACGGTGTCCCCCGTGAATCCGGATGACAAAAGTCCGAGATCCAAAAAGAGTGCCGGTTCTACGGTATATTCTCCCAAAACTGCAGCGCGGCTGTCCTCAATTTTTTTCTGCAGTTCATCAATTTTTTCATCTCTCACCTTCAGCCCCTGTATCTGAGCAAGTTTTTGTTCGCTGTCCAAAAACAATTGTCTTGACGCCTCAGGATCTGAACTGGCCAGACTAATTGCTTTATCAACCTCGCTTGTTGCCTGAGCCAGAATCCCCTGGTACTCCTTCTTTTGGTCGTTTACCCGTTTTTGTCTGATACCAAAACCAATGCTTATTGTTAATATGACAAGAAGTATCACCCCCACAGAAAGGGTAAGTTTGCGGTTTTGTGATATTGCCTCGTCCTGCATTCCCGGTTTTATGTAGATATTTCTCCTGGGCAGTTTTTTGGTCAAATCCCCCAAAAATTTTCCGATCGATATTGAAGGACGAATTTCACTTTTAACCACTGGTTTTTGCACCGGTTCCGGCTTAATAATCGGCCGGAAATCTATATCTGCCTCGAATTTCATTATTATTGCCCCTGCCGTTCCTATCTCATTTCCTCCGTAAACAAGTGGTGCCAAACTTTCGACGGCTGTTTCCGGATTTCTTTCAACTAATCTTTCCTTTAAATCGCTTGTGCTCACTTTTTCAAAAAAAGCTTTTGTACCCAAAACTATTACATCCTCGGCTTTGGGAAATCCCGATGCCGTGACCACATCTTGCCCGCTTTCCAAAATTGACGCCAGCGCCCCTTCTCTATTAATCAAAACTCTGCCCCCGCCATAGGCCGATGTGTAAACAACCCCGTCCGTATAGGCCAAACAAACAATTTCAATTTCAGACCCCTCCGATCCAAATTCGCTAACAACTTTTCGGGTAACACCATCTAAAATGTCAAATGTCTTTTCTTGAGGCGAGCTGTAGTACCCTTCGCGGAAGCGGCTCACTATTTCTCGTTCAAAGGAAATTGCTTCAATACCTTCTTTGCCATTTTTGGAAGCCACAACAACAAAAAGCTGGCCTTTTGATTTTGCTTCTTCTGATTTTGCCGGAGAAAATGCGTGAACCTGCACCCAGCCGGATGCTCCGGGAGAAGCTGTCACTTTTGCACTTGTAATTCTTAACATTTAGAGAACTATTAAAGCGGTAACAAACACCAATATCGCAAACACTAAGTGGACAAAAGATAGAAACCTTGCAAGAGATTCAAAACCCAGCTGCAGCGTATCCGTCATAACCTTAACCTGTCTTCTAATAACAAACGCAAAGAAAATATACATTCCCAAAATAATCAGGGTAAAGATTTTTACTATTACCCAAATGTCAAAATTTAAAAATTCTAAGTTTTCCATAAATTAGTTGTATTTTGCTCTAAGACCGTCCAATATCTCTGTAACTTTTTCTGGTCGCGGAACTCTTGCAAAAGACAGTTCTCGGGCTTCCCCCGAGGTTTGAATTGAAATATCACCAAAATTTAGTGCCGTACCTATTGGGCCGCTGGTTGTGTAACTGACATCCTGAATTTTATCGATTTCGGCATCGGATACTCTCCTGTCAATCAAATTGTAGAAATCTACATCGATTACTCTTCTTGTAGTTATAAAGAAAACATTAAAATACCAACCGAAAAATCCTTCAATCACGTACGCAAAAGAAACCAGATACCAAGTCATTATTATCACCAGCTGATAACCGGCAGGAAGAAGCGACAGAACACCGGTCATTTTTATAAATATGGGCGCAACAAACAAAATCAAACCGATAAAAAACCATTTAAGGTTCACAATCGGGTGCTGTCTGAGCATTAAGATAATTTTTTCCTCTTTTTCCCTATTCTCAAAACTAATATTCTTGGGGTTAAAATTAAAAGCAGATAAAGAGTTTTTGTCTGCTGCGTGCAGCTCTTCCGAAACTTTGGATTTCTTCTCTTGCTTGTTTTCTTCTACCGAAGTTTTGTTTTCCGGTGATACAAAGATATCAGGCATTCTAAACCGATTATACTATTTCTTCTCGATATTAAAAAACGCAAAGGCCTTTTGAGGAATCATAATATAACCGGGAGCTCTTAAGTTAAATGCCTGCTTAAATTCTGCACCTGTTAAATGAATTGAACCGTTAATTATAACTTCATTTGTCGTGCCGTTGCCTTGAATGACTGAAACACTGGTCACGGCGCTGACTCCGCCTTTTGATCTTAGTTCAGCGTAACTATAGGGATTGCCGTTTGTCCAGCAAGACGTGGTGAGAGGATAAATTCTTTCATCTGAACCGTTTTTAAGAACAATAGCTGCATTAACTATATCTGTAAATTCTTCATTGTTCAGCCAGGGGTCATCTTGTCCGCAGGTCGCCCCGCTAGCTGTGTAACCTTGTCTATACCAGGCTTTATACGCCCACGGAGAGCCTCCAATTTTTTCGTAGCTTTTATCAAAAAAGTTGGCTCCGCCCGAACCGTCTGTGGTATCCCAGCCTGAAGTTGTCGAAAAACCTCCCGAAGTTGAAGAATAATAAGTTACCACATCTTCTAAAACCTGGCCGCGAGTCGCCTGGACTGCATTCTTCCACTCTGCAGGAGGATTGTCAGCCTTCGATTTTCTAAAAACCTGACAGGCCTCAGTTGTGCAAATTTGCTTGCCTTCAATTTTGTATCTATATGCATAGGTTCTGGCAGCGATAGCTTGAGCTTTTAATGCTTCGGGGTGCCAACTTGAAGGCATTTCCGCGATACCCATTAAATAATAATCTTCAAAATTAATATTTCCGACCCCTGCCACATTAATGGTTCCCCCGGTGTCTTTGCTTACCGGCTCTTTACCGTAATAGGCGCTTAATATTTGTTTATAATTTTGACCACTTTGTGCCCTACCCCTCGCGCCATATTGGCTCATTCCTTTTCTATGGGTATATGCCCCAAAAGAAAAAACAGCAAACGATCCAGACGGAGCAGATTCTCTAAAACCCTTGATGGATGCTTTGTAGTCATCGGCCAATTCACTATCTCCAACACTGGCTATAAAACTTCCGCTTTTTGCGGCCAAAAGTTCCTGCTGTTTAGCTGAAAGCGATGTCAAATAGCTGTCAACCTTCGCAACTTCTCCGGCCAAAAACTTTTGCTTTTCGGCAACTTGGGATTGGAAAGACGAAAGACTGGTCTTACTTTTCTCCAATGTTTCCTTGTCACTCTTTAGTGCTGCCAAATCCCCTGCGTATTTCTCCAATGTTTCCCTATTTGCATCCGTAGCTTTTTGTCTTAAAGCAATCTCCTGAAAAGCCTGTGAGGCATTATCCGAAAAGAGGAAGGGGGTAATAGGATCGTAAAGCCTAAGGAAAGTGTATTGGCTTTTGGCTTTTTCATCAAAAATAGCTTTTGTGTAAGCAAGGTCTTTTTCCCTGCCCGAGATTTGTGTCTCCAGGGTTTTAAGCTGTAGGGTTAATTTTGAAATTTTGGCATTTAGATCCGTAATTTGTTTATTAAGTGCTGCTAAATCTTGTTTGTTTTTTTCCTGAGCCGGAGAAAGAGCATCTATTTCCCTTTGGATCTGGGATATCTGACAATCAAGGTTGGTACCGCAATCCTGAGCCTTAACAAGGGCGGATGGCAAAAGGTAATAGATAAAAGAAAATACAAAAATAAAGGTGAAAAGTGCACCAATGATTCTTTTGCGGTTGGTAATTTGAAATCCGAAATTCAATTTTGGCATACATGATTATTATACCAGTTCACTTCTTTCACTTTTACCCTAATTGACTTAAAATAAACGTGTGAAGATAAAAATATTATTGGCCTTGCTTATTGTAAGTGCTTCGTTATTTTTCGTTAGCACAAAAACAGCCAAGGCGTCCGGTTCCTGTACCTGCACAGCGGGATCTAATCGTAATTATTTTGTAAGCTCAAACTCCTGTTCATCTGACTCCGTTGCTACTTGCAAGGTCACGGGAACGTCGATGAGTAGTTTTAATCTTAGTTGCGACTGTATTGAGTCAAAACCGGGATCAAACTGCATTGAAGAGGGGGTTCTTCCCTCCAATATATCTTCATGTTGTGCGGGGTCATACCTTTATTCTCCAACCAGAACTTGTTTTAAAAACGGTACTGATCCGTTTGCTTTGCCCATACCGACCAGCCCATCAGACCCCAAATTGGATGGAATTACCTGTGGGACAAACGGGATCAAAACGGCCATTGGCTGCATACCGGTATTAGGGTCAACGAATGAATTTCTTTCTTCCATTCTAAGCTGGGCTGTTGGGGTGGGTAGCGGAATTGCATTTTTACTCATGCTTTATGCCGGTTTTATGATTATGACTGCAACAGGAAACCCTGAAAGAATAAAGGCCGGGCAGGAACTTTTGACTTCGGCCATAGCAGGACTTATTCTTTTGATATTTGCGGTCTTTATACTTAGGTTTATAGGAGTTGATATACTTGGATTAGATGCTTTTGGGTTCGGAAATTAATATGCTGACTCAATTAGATTTTGATCAAATACAAAAAGGGGCATTTCCCGATGCAAAGTTCGGAAGCACCTCAAAAGTTGGGGATATTATCAATTTGGTTCTTCCTTATATATTTGCCGCTGCCGGTATAGCCCTTTTAATTTACTTAGTTTTGGGAGGTTTACAGATGATGACATCCCGCGGTGACCCGAAAGCCATGCAGACTGCACAGGCCAAAGTTACTAATGCCATAATCGGATTTGTAATCGTCTTTTTGGCTTTTACAATCGTTCAGCTGATCGCCCAGCTTTTGGGCCTTGAAGGAACCATGTTCAGCCAAATCTTCGGAGGAAAATAGGGGTAATCAACTTGCTTCAACGCCCCGACTATAATAAAATTGCACTACAAATGGATATTGGCAACACTTTCTTCGGGAATTCGGCTACAAATGCTTTTAAAAACGTTGGGGAGGTTGGCTCCGTGGTCACTTTGTTTTTAAACATAGCATTTATCCTTGCGGGCTTGATTCTCCTTTTCTTTTTCATCATGGGAGGAATTGGGATGATAAGTTCGGCGGGACAAGACAATCCTCAAAAAGCAGAACAGTCAAAAAAGACAATTACCTCCGCGGTTATCGGCTTTGTTATTGTATTTGCATCCTATTGGATAGTAAAATTAATCGGCCAGCTAATAGGTTTGCCAAATATAATCTAAAATGAATAAATTATTAACTGACTCAAACCCATTCGGGTCGATTAAACCCCCCGCGGGAATCTCCGACGGTGATGCGGGACAAAATATTGGAAATTTAATTCAAACTGTCATTTGGGTTTTGATAGTCGGTGCGGGGATTTATGCACTTTTTAATTTTATTCTTGCCGGGTATGGTTTTCTCTCTGCCGGAGACGACCCCAAGAAAGTTGCAGGGGCCTGGGCAAAAATCTGGCAGACGGCTTTGGGTTTACTGGTTGCTGCCGGCGCATTTGTCCTGGCTGCGATATTCGGAGAATTGATATTTGGGCAGTGGGACTTTATTTTAAATCCAAAAATTCCAACTTTATAAAATGAACAACTTTTTGGCAGACATTTCAATTGCACCCGAGGGCGGTTTCAAAGGACTTGGGGATGGAATCCTGAGCGATGTGAGCGGCTCCGGAGTTTCTACATTTTCAAAAATTATTTCCATGGCAATCGGCGTAATGACAGTGGTCGCTATAATTTGGTTTCTTTTCGTTCTCATGACCGGTGCCTTGGGGATTATCGGGTCAGGCGGAGACAAGCAAGCACTGGAATCCGCAAAGAAAAAGATAACAACGGGGATTGTTGGTTTGGTGATAGTAATTGTTGCCACATTTATTCTTGATCTAACCGGGTCAATATTCGGAATTGATTTCCTGGATATAAACTCACTGTTTGGACAAATACTCGGCATATGATAGAAAATCCAATTACCGGAAACCTTAATTCAAATAGCGGAGAAAGTTTTTTTGCTAAATTTATTCCGGCACTTATAACCTTTTTGTTAATTGGCGGCGCATTAGTCTTTTTCTTCATGCTTATAACGGGAGCTATTCAGTGGATGTCTTCGGGGGGTGATAAACAAGCTGTTCAAAACGCACGGGGAAAAATTACCAGCGCGTTGGTGGGAATAATTATTCTTTTTGCTGTTTTCGCGATTGTCAGACTTTTGGAATACTTCCTTGGCGGCATTTCGATATTGACTATTGACATTGGCAGCCTAAAAATTAAATAATATACATAATGCAAAAATTCTTAGCCGCAAGCGACACGATTCAGCTTCAACCGGAAAAAGGCAGCCAGTTTTACGGTTTAGGTCAGTTAACCATTCCCCAAATTATTGCCGCTTTGATTAAGGGAGTAGTTGTTGTCGCAGCCGTCATCTTCTTCTTTATTTTGGTTATCGGTGGAATCAGGTGGATCGCTTCAGGCGGAGACAAAGCCCAAACAGAAGCGGCCAGAAATCAAATTACAGCGGCTTTGGTAGGCTTAGTAATAGTCTTTGCTGCCTGGGCAATTGTAGCTTTGATTAAAGTCTTCTTCGGCGTAGATATCTTCTCTTTAGCCATCCCTTCGGTTTAATTTTACCCTTCTCTACCTTGTTATTTGCTCTAAATCCTCTAAAATAGATTGTGTTATGGATGAAGTAGCCCAGATTTCAGACTTAAGTGTTCTTTTTGATAACGTTGTCGGATATGCCCTGGGTTTTGCCGGAATAGTTCTTTTTATACTTCTACTCGTTGCAGGATTCAAATATATTACTTCAGGCGGCGATCCCAAAGCTGTTGAGGGGGCAAAAAAGACGCTGACTTCTGCCATTATCGGTCTTGTTGTAATACTAGTCTCTTATTTAGTTCTGGTTTTGATATATACAATTACGGGTGTTGATGTAACCAGATTCAGCGTCATTATCCCCTAGCGAGCCTTACTGTATAATAAAAGTGTCATGAAAAGGACAAATAGTTTGCTGTTTTTTATTATTTTTTTTCTGTTTGTTTCGTTATTTTTCCTATCTTCAAACGTTAAGGTGTCGGCACAGGTACCTAGTAATACTGCAATTAGTTGTGATAACGTCGGTGATCCGGAATTTAATTCACTAAGACCGTATCAGGCAAATACTCAATGTACTTCTCAAACGGCCAGTGAGGCCAGTTTCTGTGGCAACAATTTAACAATCAAGGAAACAATCACTCAAACATATCCCGGGAGCGGCGGAAACTGTAGCAAAATTGGAAACAAAGTAAATTGTACATATAGCGTTTTTATCAATCACCCGATAACCATTGATTTAAGTGGTGCGGAGTTACCAATCATGGGCAACACCGAAGATGTTCTCAATTCCCAAAATTCAGTTGACGAACTCACAAATGCCAATAAAGTTAATGCTTACGTCAGCTGGTATCTTAATGGTGTAAATAACCGTGCGGAGTACGGAGAAAGCAACAATACGGATTATGACACCGTCAATTTTTCAGGTCCGATCCAAAAACTCCTTCCAGGTGTTATCGTTGATGCTCAAAGAATCGGGTCAATAGAAAATGCGAAAAAAGAAAGACACGATCAAGTTGCGGTTTGTGCAAAACAAGGTTCGGGAGGGTTTTTAGGAACGGCGCAGGATATTTTAGGCTTAGGGAAAAGCACTCCTGTCAATTGTTATCAAGGGAACGGTACCAATGCTCAAAACGACGTTTACCGCCTTGATTCTTGGAAAGGAGACTTGTCTTTTTGGAACGCGGGAAGCAACAAGCTTATTGAGGCCATAACTGCTTTAGTGCCGGACGTCGCCAATATCCAGGACTCCATAAGAAGTTCTATTGCGAATCACTGGAACAAGAGAGTGCCCCCTCTTCCCTGGGAAGATGATCCATTTGCCACCCCCACACGCCGCATGACCGGACTTGAATATCGCAAATACTATAACGAGTGGAAAGGAAAAACTTGTGTAATTGTTCCGGTAATTCAATATCTGGCCTGTTTTGAAAATGTACTTGTTCCGAATAAATATGCCGATCTTTTTGCCTACGTGCCGCTATCTTCAACCGAAGATGTCGAAGGTGAAATAAAAGTAGACAGCGTCTCCTCAGCGACAAACAAGGTTCTGGGTGGGGTTGGTGTAAGCAATGTCAGATTTTCGGGACAGGCGGCTCAGATATTTATCCCTCATATGCTGGAAGCAAATGAATTGGGAGACTTAATACAAAGTACATATACTCCAAAAGACGGAGACAAACTGGGAGATCCGACCAACGTAGCCGCCGGCACATCTTGCAACTCTGTGGAAGTGCGCTCCAATGATGGAGATGATCTTTTTGCCACCCAAATAACCGGAAATCTTTCTTATACTGCCAGCTTTACTTGCTCTTTCGATGCAGAAAGCACAAAAGCACCGTTTGCCACCCCTGTATGTAACGGCATTGGTGGTGCTCGTTGTGTAGATAAAAACTGGACGTGTGGCACTTCATTTGGAAGTGTGGATTGCGGAACAGAATACCAATGCGGCTCAAACTGTTCTCCTCCGGAAGCCACAAACGAATGCAAAAAAGATGTCTATATTAATCTCTCAACAAAAATGAGCGCCCCGCTCGCTGACGATGTTTGGTCGCGTCTTGTTGCGGGCCCCATGTCTGTATTTAAAAGGATTTTTCCAAAAACAAACACCGAGGGAAGTGTGGGGCAGATTCTGGACATTCCAGGGTCAACCAACATTAGCTATTCGGGTTTGGGAGTATCCTCAGCAGACACTGATTTGAAAATCCCCCACATAGGGGGTGTTTCCGAATATTTTCTAAAAGGAATTCAAACGGCCCTCAGACCAAAAGGCATGGGTGAACCGCTTTCGTTTGGAGCTAATCAATCAAGCGATGACGAGGTGAGCGGCGAAATAAATTGTGACCAATCCGTTCCTGAAATAAACATCAACGGATTAAACAAAGAGGCTGCGGATAACGTAACTAAAATGTGGTATGCAGAAGGACCGGGGCGTCCATATTTTAAAGAGTGCAACAACGATGTTATTAAAAGGGCTCAAGCAAGAGGTGTTGATCCGCTTTTTGCTCTGGCAATTTGGATACACGAATCTGACGCGAGCAATTATGAAGCTAAAACACCGGTCGAAGATTTTGGAATTCACGGAAAAACAGATGTTCCCCCAAATAATTTTTCTAAACAGTTAGACTTCTTTCTAAACCTGCCGGACTCCTACGCAGCCGCCTGCGGCAAGCGAGATATGGAAACTTTTATTTCAATGTTTTGGTTTGGGGAATGCACACCTGTAAACCTTGATCAAGCAGACAAAATCACTATCTACATGAACGATCTGGAATTCATTTATTCGGTCATTGCTCCCGGAATAGCCCTACCGAATTATCCAAATTAATGCTATTCTATATAATCAAAAGAGGCACAAATATGTTAAAAAAACTGCTCGCGTCCTTTTTAATTGCCACCACGCTTTTTCTATCTTTCGCCCCTTACTTTCCGGCAAAAGCAGAGACAAACTGGTATGATCAGTCTTTTCAGGAATGGTTTAATAAAGTTTATGACAATTCCAATCCAACCGAAATCTTTGGTGAAAGATATACGGCTGCTCAGGTTCAATGGATAATTTACAGTCTTTTTTCATTTGTTATCCCCGAAAAATCCACTGTTCAGTGTATACTCTCCGGTGACATCGGCAGCTGCCTGGGCGAAATTGGCGATATATTTGGTCTTACGGACGCAACTATTAGTCCTGGCGTATCAGCAAAACAAGAAAGTTTGGCTTCAGCTATTTTTTCACCCGGCAGACCACTTTCTTTTGTAACCTACATCGATCAATTAAGTAATAAAATTACACTCGTTCCCACCGTACACGCACAAAGTCCCGGTTTTGGATTTGAAGCTTTGGAAGTGATAAAGGAGCTTTGGGTGGCAGCAAGAAATATTGTTTATGGACTGATAGTTATAATTGCCATCGTTTTGGCTTTTATGGTTATGTTCAGAATGAAAATTTCTCCGCAGGTGGTGATTACTGCTCAGTCTGCAATTCCCAAAATTATTATTGCCCTAATTTTGGTTACTTTTTCCTATGCAATTGCCGGCCTACTGGTTGATTTGATGTATATTGCCACAGGATTAATTAGCCTGGTTGTTGCCAGTGCCGGCGGAGGGATGTTTATTAATGACCCTATGGTTGTATTTAGATTTATGACTACCGGTTATATAGGCATAAACGCAAGCGTTGGGGCATCCGTGGGCATTTTTGGAGTGCTTCTTTTTTATCTTTTGGTTTTTACTATAGTTTTGTTTTTGGCACTGTTTGCAGCAGGGGGTGGAATTTTCGGAAACCTGGGCACTTTGGGAATTATGGGTGGCGTTACAGGAATCATGTCGATTTTGGCTTTTGTAATCATGCTCATTATTATTATTTTTAACACATTCAAAATCTGGTGGATGCTTATTAAAGCTTTCGCCCAAGTACTTCTTCTGACTATCGCAGCGCCATTCCAAATTGCAATTGGAGCAATAATTCCGGGGATGGGTTTTAGCTCCTGGTTAAAATCAATGGCCGCAAACCTCGCTATATTCCCTGTCACAGGTCTTTTCTTAATATTGTCTTTTGTGTTTTTGATGATATCAACTCAGTACTCTATTCCTGCGGGTTTTAGTTTTGAGTGGTGGAAACTTCTGTATCTTTTCCCGGGGGTGGGAGGTTTGGCCAACAGCATCAGATCAAACACCGGCTGGCCTCCGCTTTTGGGAAGCTCGGAAGCCATGCTTGGGTTGATTTTTGCAGGTGCAAGTGTTATGGTTTTGACACTAATTCCTAAAGTGGCAGAAATAATTAAAGGAGCAATATCAGGCAGGCCGTTTGCATATGGCAGCGCCATTGGTGAAGCTATGGCAATACCCAAAATGGTTGGCCAGGGCGCGCTTGGATATGGATTTGGGAAATATGAAGAA
The DNA here is from genome assembly GCA_964606975.1 of uncultured Gammaproteobacteria bacterium. Lineage (GTDB taxonomy): Bacteria > Patescibacteriota > Microgenomatia > UBA8517 > UBA8517 > UBA8517. The sequence continues at coordinate 20,390 of CAZSGY010000032.1, read as the reverse complement.
TTAAGAATGAAAGATGCTCAAAATGCAAGAACGCCTTACGAACCGAAACCAATTACCCAAACCCTTAGAACGCTTGGTGTCATAAAGAAGTAGTTTATTTTTCTAAGAAAAAGTTGGGGAAATATTCCTTCAACGAATTCTTTCTCAGTGTCCAACTGAAACTAGACATCTTAGGTTTAAGGTACGAAGAATTGACATCGATTCCTTCATAAACCATTAACAACTTCTCTCTGTCTTTCATTGGGATTCTTAAATTTCTTACTGCTTCTGCAAAGTCTTGAAAACTCATCTTTGCTTCTTGGCCCTTTTTGAAAAATTGTTGGATAACGTCCACCCATCTCATTTCATCGAAAATATACGGAACAAAAGGGCTATCCCCCAGGCCCTTCCAATTAATTCTACTTTCGATATCTCTTCTGGTAACTTTATCTGTCTGAAAAATAACTTCATCGCCTATTTTATTGAAAACATCAAAAAAAGTACCTTCATCTTTCTCTACAGGTTTACCTGTATTGATGTCTCGGCCATGTACAAAAACCTGGCCAAACAAGGCACTTCTTATCAGTGTACCTGGTAAAATTCGAGGCATACCAATAGCGTTTCCCGCGCTGTCAACCTTCACACCCCAACCCCTCAGGTTGTTAACCGCCCAAGTTCCTAGGTTGCCTGCCCACTCCTCCTTTGCTTGGACATTGGTTTCATTATCTTTTCTAACAATTTTTTGCTCCCACCTTTCTTGCAGGTGCATGGGTGTCCATTGAAAAAGCTGCCAGTAGCTGGATGGGCCATGTCTTTTTGTCTCAGGTGGTCGGTAATCTCGCGAGTCAAAAGATTCTAATAAACTTGTTGAGTATATAAAATTCCAGGCTATTTGCTCCGCATCCCTTGCGCGGCGACGAATCAGTTGGTAAGCCAATTCTTTGTCTTTGGCTTCCCTCTGCGCATCCGTCATACTACCCCACAACGCTTTTTCCTCGGGTGTTAAAAGAAGCGACCTGTCTTTATTTTCTAACATCTTTCCCTCAAAAAAATCCGATCTTCTTTGCATCTCTTTGTCTGTCAAAAGAAAATCCCTACCTTTCGTGGTTAACCAAAAACGAATACTTTCTCTTAATTTTCTGAACGACTCCTGACTTATTGGGGTGCCTCCAGTAAGGGGGTCTTTTTCCCTACCCTTGTTGCGGTGTGGATACATTGAGTCCGCACAACTTTCATACAGCTCCAACTCTTCTTTTTCCAGTTTTTCTAAATTTTTTAAACCATAATCCTTTTCAAGGTTTTCTCTTGTCTTTTTGTCGTCTAGCGTTTTACAAAAGACCTCTTTCAGACTGAGATCTTCAGAGTCTTTATAACCAATAAACTTCTTGCCGCCAATTATGGTTGTATATATTCCCACCGCAGGCAAAACCCCCTCCATTCCCTCATATTCAATTTTGCCATCTTTTTCACGCGAGCCAAACAATATTTTCAGATATCTTTTATTTAAGCCCACTGCAAAATCTTTCATTTTATCCATATAAAGATCTTCCGTACTCGCGGCTATGTTTTTAAGGTATGCGGATATTTCAACTTGGGATCTAACATACCAATTAAGTTTCTCTTTATCACTTAAATGAATCCAAAACCTAGGCTCCTTTCCGGGTTCAATCTTGAAAGGTGCAGTTAGATAGTCTTCTGCGTCCACATAGTTAGACATTTCCGTTGTCCAGTCTGGGATTCCTTGAGCCTCTGCAATTCTCTGAGCCAAATCGTAAGTATCTATGCCAACACTTGCTTTTTCTGCAGGCTCTTTTTGTGGAATATCCCTTTTTACTAAGAGATCCAACCCCTGAGGCGGAACTCCCCAACCAAGAAGTTCTTTTTCCCTCTTAAGTTCGATCGCTCTTGGATCATTAGTGTTGCCGGTTGCCTCAAAACGAGCAATCTCCATGTTTCTAAGCGCACCGTCGCGATAATACTCAATCATTCCAGAATACTGATCTTTCCAACCATGGAGTCCTTTCGCTTGGATCTCTAGGGCGTTTATATCAATCCCCACGATCTCTTTGTAAGCCTTATCAAACTCAAATTTTGTCTGAATTTCACTCAAAAGCGGCTTAATTGTGTCAAAAACCCCAATGTTTTTTGCATCGCTTATAAGCCTGGCTCTCTGGAGCTTGAGATCGTTCTCTTTCTTTGCGTCTGGGTGATCTTTAAATTTTACAAGCTCTCCTTGAATTTCCCAAAAGTTAGACGACGGAGCATCCCTTTCAGGCAACGAACCACCCCCCCGTTTCATCTCTTCAACGGTAGCGTTTTTGCTGGCGATAAGTATTTTTGGGTTTTCTGGTGTCATACGACCGTCGGGCATAGTGCAATTATATAACAGCCCAAGCAAAAGGTAAAAGAAGAGGCAAAAATGGTTTGGTTTATATTGTTATTTTCTGATTCTTAAATTCTTGTGAAAAAGCATACCGCTTGAAACAATACCTTCACGAAGTACTCTAAGTATAGGGTAAGACTCAAGAAGCTCTGCTTTTGGTGCTCTTTTGCCCTGCCGTAAGAGCATGGAACAACATCCAATTCCGCAAAATATTTCTTCATACCAGTTTAGGCTGGTAGGCGACATGACCTTAAAGCAATTTTTTCAGCTTGCCGGAGGTTTTTTGGTCGGTTTAATTTTCTACTCCTCCCCTCTAATTGGCATCATCAAGTGGCCGTTTGCCATTTTATCCGTAATTTTAGGCGCTGCCATGGCCTTTGTTCCGCTTGAGGAAAGGCCGCTGGAGAGGTGGATTTTGGCATTTTTCAAAGCAATTTACTCACCGACAATTTTTAGATGGAAAAGGACAACCGAAACCCCGAAGTTTTTTCAGGACGAAACCACCGCCGGTGACCTTTCAGAAAACCAAACTCAAGACGCCGCCCTTAAGTCCTATTTAGATAAATCAAGGACGGTTCCAAGCCCGCTTGCCAAACTCGAAGTTGCCGAACAAGGTTTTTTGGCTGCTTTATCCGGAATTTTTGCCGGAGTTAAAAACTCACCCGGCCAGGCGGTTGCCCAGGCTGCAACGGCGTCCCCGCCCCAACCCAAAAAACTTGAGGTTCCAGCAAGTATTCCCGTCAAAGTTGCTCCGCTACAGACCACCCATTTAGTTGTTGAGGAGAGACCAAAAGCATTTTCTCAAACCGTTCAAATTCAAACCCAACAGGTCAACCCCGTTGTCGCCGGTGAGGAAATTGTTTCGACAAAAGAGGCAATTTTTTCAATCGAGGCCGCCCCGCCATCCCCTCCTACCATACCCAATGTTGTTGTCGGGCAAGTTGTTGATGAGGCAAGGAGAATAATCGAAGGAGCAATTATTGAAATACGGGATGAGTATGGCCGCCCGATCAGGGCGCTCAGGAGCAACAAACTCGGTCATTTTATAGCTGTTACGCCGCTTGATAACGGCAAATACAGCATTATAAGCGAAAAGGACGGTTACCAATTTATGCCGGTAAACTTTGAGGCGAACGGAAGTATCGTTCCCCCGATATTGGTCGAGGGCAAAGGATTAGTACAAACAGTAACCGAGGCTCCGGGCATTACTCCCGATCTTGCACAACCCAACTAAAATGAATAAGAAAGCATCAAACACCAAATTTAAAATAAAATTTCTAAACATTCCAGACACCCCTCTTACGGCATCTACTCAGGATTTTATCCCCGTCGCCGATATAACCAACGATATTGTTATTTATAAAGACGGAGGAGCCACACTAATTATGGAATCTACCTCACTCAACTTCGGCCTGCTTTCCGAAAAAGAGCAGGAGGCGGTAATAGCCTCATACGCAGCCATGATAAATTCGCTGACTTTTTCCATGCAAATAGTTGTTTTGACCCAAAAGAAAGATATTTCCTCTTATTTGAATTTTTTAAATGAACAGTCCAAAAAAATAACACAACCGCTTTTGGCTAAACTAATGCAGGATTACAAAAACTTTATTACTGAATCTGTAAAAAAGAAGAATGTTTTAGGTAAAAGATTTTTTATTGTGATATACCTCTCGCCGCTTGAACTTGGCGTGGCCAAATCCGTAGCTGCAATAGCCAAAAGGTCTGGGCCGCTTCCCTATACAAAATCCTATGTTATTAAAAAAGCCAAGATCGTTCTTTATCCAAGACGGGACCACCTCATCCGCCAGGCCGGACGTCTTGGAATCAAATTAAAACAATTAACCACTGCCGAACTGATCAATTTATACTATTCAATTTACAATCCTGAAAAACCCGCAGTTAAAAAAGAGCCCGAAGTGGCCGAAGACAAAGAGCCGTCAGGCGGTATGTCGGCGGTCGGCGGCCAGTAGTCAAAATTTAGAAAGTATGCAAAAAGACCAACAACAAACAACCAGCAGCCAGCAACCGGAGACAAAGCCTCCCATCATTTCTCCGGCATATTCTGTTATTAAACAAAAAATGAATGTATTGGATGTCATTTCGCCACAATCGGTAGAGATTGATTTTGATTACATAAAAATAAACGATGTTTATTTCAGGACTATTTTTGTAGGCGGATATCCCAGATTTGTAACCCCCGGCTGGCTTGAACCGGTTGTGAATCTAGATACATCTTTGGATATATCTTTCTATGTTTATCCTGTTGACGGCAAAAGCGTCCTTGACGATCTCCGACGCAAGATTGCCGAAATGGAAGCTGAAATTACCACCGATATTGAGCGGGGAAAACTCGTTGACCCTGTTACTCAAGCCAAACTAGAAGATGCCCAGGCAATGCAGGAACAACTGGTTAAAGGTATTGAACGTTTTTATGAATTTGCTTTTTATATAACAATACCCGCCAACTCCGTTGAGGAACTTAATCAAATCACAAAACAGGTGGAATCCCAGCTAGGGTCGCTTATGATCGTCAGTAAACATGCCATGCTTGATATGTCCGAAGGTTTTTTGGCAACCGCCCCGTTTGGGATAGACAGACTCAACATCACCAGAAATATGGACACAACCTCAGTCGCCACCACTTTTCCACTAACCTCCACCGAACTATCAAGTGACAGAGGTGTTTTGTACGGAATTAACTCCCAAAACGAATCCTTCATTATTTTTGACAGATTCAGTTTGCAAAACGCCAACATGACCATTTTTGCCACCTCGGGTGCAGGCAAATCTTATTTTGTTAAACTGGAGGCGCTTAGATCTTTGATGGTCGGGACGGAAACTATAGTTATTGATCCTGAAAGTGAATATAAAACGATTGCAGAGGCTGTGGGAGGAGAATATATTTCGTTCTCCTATAACTCAGACGCCAAAATAAATCCTTTTGACCTTTCTCAAATCAGAGAAGAAGGAGAAAACCAATTGGGTTTAAAAATTCTTTCGCTTCACTCCCTCATGAAAGTAATTATGGGGGCAATTTCACCTACCCAGGAAGCACTTTTGGACAGAGCCTTAATCATGACTTACAAGGCTAAGGGTATCACCATGGATCCCGAAACCCAGGGAAGAGAGCCACCTTTAATGGAAGATTTGTACAAAACACTAATAGGCATGGAGGTTCCGGATGCTCTTGATTTGGCTGCCAGAATTGAAAAATTTGTTAAAGGCAGTTTCGTGGGGATTTTTGACAAGCAAACCAATATCAATATCGTTAACCCTTTTACGGTTTTTTCCGTAAAAGATCTTCAGGATGCGTTAAGACCCATTGCTATGTTTATTATTCTCGATTACATCTGGACCAGAGTTAAAAAAGATTTAAAGAAAAGGATTTTGATAGTAGATGAGGCCTGGCATATGATGCGCTATCCTGATACTGCACAATTTTTATGGAGCGTTGTCAAGAGGTCCAGAAAATACTATCTGGGACTCACTACAATCACTCAGGACGTCGAAGACTTCCTCGGACAGGACATTGGCAAGGCGATTGTCACAAATTCGGCTATGCAGGTTCTCTTAAAGCAATCACCTGCTGCAATCGATAAGATTGGCGAGGTCTTTTATTTGTCCCAGGGTGAGAAAAGATTACTGCTTTCAGCAAATGTCGGTGAGGGAATATTTTTTGCAGGGCCACATCATGCACCCATCCGTATAGTTGCATCGGAAACCGAAAACAAACTCATAACAACTAAGCCGCAGGAAGTGATTAAAGTAACGGTAAACCCCTACCCCGATAAATAACTATGGCAAATAAAATTAGTTTGACTTCAGAAAATACAAAATATTTAATAGACGCATTTACCCACTTTTTTCCCGAAGACACAATCTACGCGGCAGACAAGCCTTATGTTTCAGGCGAATTTAACTGGAAAAACCGTGCAGATTTCATAGATTTTATAAATCGTCTTACAGGTGTCTTAATCAAATCCGAAAGAGATTTGGGGAATATAAAAAAGGCTCAATTGGCAGTTGAAAAACTGACTTCCGACGATACAAACAAAGAAAAGACGGTCGAATCAAACATGCCCGACAAAGAAGCCAGAGAGCTACAAGAAGCAGAAAGGCAAAAAAGAGAATCTGAACTAAAAGAATCCCAGGAAAAAGCCCAAAAAACCGTAGAAAAAACAATCGAAAGAAAAGTTCAAATTCAGGCAGCCGTGTCCAAAACTGCGCAAATGCCGGTACCCCCCAAGGAGGAGCAAGTTGATATTTTAAATAACCTTAAAGATAAAGTAGTTTACGCAATACCGGCCGCCCCTCCGCCGAAAATTAATTTTACACAGGCAGAAAGCAAGCTTATCGATATTGCAAAAAATGACGCACAGCTTTTTAGCGAAAAACTCTCAGAGTTGATTGTTCAAAAAAATCCTGACATACCCCAAGAAACTTTGGAGCCTCTTTCCAAGATAATTGCAGTCGATACAACAAGAAGTTTAATAAACCCGGCAGAAAAACCTATCCCGCCAGGTGTCTTTGTAACAATTTCAAAACCCTCTGATCAAATTCCGAGTCTTAATCCGACAGCAAGCCAAGAGTTAAATAAAACCATAGCTGTCTTTAGCACATTTTCTGAAAGCCAAGACGATCTTTACAGAACTGTTTTAAAAAGATCTTTGGGAGAAAATATTACAAATCATGTCTTAGGGTTTCAAAATCAGGAATATATACTTTCAGAAACTCCATCTGACACAGGATTTGTCATCAAGCTCGATCAATTGCAAGAAAATTCCTTTGCGTTCCAGGAAGGTCGGTTGTATGAAAGCATTAATAGTCCGGTTGACGGAACCGCAAAATTATTTGTCGAAAGTAGCATAAAAGACTTTGCTCTGGATAAAGTCAAATCTATAAGTGGTGAGCCCGCGCTGGGCGGCTTATCTAAATTTACAAACTCCAAAACATTTGACAGCATAGCTCCTTTCTTGGGTATCCAAACGAATTTCACTTATGCCGGAACAGGTTTTTTTGGTAAAACAATAACCACGTTTTTCCCGGAATACGCTCCTTTAATAAGTAATCTCGGTGAAAAACTGGGGATGAATGTCGGAATTAAAGCAATTTCACCGGTCGTCACCAAGACTGCAGAAAAAGCCGGTGCGATAGCCGCCGGGACAACCGTTGGTAAAGCAGTGGCTGTTGTTGCTGCAAAAACCGGCTTGAAAGCTGGTATAACTGCCGCCGGCCAGGCCCTTGGGTCTTTTGCCCCGATTATCGGAAACATTTTAGCTTTCATCGGAACAGAAATAATCGGCAAAATAATTAAAAAAATCCCCTGGGATAAGGTAAAGAAATACTCTTCATACATTGTTGGCGCTGTTCTGGGCGTAGGAGGTTTATTAATTGCGGGGCCCGTTGCAGGTGTCGCAATCGGACTCGGCTCTTTTGGATTAGCTTCTATTGCTACAGGCGGAAGTTTGGGGGCAATTGGTGCCGGTATTGGCAGATTTTTTGTATCTCTCGGCGGACTTGTTGCCGGATCTATTGCCATGCCTATATTAGTTACACTTTTAGTCTTCCCTGTCATCGTGGCCATAATTCTTTTTATAATTAATTCCGGTGCGTATGTAACTCCTTATTATTCAGAAAGGAGTATTGCACCGGGTGTCGGAGGATTGGTAAGCAATTGTTTGGTGTCGGATGAGACAGGTTCTGATATAACCAACGAATTCGCATCACGGATTAAAAATGGCGTCGTTAATTTATTACCAAACACTGTCTGGGGAAGAAGAGACGGTATTTGTATTACACCAACGATGATTGTCGTCCACTGGAGTGCGGGAGCGAACGACGATCCTGACGGCAATGACAAAACTTATAACACATTAATTGCCAGAAATTTATCCTGCCATCTTGCTACCGACACCGATGACGTCTACATAATGGAAAAGTTTTTTGAAAAACAGGTCGAATTTCCTGCATGTGCAGGCGAGTGGAATACATATTCAATAAATAATGAGGTTGCAGGCGCCTATTTTACTGCAAACCCTCCCCCGCCCAATCTCGACGAACTGGAAATGGCATATGATGCCACCTGCAAAGCCATGGGGCAATATAAAATTCCCTGGTCTCAAATTTACGGGCATTACCAAGTGCCAAACTCGGGTAAAATAGATCCTGGAAAGGAATTTTTGGAAGAAGTGTTTATTCCTGAAATTAGAAGGAGGTGCCCAAATGGAAACTAAACAAGAAGTTAAATTAAAAGATAAAATTCTGGATTTTGTGAAGAGGCATAAATTAATTTCCCTTTTAGCAGTAATTTCTATTCTCTCAATAATTTTTATCATCGTTTCAGCAGAAGGAACACAAAAACCCCCGACAGAAAGTGGAGTATCGCCGTCTCCGGACACAGAAACACCAGGAAGAATAAATTCACCTGAATATAAAAGAGAGGATCCGGATAATGTTTATTTAATAAATCGCTTCGATACTGTATCCGAAATAATAGAACCCGCCTGGTACGAAAACAAAATTGTATACGCGACAAAACTTGGCATATATAGTCTCTGGGAAAACAAGCAAATAATGAGAACTCAAATAAATGAGGCGGATTTCAGTGAAAACGGCAACGTGGTCTATGTTCAAAGTGGCAACTTGTTCCAGGCTAATTTTTTAACCAGTACCAACGAATCGGTCGATACGTCTTCATCAAAGGCAAAAATTAATAATTCAGGGGGTTTTGCTATATATGACAAAAACGGGTCTTTAATGATGTTTAATCTGGAAAACAAAGAAATTAAGGACTCAAATATGAATGTTTCCAAAAGTAAAGATTTTGACTGGGTACCCAACTCTCAATATTTTTACGTTTACAACAAAGATGTCCCATCTATTAATGTTTACGATACAAATTTTCAAAAAATCTCCGAGTATCAAATCGGAAGAGAAGAATTCTTTTACGGACTAAGCCCTGATCTAAAATATCTGGCAACAGCCTCAGGTGACACTTTGTACCTAAAAAATGTTTCATCTAATAGTACCATCGAATATAAATTCACAGAATCGTCAGAGATAAGCGCAAACTGGATTTCGGGCAACCAAGTATTTGTAACAGAAAAAGTAACAAGAGGTTTCTATGATTTGTATGATCAGTATTTCTGGATTATTAATGCCGACAGTAAAAGCAGAATTTATTTAACCAATAGTATGGTTATAACAAATAAGATCAATGAAAATATTATTCCAAAAATGAACAAGGACAAAACCGCCATAATGCTAACGGAAAATAATGGAAAAATTTGGATTATCTCTCTTGTTCCCTCGTACCTGGGTATCTATAAAGAGGAAGGACTATCTTTCTACAAAATTGAAACTAATACGCAGGAGTATTAAATCTTCACAGGCATTATTAAATGCAGATAATTGGAATCACCGGTATCTTTGAAGATACCTGCGGAGGTTTGATTTATAAATTCCATTTTAACCTCCTCACCAGAAACGGATCTTAAAAAGTCTTCTAAATATTTATAATTAAAAGCGATTTCAAAAGAAGAACCCCCCTCTTTTTCAACTTTAGCATCAACTTTCGTTTCCTGGTTGCCGGCCTGTCCGCTTTCAGCAGTAACTTTAATACCATCCTTTAAAACGTTTATGTGAATTACATTGGCCGCTTCCCTGGCAAAAATAGATGCTAATTTAACAGACCTTAAAAACTCTTCCTTATCAAGAGTGATTTTGACATTTGATTCTTTGGGAATGATTTTTTCAAAGTCAGGGAACTCACCTTCCAACAATCTTGACGTAAGAACTGTATCCTCCAAAGCAAAGATCACTTGTTTTTCAGATTCTTCGAGACTAAAAAGCACGTCTTCGACCTCAAACACCCCCCTACCAATCTCGGTCAATATACTTTTAGGGATAACAACAGATTTATCTTCACCTTTGTAGTTTTTAAGTGGTATAGATCTCTTAGAAAGTCTAAAGCCGTCAGTAGCCACTAGGTACAGAACATCAGCTTTTAAAATAAATAAGACCCCCGTTAGTATGGGTCTAGTTTCATCAGTTGAAGAAGCAAAGACCACCTTATTAAGGCTTTCAGTTATTTCTTTTTTAGAAATAGATAAAGATTTTTCTTCGTTTAGAGAATTTGGAATTTTAGGAAAATCTGTAGAGTCCATACCCAAAACTTTTGACGAAAAACCTGAAGAAGTGATTTTAAGCTGCTCTTTGTCAGATTCTAAACTTATAGTCTCTTTGGCTAAATTAGATATTAAATCTGATATTACTTTTGCGGGAATACTAATTTCGCCATCATCCTCCACTTTAGCACCCACCTGTACACAAGCTGATATCTCTAAGTTAGTTGAAGAAATATAGATTTTATTTTTCCTGGCTGAAATAAGTATGTTTCCAAGTATCGGAAGCTGAGCCTTGGTGCTGGCAAATCTACTTGTGATGCTAATAGCTTTTTCCAGATTCTCCTGGAGTACTTGTAATTTCATAATAGTAGGTAAAGGTTAAAAGGTAAAAGATAAAAAAGCAAGTTCTTGTTTTTTGATGTTTTTAGCTTTTGTGTATTTATCATTAATAACTAGTAGTCTTAGTAGTAGGTAGGGTTGATAAGTTGAAAAATATACGTTTTTAAATATACTTTTCGGGATGTTTTTGTGTTGATATTGTGCATAACGAATTGTGAATAGTTTTGTGGATAAAATTGTACTTGTTGTTGATAAGTTGAAAACTCGAAAAAAGTATCCTCAAACCATCCTTTTTATCTTCAAGATATCCTCGCGGATTTGCACATCGGTTGTGGCTAACTCGGTTATTTTTTCCACAGCGTGCATTACAGTTGTGTGATCTCTCCCGCCCACCACTCTACCGATCTCTTCTAAAGGAACACCTAAGTGGGTTCTTAGTAAATACATCAATATCTGTCTTGGCCTGGCAATAGGACGGGCTCTGCTTTGACCTAAAAGAACCCTTTTGCCGATTTGAAAATATTTTGAGACGACTTCAACCACATCATCAGGTGAACTTTTGGTGATTTTTCCGGACGTTTCCAGACTTTTGCTAAACATGGACTCTATCAGCTCATTGGTAACCACGATGTTTTTAATATGAATCTCTGTCAGTATTCTGGTCAGTATCCCCTCAATTTTTCTTGCAGCCTCGGAGTTGGCGGCAATCATTTGTACTTGTTCACTACTTAGGTCAATTCCTTTTTCTCTTGCCTTAATTTGAGTAATGGCGCACCTAAGTTCAAAATCAGGTGGAGCTATATCTACGATGAGGCCTGCTTCAAAACGACTTCTTAATCTCTCCTCAAGTTTTGATATTTCAGACGGAGGTCTGTCCGATGTTAAAATAATTTGCCCACCCACAGAAGTAACTGCATTAAATGTGTGGAAGAATTCCTCCTGGATAGTGTCTTTTCCGGCAATAAATTGAATATCATCGATTAAAAGAAGGTCTAATTTTCTGTATTTATTCCTGAACGCTTGGGTGGTCTTATTTCTTATGCCCTCCACAATGTCATTTGTAAAATCCTCGCCGGTACAAAACAAAACCTTCTTGTTTGTATCCTTTCTTAAAATGTCATTGCCGACGGAAACCATTAAGTGAGTTTTACCTACCCCTACCCCACCCCAGATAAAAAGAGGGTTGTAAGCAGATCCTAAATCTTGGGAAACTGCTTCAGCTGCGGCATGGGCCATTTGATTGCTTGATGAAACCGCAAAGTTTTCAAAAGTAAAACTTGGTCTGATCCTTGCTCTTTGTAAGGTTTCAAGCATCGACCCTTCATCTTTGCTAACTGTAAAAAGCGGAGATTCGTTTTGCTCAATACTCTTAATACTTTTGGGATTTGATTTGACTATGAAGGATAAATCACACTTCTTTCCTATTACTTTTGAGAGTGAATCTTGGATCAAACCAAAATACCTCGCTTCAATTGTGTTTTTAGCAAACGATGTCGGACAACCAACTTGTATTATTGCCCTTTCGCTTAAGTCTTCGAGAGAAGCCAGGTGTGTTTGCGAAAACCATGTCGAAAAAATTGCCGGTGAAACGGTTACTTTAATTATTTCGAGTGAGTCCTTCCAAACTTGTTCGTTGTTCATATATAAAAATCAATACTTAGTACACAAGCACATAGTTATTCAAAATGGCAGAGGCAGAAATTAGGAGTAAACACCCTAAGCACCAAGTACTTTGTATTAAGTACTTTTAATAAGTTATCCACAATTCGTCAAGACCCATTTTAAGGAAAATGTCCAAATCCTAATTCCTAATTTCTAATTTCTTTGCTATAATTACGGCATGGCAACGAAAAGAACCTATCAGCCCAGCAAAATAAAAAGAGTAAAAAAACACGGTTTCAGGTCGAGGATGAGTACAAAATCCGGGAGAAATGTTATGAAAAGGAGAAGATTAAAAGGTAGAAAGCACCTTTCTGTCTAAGCTTCAATTATGCTTGCAAAAAAACACAAACTTACGGGTAAAAGGGATTTTACCAGAGTTCAGAATGAGGGCGAGGTATTTCAGTCAAACAACTTTGGTATTGCCTATTTAGATAGGAAGGATAATGAAGCGAGCAGATTCGGTTTTATAATTTCCACTAAAATTTCAAAGGACGCAGTTGACAGAAATAGGTGCAAAAGAGCCATGAGTGAAGCTGTGAGAATAAATAGTATTGATCTGGTTTCCGGGCATGATGTGGTTTTTTTGGCAAAGACCGGCATTTCCAAGGCATCTACAAACGACATTATGAAGGAAGTGCGTGTCTCGCTTAAAAAAGCCGGATTAATGAAATGACGAAGGTAGTTATATTTATTTTGAAGTTTTATAAAAAATATCTCTCTCCTTTTTTAACAAGGAGCCTAGGGAATGCTTGCCGCTTTACTCCAACCTGTTCAGAGTATATGATCGAAGCTCTGGAAAAATACGGTTTTATAAAGGGTATGACGATGGGTGTTAGAAGAGTTTCCAGATGCCACCCTTGGGGGGGTCAGGGTTTTGACCCGGTAGCTTAAGAATAATGGGAAATATATTTACAACAATTTTAGTCCAGCCGTTAACCAACGGGCTTATTTTAATTTATAAATACCTTGGGCAAAACCTGGGTGTGGCTATAATTTTATTCAGCATTCTTCTTATTCTCATTCTTAGACCATTAACCAAACCATATTTAGAGTCGATGAAAAAGATTAAAGAGCTTGGTCCACAAATGGAGAAAATTAAGAAAAAGTTTGGCAAAGACAAGCTCAAACTCTCGCAAGCGCAAGCTGCATTGTATAAACAAAACAAAATTAATCCAACAGCGGGCTGTTTGCCTTATATTTTGCAATTTTTAGTCCTGATCGCCCTTTTCCAGGTGTTCACAACGGCACTATCCGAAGATGCTATTCAATCGGGCAAGCTCAATGAATTGTTGTACGCCCCTCTCAAATTTTCTCAGGGCGAAACCCTTAACACTAAATTTTTATATATGGATATAAGTAAACCGGACACCTTTCATATTCCGGGTATTTCCTTCGCACTTCCAGGATTATTCTTAATTCTTGCAACTTTGGCACAGTTTTTATCTGTGAAAATATCCACACCTTATGTTTCGGCTGAGGAGAAGTTGGCCAAAAAAACAAAGGGCACTCTTGATGACACCCAAGTGATGATGCAAAAGTCGATGACTTACATGATGCCCTTAATGACTTTGATTTTCGGAATGAAATTCCCGTCCGGTTTGGCCTTATACTGGCTTGTATACTCAATATTCAATGTTTGGCAGCAGGCCTCAATGTCAGGATGGGGGAGTTTGACACCGCTGGTAAACAAAGTAAAGCCCAGGCTTAATGGTGGAAAATCTTCGTCCGGTAGCGTAAAATCATCACTGTCCAAGACAAAACAATTAAAGTAAATAAGCCATGAACGACAAAGTAAAAACACTGAAAGAGGTTAGTGAAGAATTATTTGGCCTAATGCTGGTTAAGGCTGAAATAAGCGTCGAGTACAACGAAGCAGACAAGGTGTTCGTTATAAACGTTGAGGCCGGCGACACAACGGGGCTTTTAATTGGTAAAAGAGGGGACACCCTTTTGAGTATTCAAAACGTTCTTTCGCTTCTTTTTAAGCAAAAAACAGGGGATTGGGAAAAAATTGTAGTTAACGTCGGCGACTATAGACAAAAAGAAGAAGAATACCTTAAGAATTTGGCAACATCAGCGGCTCAAAGAGCAATTGAAACTAACTCTTCACAAAATTTATATAACCTAAAACCTTGGCAAAGAAGGGTAATCCATATGTTTTTGACTGAGAATAAAGATGTGACCACGACCTCGGAAGGTGAAGGCGAGGAAAGGTACTTAATTATTAGTCCTAAGAAGTGATTTTTAAATTAAAACCTTTTGAAAAATATTTAAATCTTCTATTTGTTTTTTTACTTCCCACGCAATTATCTTTCCATTTTTGGCCCGAATTTTCACTAGTTTTCGGGTTAAGGGTTGATTATTTGTCCCCGGCAATATTTTTGACTGACATATTGTTTGTTGCATTGTTTGTTCCTTGGTTTTTTAACCAAAAGGCCAAGGTTTTAAAAGATATTAGAAACACGGGAATGGTCCTTATATTTTCTTTGTTGGTTATATTTCTAAATTTGATATTTAGTACTGAGTTTTGGTTATCTTTAATTAAATCGCTCAAGTTGGTCGAATTAGTTTTGATTGCCTATTATGTTACAAAGAGGTCGGATATTTTTTCAATACATTCTGTCGGAGTAGCATTGCTATTTTCTTCTATGTTCTTTGCGGTCATTGGAATATTGCAGGTAGTCAAAGGCGCTACACTTGGTGGAATTTTTTATTGGTTAGGTGAAAGGGCGTTTGCCGTTACAACACCCGGAATCGCAATAACAAATTTATTAGGAGGCAATATTCTAAGGATATATTCAACCTTTCCTCATCCAAATTCTTTAGCAGGTTTTTTTGGTGCAGTGTTAATATTTTTACTTTTTAACAAAATTCAGATAAACGGTTTTATAATTTTTTTTGGTTATGTTTTAATTGCATTTTCTCTTTTTCTATCCTTTTCTTTGTCTGCCTATATTGGACTAATAGCAGTATTTTTAACTATGTATTTGTTAAAAGAAAAGTTGTTTAAAAATAAAGTGGGCGCGTTTTTTTCTATTCTGGTTTTTCTTTTAAGTTTTTATTTGGCAATCATCTCAAAATATATTTTGTCTACCCGCCAAAATATATCCCAAAGTTTTAGTGAAAGACTGGTGTTGGCGGACATGTCCGGAAAAATATTTTCGGAAAATTGGATCACCGGTGCCGGCCTAAATACTTTTATTCCTAATCAAATTTTTTTTTCAATGGATAAAAGCGGGGTTTGGTTGCTGCAACCCGTACACAATATTTATTTGTTGGTAATGGCAGAAATGGGCCTCTTGGGTTTAATACTTTTGTTAATCTTAATTCAGAAAATATATAAAAGATCGATTGACTCAAAAAATGTTTGGGGGTTATTGATTGTCACATTCGTATTAATCACAGGTCTATTTGATCATTATTGGTTTACGATTCAACAGAACATGCTTTTACTGGCTCTTCTTCTGGGAATTTTCTTGAGAGAAAAGTAATTATTTTTCTGTTACACTTATTCCATGCAAAATAACATATTGACGATCAATACTGACGGTGGGTCACGTGGTAACCCCGGTCCCGCCGCATGTGCTTTTGTTGTCGGGTTGGACGGAAAGGTGTTGGCAGAAGGATCAAAGTACTTGGGCGTAGCAACAAACAACATAGCGGAGTATGAAGGGGTGCTTCTGGCAACCAATTGGATTTTGGAGAACAAGACTAAAATTGCAGACAGGGAAATCCTTTTTTTATTGGACTCTGAATTAGTAGTAAAGCAAGTTTCCGGTATTTATAAAATTAAGAAAAGTGAGTTGCAGACATTAAGTTTATTAATACATAAAAACATAAATACCGCCGGGATAAAGATTTACTTTAAAAACATTCCACGCGAACAAAACAAGGCAGCTGACCGATTGGTAAACGAGGAGTTGGATAGGCACTAAAAAAATTCGGGATATTTTCTGTGAAAATTTCACGTTACCTGTTAGCTTTGTTTTTCTTATTTTTTTTATTACCACTTGAAAGCAGTTTTAATTGCAGGAATTGGCGCAAATAAAATTTTTCGAATTGCGGTAAAATATTAATTGACATGAATCCTTCTGAAAAGTTTTTAGTTTGTCTTTATTCTGAGCCAAATTTTTTATCGTTAAATATTTTAGAAAACCTTCTAGCTAATAATTGTTACGTCAACATTTTTAGTAACGACACAACTACGTGGACAGAAAAGTCTGCAAACATTGCGGCAAAAAATCGTTTTAATATTAGCGATACCAAATCTTTTTCAAACACTATAAATTATAACTACAAAATTTTTTGCTCGGGATTTTTAAATTTAAGCAATATTGCAAAAGATTTAAGTTTATTTTTAAGAAATTGTGACTTTAATTCAGGAAAGACGCTTGTAGTCATACCCAAGGAAGCAAGCGAAGAAATTAATGTTAATCTTACAGACAAAGAAACGAGTCTGGGTATTATATATGTTGGAGATTTATTGGGACCAAGAATTGACCTTCAAAGCGACCTGAGAATTTCTAAATATTTAAGGGAGATTATAAATGAAAGAAATTTGACGGTTCCGGTAGGGGAGGTTTTGTATCCGCTATTCGTAAATGATGTTTCTAAGCAGATAGTAAAGTGGTTGTTTGCTTTTGGTCCCTTCGGAAAAGAAATTTATTTATTAGGGCAAGACACTTCGACAAGTTTGTTTTGGCAAGCGAACACTAAGCTAATTGGCAACATTAAAATGGTAAATGTTGTTGCCGGTAGTTCTGGTAGTTTAAAAAAGGGAGCAGAAACCCATCGATTAACAAAAGACTTAAATTATTCTTTGACAGAAACCTATAAGTGGATCAGCCAAAATAATATAGAAGTAACAAAGTTTAATAAAAAGACACCGCCCGTAAAATTTGAAAAACCGCAAAAGACAGTAAAACAAAATTTCAAGAGTAAGGGGTTTAAAAAAAATAAACTTTTACTTTGGTCACTTATTACGATTTTATTATTTCCCTTAATCTCAGTCCTTTTGGGCGGTGGTTTATCATACCTCGCTTATTTGCAGATAAAATCCGGTAATGAAGATTTAGCTCAAAAAATATTTTTTATAAACAAAGGCGTCTCCAATGTCGGGTACCTCGAAAGCAGAGCACTGAAACGCGTTCCAATTATTGGGTATTTTTATAAAGAATTGGAATATTCAAATTATGTTTTAGTTAGCGTTTCAGAAATGGGTGTCGAAGGGACTCCTCTTGTCAGGATCGGATCAGAACTTATTAAGAATGCATTAGGTGATTACCCATACTCGGTTGAGAACTTGCTTAGCGGGTCAGAAACAAGATTGCAAAATGTCTACCAAAAACTCTCATTATTAGAAGAAAAAACCATTAAATCGAAAGAGCAGGGTGGTTTAGTTGCTAAATATTCACTTTCAAAAATTGATTTTGAGTACTTTAAAAGTTTTGTTTTACAGATGTCAATAATTGCAGATAAGTTACCTGAAATATTGGGTAGTGGTGATAGTAAAACATATTTCGTTTTGTTTGAAAACAACATGGAACTTAGGCCGACGGGTGGATTTATTGGATCTTATGGACTTTTGACCTTTGATAAAGGAAGACTAACCGATTTTACTATCAGTGATGTTTATGAGGCTGATGGTCAACTTAATGGACACGTTGAACCGCCCCTTCCTATTAAACAATATTTGGGGGAGGCAAACTGGTGGTTAAGGGATTCCAATTGGGATCCCGATTTTCCCACGTCAGCCAAACGTGCTGAGTGGTTTTTGGATAAGGAAATGGATAAAAAAGTGGACGGTGTAATTGCGATTGATTTAAATCCGATAAAGGACTTTTTGAAGATCAGCGGTCCGATTTATTTATCAGATTTTGGTGAAGAAATTTCGGTAGATAATTTTTATGAAAAGGTACAAGGCGAAGTAGAAGAAAATTTCTTTCCGGGGACACACAAAAAAGCCAGCTTCTTAACAGCTTTAGCTAGAGATATTTTAAATGAGGTTAGTAGCCTTTCCGCGAAAGAGCAGTCTGACATCTTGAGAACGGCATATACAAATTTAGAAGAAAAACATGTCCAGGTGTTTTTGCATGACTCAGAATTTCAAAACGCCATTAAAACGCTTGGTTGGGACGGTTCTGTGTACACGCCCGGATGTAATCAGGGTTGCTACTCGGATTTAGTGGGTCTTATAGAAGCAAATGTGGGGGTAAACAAATCTAATTATTTTATTAAACGTTCTCAAAAATTAGATATTAGAATCGGTGAAAGAAGGATAGATAAAACTTTGACACTGACTCTGTCTAACTCTGCTAACATTAATCTCGGACTTTCGGGAAGATATAAAACTTATATCAGATTACTTATACCCGAAGATTCGCTTGCAATCAATGTTGTTAGCAACATCGGACAAAACACAGAGTCTTTGGTTCCGGAAATTAACAACTCAAAAGGCAGAAAAGAGATTGGTATTATAGTGGAGGTGTTGGCCGGTGAAACAAAGAACATAACATTTACCTGGAGTAATAATTTTGAATCTCCACCTGATTGGTATAGTCTTCTCATCCGTAAGCAGGCCGGTGTAGAAAGCCATCCTTTGACTATAAACGTAGACACAGACAAACAAATACTCGGGGTTAACCCGGCCTTTAGCTTGACCGGAGAGGGGCGTTACGTTTATAATACAACGTTGGTCAAAGATCTTTTTGTTAAATTTTCGCTCTAATGCCTAAAACAATATTAAAAGCAGAAAAAAGAAAAATAGAAGGTAGGAAAGTAAAAAGCCTTCGTAGTCAGGGAATTTTGCCGGGAAACATTTTTGGTAAAAAGATAAAATCACAAGCTGTCCAAGTTGACCTTAAAGAATTTGGAAAAATTTATAAAGAAATCGGCGAGACGGGTCTTTTGATGCTCAATGTTGACGCTGAAGAAAAACCTGTTTTAATCCACAATCTTCAATTAAACCCGATCAGTGACCAGCCGGTCCATGTAGATTTTTTACAAGTTGACCTTAAAGAAAAAGTTGAAGCCGATATTCCCGTCGAGCTTTTGGGAGAATCCCCGGCGGAGAAACAAGCACTCGGAACAGTGGTCCAGTATGTCAACGAATTAAAAGCTGAAGCACTTCCTGCAGACTTACCGGAAAAGTTTGAAATTGATGTAACAGGCCTTTCAGAAGTAGATCAGTCTATTCTGGTTAAAGACATAAAATATGACAAATCAAAGATTGAAATAAAGAGCGATTTGGAAGCGATAGTTGCTAAAGTCGAACCTCCTCAAAAAGAAGAAGTCGTTGAAGCTCCGGCTCCTGCCGAAGGGGAAACGGCTGTCGAGGGTGAAGCCCCGGCAGAGGGTGAACCACAAGGTGAGGAAGAGTCTGCGGAAGGTAAGTCTGCGAATTAATTATCTTCTATACTCCTTGATTTGATGGCAATTGATAGTTGGGGTTTATGGTTTTTACTTGATCTGGGCGGTTCAATTCTATCCACCCCGGGATATAGTGAGGGTTTTTATCCAAAAAATCATCCCAAAATTTTACCTCAACATCTTCTTGTGTTTCAGCTCCCAAAACCTTTTTCTCGGATAGGGTATTTTTAATATTAATAAAGCTAAGAGCCAAAATTACAAAAACATAAAACATCAATAAAACATATTGCTTACTGCTGTTGACCTTATGTTTTTGCATGTGGTACTCTAAAGTATGGACCCAAACATGCCCAAATCTCAAGAGGGAGCTAACCCCCCTGCAAATCCGATGGTTTCAGGTGCCACACCTCCGCTAGAGCTGGGTGTAACGCCCATGACCGAACCGGTTGTACCGTCAGATGTTCCGCCTCCGTTAGTAGATCAGCCGATTGCTCCGTTGCCGACCGATGTTCCGCCCGTTCCACCGCCCCAAC
>CAZSGY010000031.1:0-26540 GCA_964606975.1 uncultured Gammaproteobacteria bacterium | reverse complement strand
TCGTCTTCAAAAATGATCCTAGGCGTCATACTTATATTCTAGCAGAGTGTATTATTATTCTCTTTTCGCTGCACATGAGGAACAAAATTTAGCTTCCGGGACAGCCATAAGCCGGGCGGTATCGATCATTTGACCGCATTCTTCACAAACACCGTACTTTCCCAATTTGATTCTGCTTAGGGCCTTTCTGACGTTAATAATGCTTTTACTAATCTCTGTATTGATTGCGGAAGCCCTGGCGTGACCAACCTGTTCATCGGCCTCTACATCCGAAGCGGCATTATCAGTGGTTCTATTCGGATCCATAAAAGGATCGTCTCTGGTAATCTTTTTCTTCCTTTTTTCCAACGTATGAAGTTTGGCCGTCAAAAAATTATCAATCGGCTTTAAAACAGATTCGGGAAAAACCGGTGCTTTACTCCTGTCTATTTTCTTTACAACTTTCTTGGAAATTTTTTTTGTCATTTATTCTTTTTTGCTCAGATATATTAAAAGCCCTGCACAAATTAAAACAACCAATCCAGAAATAATGGCTTCAAATTTGTTAACAAAGGATATCATGGTTATTCCGAGAATAGCAATAACTGTTCTGGAGATAAAAAACAAAATAGAGACAGCCAGGCCTGCAAATCCTATCCTCCCCGATTTATACCAGGTGAAGGTTTTATAACGTAAGTCAAACCAATAAGCTAAAAAGATAAGAATAAGGCTAACGACAAAAGCCAAAAAAGAATTCAGTGAATAATTTGTGACAGAATCTTTAAAGAAGAGCAGGGATACAAAAGGCATCCCGGCCATAATTACCGCTTCGAGAGTTTCAAAAAAGCGGAGCTTGAATTTTATAACGGCCATAAACATCCCGATCAGGCACCCTAAAAGCGAAAACCAGAAAAACCAGGAGGGGTAAAAAAGTCTGGCTACAGTTAAGCCCAGACTCAGACCAATAAGAATCCAGGTGGCTATCTGAAAAATGATTTCCGAAGAATAATCATCCTTCAACCTTCTCCAAAAAACAAACAAAAAAAGCATTACACCCACGAAACTAAATAAAAAGTTGACTAACATGTCACAATTATAATACCATTGTTTTCACAATGCTTGAAACACCCCATGTAATGGTGGGAGCTGCTATTGCCACAAAAATTCCCAACCCGCTTATAGCCATTCCGCTGGCTTTCGCGAGTCATTTTGTTTTGGAAATGGTTCCCCACTGGAATCCACATCTAAATACTGAGACCCAAAAATATGGCCGGCCCACCCAAAAAAGCACGATTTTGGTAATCATTGATTGTTCTCTGGCTTTAATCGGCGGCACATTTATTGCTTATCAAGCGCTTCCGGATACGGCTCATGCACTTACAATTTTGCTTGCCAGCCTAGCCTCCATACTCCCCGATTTAATTGAAGCCCCTTATTTTTTTCTGAAGGCAAAGAATAAAATTATTGAAAAGTGGATTAATTTGCAAAAATCTATCCAAAATGACACAAGCGTTGTCCCCGGTTTACTAACCCAATATCTCACCATCTTTACCGCCCTTTTTTGGATAAACAGCTAATATCGACGAAGCGACGAAGCACGAGTGAAAACGAGTGCCGAGGAGAGGAGTCGAACCTCCACGAGGTGTTAGCCTCACAGGTTTTTGAGACCTGAGCGTCTGCCATTCCGCCACCTCGGCGCAAAAGACATCCATATTTTACCACTAATTCTGTTTATTTTTACTTCTGGTGCTTGGTATCCCTGGTATAGAATCTGATTCTATCGCCCTTGAAGCGGAGAGGTACACTTCTTAGCGGCCCGTTTCTATGTTTACTTATATCAAGCATAATATTTTCAGGGTTTTCATCATCCTCTCGCCACAAAAACATAACCACGTCCGCATCCTGCTCAATACTCCCCGACTCCCTGAGGTCTGCCAGCTGAGGCTTCTTTCCACCCCTAGTTTCAACGGCGCGGGATAACTGCGAAAGCACCACCACAGGGATCTTAAGTTCACGGGCAAGATTCTTCATGCCTTGGGAAATTTCTGAAACTTCCTGAACTCTGTTTTCCAAATTTCTGCTTCTGGCCAACTGCAAATAATCGACAACGAGTAGATCTAACCCGCTTTCCACTTGCAAACGCCTTGCTTTGGTGCGCATCTCAAGGACGGAAAGAGCCGGAGTGTCATCGATAAAAAGCGGAGCTTCGGCCAGTACTCCCATTGCGTCGGAAAGCTTGCTAAAGTCATCTTCCGAAAGCTTTCCCGTCTTTAATCTCCAGGCGTCAATGTCAGCCTGCGCCACAAGAAGTCTGTCAACAAGCTCCTCCCGGCTCATTTCAAGAGAAAAGAAACCGACCGGGCGTTTCAATTCAACGGCAACGTATTGGGCTATGTTCATTGCCAATGTTGTTTTTCCCACACCGGGTCTGGCGGCCAGGATAACCAAATTAGATTGCTGCAGGCCTGCCAGAGCATCGTCCAGATCCTTAAAACCCGTAGGCACTCCCCTTATCCCCCCGCCGCTTTTGTGAAGTTCATCTAACCTGTCAAAACTCTCCGCTAAAGTATCCCTAACTGAGGTAAATGCTTTGCTAAGAGATTTCTGGCTCAAAGAAAAGATGGCACTTTCGGCTTTGTCTAATACCTCATTTGCTCCAAGTCCTTCATCCATGGACACATCCACCAGCTTTGAGGCAACTGACATTAGGGACCTTTTAGTCGCGGTATCCTTTACAATCCTGCCATAATGTTCCACATGGGCAGCAGTGGGAACTTTGTTTGCCAGTTCGGCAAGATATGAAGAAGATCCCACTTCTTTTAATACTTTTCTTTTCTTAAGTTTCTCGGTTACAGTTAAAACATCGATCGGAGTTCTTTCTTCATATAAATCAATACACGCACGGTAAACCTCCTTGAGTCTCTCATCATAGAAGTCATCAGACGAAAGAAATTCAGCGACGGCAATAACGGCGTCTTTATCAATCAACATGGCACCAAGCACTGATTCTTCAGCTTCTTGTGAATGCGGCGGAACTCTGATCTTATTTTGTGGGTCTGCCATTGTTATTAGCTTTTACTATTATTTTAGGCAGATGTAAATAATATCCGGAAATTACAATTTTCAGCGATTAAGTATTGTAGCTATTTTTTTTCAAGTACGATAACTTTTGTGCTTTGGTTTTCAACTATATCATCCTTTTTAATCGACAGTTTGGGTAAAATTTCGACAGTCAGACCAACTTCTTTAAGAAACGTTTCTTTTGGTTCAAGGTCTCCGAATTGGCTTTCGTTTATCCCCACATCTTTGTAGTGCATTGGCAATATGTAATAAGGATCAACCTTTGAGCAAATTTCAACTGCCTCCTTAGCTGAAATGGTAAAGGTACCGCCAACCGGAATCATTAAAATATCAATTGATCCCATTTCCCCTACCAAATCGTCACTCAACATGTGCCCCAAATCTCCCAAATGAGCAATTCTTAGACCCTCCGATTCAATTACATAAACAGTATTTTTGCCTCTCTCTTCACCTTTTTTAGCATCGTGGAAAGAAGAGTAACCTATTATGGATATTCCGCTTATTTCATATTCCCCCGGTCCCTCAACGATTTTTTTAACTCCCGCCACCTTGTCTGACATGTTGTGATCAGCATGTTGATGTGAAATTGTAACTATTTCACCTTCTACTCCGGAATATTTAAACCCGACCATTTTCGGATCAAATGGATCCGTAACAACAGTTACTTTTTGTTTTGCTCCATCAGGCGAAAGTCCTTGAGCAACTATTTTGAAACTGGAATGGCCTAAATATGTGATGTCCATTTGCTACTGCACTCTAGCAAATCTGATAATCCTAATCAATACCCTTATTTACTTAGCATGTGGATAACTTGACTAAAGTCCTTAGTTCTACTATATTGTGGACTTGCATGAGGAAAGAACTGTTGTGGGCGGGAATAATTGGCGTATCCTTTGGATTAGTAATTGCCTTCGGCGCCTGGAGAGTCAGATCTAGCGTGGTCAGAAGCGACACCCCTGTTGCTACTGCTACACCGCGTGTCGGAGTTGAAAAAAATAGAATAACTATCGATAAACCCAGGGATTTCGATGTTATTACAGCCAGTTCATATACAGTATCCGGAATTACCAAATCTTCATCTTGGGTTGTAGTATCGGTTGGCAATACTGATTATTTTACTCAAAGTGCAACTGATGGGAGTTTCTCAGTCGAAATAGAACCCGATGCCGGAATTAACAAAATTAAAGCCACTTCCATAAACGACCAGGGAGATTCTTCTTCTCAGGAAGTTTTGGCGGTATATTCGTCTTCTTTTCAGTCCGAACCTACAGAAGATTCAAAAAGTTCAGATGTAGATAGTGAAGTTTTACAGAAAATCGCAGAGGCAGAAAACCCGCCCAAAGCATACATTGGTACCGTCACCGACATTGCCGATTCAACAATTCAAATAAAAAGTGTTGACAGCCAGATTCAACAAATTGCGACTGACAAATTTGATGTCGCAGTTGTAAATGCTAAAGACTCAGCCAGCAAGGTGATAAAACTTACCGATATTGCAATCGGAGATTACATCATTGCCATGGGCTATGTTGACGGTAACGACGTGCTTGATGTCAAAAGGATTTTGGTTTCAAGTGCCGTGGCTGACACAAAAATTACCGTTTCAATGCAAAAGGTTGAAAGTGTAGACAAAAAATTCCTAACAGTCACTTCCCCGTCAGACGGAGAGGAAACTACTTTTACGCCGGATAAAAATACTGAAATCATTTCAGTCAGCGAAAAGGGTCTAAAAAACATTAAAATGTCTGACATATCAGCCTCTGACACGGTAATTACCGTCCTGGATACCACAGGCACTCCGGCAATCTCCCGGGCTGTCTTTGCCATCGAAAATAAAGGCAAAGATAACTAAAAATTTGACAAAGTAAAAATTACCGCTATAATACCTTTTTGGCAGTTTAAAAAGTCTCTCGCTCCTTGTCCCGATATGTTTCGGGACAATGAAAGGGAGATTTTAAAAAGTTTAACAAATCCGTTAGTACCGGAGTCACGACCCGGAAGCCTGCCTGCGCAGGCAGGGACCCCGCCAAATACGGGGCGCCAGCCTGAAGCGTAAAACTCAGGAGATCGATAATATAGGGAACCGAAAGGTTCCTTTTTTTTGTTTTTAAAAAGATAAAAACAATCCTCCCGTAGCCTTGGCGAAGGGGGGTGTTGTGATACACTAAATATATGCAAAAAGGGCCACGTACACCAAAGGGATTCGGGGACACTTTACCCGAAGAGGCAGCAAAAAGGCGGCTAATGATAAACGCCGCCATAGTTGTATTGGAAAAATATGGGTTTTCCCCCCTAGAAACCCCCACTGTAGAATTTGCAGAAACGCTTTTGGGAAAATACGGCGAAGACGAGAAGCTTGTTTACACATTTGAGGATAAAGGCGGGAGGAAGCTTGCCCTCCGTTACGACCTAACAGTGCCTTTAGCGCGTTTTGTTGCAAATAATTTAGGACTTCTTACACCGACATTCTCCAGATACCAGATCGGACAGGTATTCAGAGGCGAAAATCCGCAGAAAGGCAGAAGACGCGAATTTACTCAATTTGATTTTGATACTGTAGGATCTGACAGCACTGACGCGGATGTAAGGGTTATCATGGCCGCAATTGAAGGGGCGCGTGCAATCGGACTTGACCGGGCAATTCTACAAATTAACGACCGCAAACTATTTGATCAAATTGGCTTTACTACCGAAACTGTCGGCATTATCGACAAAATCGACAAAATCGGCCGCGAGGCGGTGGTCGAACTACTTAATAAATCTAACTTGCAGAATGCCGAAATTTTGTTTGCCAAATTAGAAAACGCGCAAAAGACAGAAAGGTTAAATGAAATATTCAAGAAAATGACTGACAAAGGATTTAAAGAAGGAGTAGATTTTGCGTTTAATCCCTATTTGGCCAGAGGGTTAAATTATTACACATCAACAATTTTTGAGCTAAAGTTGGATAACACTCCCGGCGGATTGTCTATCGGCGGAGGCGGACGTTATGACAATTTAATCGGTATGTTTGCAGGGCGTACTATTCCCGCGGTCGGCTTTTCTTTCGGAATCGATAGGATAATTGACCTTCTTCCCTAACTTTTTCCCTAATTGTAAATTATAAATTGATAATTGATAATTGATACTATGAGTTCTGCCAGAAAGCGTGCTTATCTCGAACTATTAGGGGTCGCTGTAATCTGGGGAGCCGCATCCCCCATCATCAAATATACGTTGGGTGGTTTTTCTCCTGCAGTATTTTTAACATATAGATTTTTCATATCGGCAGTAATTGCGGTTTTCTTTTTTCTTTTTACAAAAACAAAACTTCCGAGAGACAGAAAAACCCTTGTTTTCCTTATTTTGACAGGATTTTTATTAACAACCGTTGATTTGGGACTGCTCTTTTTAGGCACCGATAAAACGTCTGCCGTTGACTCAAGCCTGATTTCTTCTATGGCTCCAATTACCACTGCGATTGCCGGAGTGTTCTTTCTAAAAGAACGGATAACAAAAAGGGAGGGATGGGGACTTCTTATAGCTCTTACGGGAACATTTATAACAGTTGCCAGCCCGATTATTAACGGACACAAAGATTTTGCCGGTCTTGAAGGCAACCTTTTGGTTTTTGCCCATATTATGGTTGGAACGGCAGCCGCAGTGCTTGTTAAAAAAATTATGCGGCGCGGAGTTGATCCCGCAGCTTCTACGAACTTAGCATTTATTGTAGGTTTTATCACAATACTTCCGTTTTCGATCTCTCAGCTTGTAAGTACAAATATGCAAGTAATAACTGCCGTGCCTTTCAGTTACCATCTGGGTGTCGTTTATATGGCAGTCCTTTCAGGCACCATAGCCTACATTCTTTGGCACAGAGCAGAAAAAACGATTGAAATAGGTGAAGTTGGTATTTTTGCATATCTTTATCCGATTTTCGGTGTTCCCCTTTCGGTTCTCTGGCTCAAGGAAAATGTGGACACTCCTTTCTTAATTGGCAGCGCCGTAATTATCATCGGTGTAATCTTGGCAGAGTACAAAAGACGGCCCAAAAAAGAATTGCCCGATCATGCCCGGTGACGATCCTCGAAGGATGTTGCCGAATTACTTCAGAAATGATAAAATTCCCTATCTATGAAAGCAGCAATTCATCCAAAATGGTTTACTGAGGCAAAGGTAACTTGTGCCTGCGGCAACATATTTACAACCGGAGCAACCACTCCTGAAATACGCGTTGAGGTCTGTTATGCTTGCCACCCCTTCTACACCGGACAAATGAAGTTCGTCGATTCTGCCGGACGTGTCGACGCCTTCAAGGCCAAATTGGCCAACGCCGGAAAACATGTCAGCAAATCTGAGAAAAGAAGGATCAAACAGGAAAAAAGACTCCAAGAAGAAGCCCAAAGGCCGGAATCACTTGCAGAGCTTCGATCAATTAGTAGCAAGTAAAAGTAAAATATAGCTTGCAAGCTACCCGCTACGTGTTACATACTACGACTATGCATCTTAACCAAACAGTTTATCTTGAAATCCGGGGCGCAACAGGAGGAGATGAGGCTAAACTTTGGGGCCAGGATTTACTTAGAATGTATATCCGCTTTGCTACCAAAAAAGGCTGGAAGGCGACACAAATCGACGAAAAGACAGTTAGAATCTCAGGAAGTCAGGTATTCGACCTTTTAAAAAATGAATCCGGAGTCCACAGAGTACAGAGAGTTCCCACAACTGAAAGAAGAGGTAGAATCCACACTTCTACTGCTACAGTAGTGGTTCTCCCTGAGATTAAGGAGACGGAAATTCAAATTAACCCCAATGACCTGGATTGGCAATTTACCCGCGCAGGCGGACACGGAGGTCAAAACGTCAACAAAGTTTCAACGGCTGTCAGATTGGTTCACAAACCCACAGGACTTGTCGTAGAAGCCCGCGAGGAACGTTTTCAGGAACAAAATAGACAGATCGCACTCTCCCTTCTTCGTTCCCGTCTTTGGGAAAAACAGGAAGCAGAAAAGATGAGGACTGTCGCAGGCTATAGATCTGTAATAGGCCGCGGTATGAGGTCTGAAAAAATCAGAACTTACAATTTTCCTCAAGATAGAGTCACCGATCATCGAATTGTCAAAAGCTGGGGCAAACTGGAAATTATCATGGACGGAGAACTTGACCGGGTAATTGAGTTAACTAAAGATCTTCAATAATTACTGCTGAAATTCAGAGAGAGTCACATTAATATCCTTTGTCTCTCCGTCTCTCCAAATAGTTAGCACCATGCCGTCACCCGGTTTCTTAGAAGAAATGATCCTACTTAGGGAATCTGTGTCCGTGCCCAATGGACTATTATCAACTTTGTAAATTATGTCACCAACCCGGACATCTTCTTTTTGAGCCGGAGAACCTTCAATTACATTTACTATATAAACACCCTGAGGAACATTGTTTAATAACGCCGCCTGTTTTGAAATAGTTTGATACTCTACTCCCAGATATGCCTTAGCCGGGAACTTTCCGGTTGATTTGTAGGTATCTAAAGCATCTTTAACGGTGTTTATGGGAATTGCAAAAGCAATATTGTCAGCCCCCTGAGCCACAGCCACATTTATTCCCACAACCTGACCGGCTGAATTAAGAAGTGGTCCGCCGGAATTTCCCGGATTTATGGCAGCATCGGTTTGAATCACATTATCCAGTCGCTCTACATATCCCTGATAAGAAGATCCTGCGTCTATTCCCCTACCCAATCCTGAAACAACCCCTGTGGTCACGGTATTTCTAAACTCCCCCAAAGCGGTGCCTATGGCAATTACAAACTGTCCCACCTGCAAGTTAGAAGAATCTCCAAGCTCTACAGGCCTCAAGTTTGAAGCGTCAATTTTTAATACTGCAATATCATTATTCGGATCCCTGATAACTTCTTTAACCTCATATGTTTTACCATCAGCACTGTTAACCTGGTATTTTAAACCGGCATCAGCAACAACGTGCTTATTGGTGATAATCAGGCCGTCTTCCGACACGACAAAGCCCGTGCCGATATCCTGTGGAGAGCTGTCTTCATTTCTTTGACTGATACCACCGAACGGAGAAAACTGAATTATCTGTCTTGCCGGCTGGGTTGCCGAAACTGTTACTACGGAAGGTCCGACCTTTTTGACTACATCTATGACGTCATTCTCTTCTAAAACTATCCGTTCCGAGACCTTGCTTTCGGTTTTAGGTAAAAATCTGTCTAAGATTTTAATTCCATAAGTTCTGTCCAAAACCGCCCCCGCTCCTATGCCAAGAAGAATTATTGCGGCCACCGCAACGATTACAAATATTTTTTTACCTGGTAAACTGTCACTTTTATTGGGCACTTTCAGAGTTAATTATTATAACCAATTCTTGGAAATTACTGAAAAATTTCTACTGCAGCCCTAAGTTGCGCATCTATAGATGCGTCCTCGGGATTTACGACTTCCACATCCGGCATTAACCCTTCTTCGTGAACCCAAACTCCTTTAGGTGTAAGCCACTTGGCTGTGGTAACGTGAACCCCACCGCCTCCGGTCATGTCTATTGGTTCCTGAATTGTACCTTTTCCGAAACTTTTTTCTCCAACAAGTTTTATTCCTTTGTTGTCTCTAAGCGCACCTGATAATATTTCGGACGCAGACGCACTGCCTCCATTGATTAAGACCACAACTTTGTATTTATCTAATCTGGGCAAAGTTTCAGATTTATATTCTTGCCTCGAACCGTTACCGTTTTCTTGAATGACAATTACTGAATTCATGGGAACAAAGTCAGAGGCCAAATCAATAGCTGCCTGCATGTATCCGCCGGGATTATTTCTCAAATCCACAATTATTCCTTTGGTGTTACCTTTGGTAAGTATTTCGCTTACGGCTTTATTCCACTCATTTTTGGTTTCCGCTCCGAATTCACCGACTTTAATATGAGCGATATCTGAACCTTCACCCACCCATTCCATACTGACCGAGGGAACATCGATTTTTTCTCTCACTATTTCAACAATTATCGGTTCACCCACGCCTTCCCGAATAAGAGTAAGCGTTACTTTTGTTCCCACCTCACCGCGGATATGAGTAACTGCTTCGCCGGTACTTAAGTTGGTGCTATCGATATCGATGTTTTTACCAACATCTGTAATTCTGACTATAAAGTCTCCGGGTTTGACTCCAACTTTTTCCGCCGGTGATCCGGGAAGTGGTGCTATCACGGCTAAACGATCTTCTTTGTAACCAATTTCAATTCCAACTCCACCAAAAGAACCGCTCAAATTATCATTAACTATTTTATTTTCCGCGGGAGGAAGAAATGTTGTGTATGGATCTCCCGCTGAGGCAACCATTCCTTCAATGGCGCCATAGACCATTTGCGAAGGAACCAGTTTTGATTTGTCATAATATTTCTGGGACATGAGGTCCCAAACCTGCCAAAAAAGTGAAAAATCTACATCTTTATCGTCGGGGACTCTTCGATCAAAAGATACGTTAAGGGCGTGTGTTACCTCGACTTTGTAACCCTGAAACCCGAGGTAATATCCACCCGTAAAAACACCCACCAGTACCAGGATTGACAGGATTATTTTCCTTGCTTTCAAAAAACCCAGTTTCAAAGACATAAGCTACATATTAGCGTTAAGATCATGATTACTCAAGTCTTAAATTAGTCCAAAGAAGGTGTGTATGGAAGGAGGGCAAGGTGCCTAGCTCTTTTGATACTTAAAGAAATTCTTCTTTGGTGTTTGGCACAAATTCCTGTTTTTGCTTTGCTCAAAATTTTTGCCCGATCGTTTATATATTTTTCAAGTAAAGCCACTTCTTTGTAGTCGGGTTCCGTCTTGCCCTTGCAGAAGGGACAATTTCTGGGGACTGCAACTTCAACTATCCTTCTCCTTTTTTTGATGTCTTTTTTCTTTGCCATAATAATAAAATCTTATATTTTATTCCTTAGAAAGGAATATCTTCCTCGTTAACTTCCTCAACTTTTTTCTCTTCCTTTTCCTCCTTCTTGGATTCTTTCTTTGTTTTTTTCTCTCCCACCTCTTCAGGCGCTACCTGAGATTCAATTTCCGGTTCGGGAATATCAATCGCTTCCCCGGTAGAACCTTCTTTCTTATCCAAAATAACCATATCGCTAATTACAACCTCTGTTCTTTGTTTCTGGGTTCCGTCAGCACCTTGCCAAGAACGTGTTGAGAGCCTGCCTTCGACGTATACTTTTCTCCCTTTTTTAAGTAGCTGTGTGCAGATCTCAGCTAACTTATTCCAAGCGACTATATTATGAAAATCCGCCTCATCTTTCTTTTCTCCGCTTTCGGTTGTCCAACTTCTATTGGTAGCTATGCCGAAAGTGCAAACTGCAGTTCCCTGAGGGGTGTAGCGCATTTCAGGATCCCTTGTAAGGTTTCCTATGAGCATTACTTTATTTAATGATTTCGCCATATTATTTCTCTTTTCTGATTAGCAAATATCGGATAACATCTCCATCTACCCTTATTTTATCATTTAATGCCTTGGCTCCGGCCGGAATCAGTTCAAGCTCAAAAAAAAGGAAAAGGCCGGTTTGGCTTTTTCCGATCTTGTAAGCAAGCTTCTTTTCTCCCCAATCTTTGCTTTCAGCTATTTTGCCCTTGTATACGGCTAAAATTTTATCCAATACCTCTGTTACCTTTT
Organism: uncultured Gammaproteobacteria bacterium; assembly: GCA_964606975.1. Lineage (GTDB taxonomy): Bacteria > Patescibacteriota > Microgenomatia > UBA8517 > UBA8517 > UBA8517. The sequence goes on along the minus strand of CAZSGY010000031.1, from coordinate 14,823 downwards.
TTTTCTTGGCGGCACCGGATTTTCCATCCAGAACCAGAGTCAATTCGTATTTATTCATACCAGCGAATTTTATCAAATATTGGGGTTCCTAACAAGTATAGAAAAGGGCTATAGATTAACTGCCGATACGAAACTCAACTACGTCTCCGTCCTGCATAATGTAATCTCTCCCTTCCGAGCGGACTTTTCCAAGTTCACGGGCAATTTTCCAGCCGCCAGCCTTGGAAAAATCATCAAGTCCGACCACGTCGGCTTTGATAAATTTTTTAATAAAATCTGTATGTATCACCCCGGCTGCCTCCTGGGCATTTATCCCCTTTTTAATTGTCCAAGCCCTGACTTCTTTTTCTCCGGCAGTCAAAAAAGTTATAAGTCCGAGGGTTGAAAAAGCCTTTTGTATTAATCTTTCCAAGCCTGAATTTTTTATTCCCAAATCATCCATATAAACTTTCTGGTCTTCGTTAGAAAGCTCCGAAAGCTCACTCTCTGTTTTGGCTGAAATTACTACCATCTGATCCGGATCCAATTTCAATTTTTCGGCATATTCTTTTTCTATCTCTTTCTCCCGCTTCAAGTCCCCTTCATCGACATTTAGAATCACTAAAATTGGTTTTGCTGTCAGAAGCCCAAGTTCCTTGGCGCTTTTTCTCTCCTCCTCCGACAGTTCGGTGATTCGAATCACCGAACCGCTTTCAAGGGATTTTTTAAACTTCTGGACTGTTTGCCACCTTTTAAGCAGTTCCTTGTCCGGGGTATTCCCCGGGTCTTTCTGCTTTTCCAAAGTCTGTATATCGGCGAGGGCCAGCTCCGTTTCTAAAACCTCAAAATCGCTCACCGGGTCTTTAACTCCCTGTCTGACCACTTCCGGATCCGAAAACGCTCTTAAAACATAGCAAATTGCATTAGTTTCTCTGATATGGCTTAAAAATTTATTGCCCAGTCCCTCGCCTTTACTGGCACCGGCGATAAGACCTGCAATGTCCACAAATTCAACTGTGGCCGGAACTTCTGGGGAAAGACTTGTCATGTTCTCGGCTTTTTTTGTAATCTCCGCCAATCTTAAAAGCCTCTGATCAGGAACCGGAACCACTCCGATATTCGGCTCAATCGTAGCGAATGGAAAATTTGCAACATATGCCTGCTGCTTTTTAAGAAGTGCGTTAAAAAGTGTGCTCTTACCAACGTTTGGAAGTCCGACTATCCCTACAGAAAGTGACATGAGGCTATTTTAACATTCATATTTCAAAATATATAGTAAGTTTTAGTATTATAATTACTTTATGAATGAAAATTTAGAAATTCCTCGTCTTTCTTCTAAAAACGGGTGTCAAGAGACAGACCATGACGGAGTTATTAAAAAATACAGCAGGGATTTGGTCAATAAACTAATCCACCCAAAAGATGATGATGATTTTAAATCAGCTGAAATGGATATTGCCTTTAGTTGGCCCTATGCCTCGGGCCTTAGCGACACCTTGATTATGGCATTACAAGAGACACAAGACGATGAGACCATTAAAAAAATCTATCCATTATATGCTAATAGGTATGGTTTGGAGAAACTACGAAAACACCTTAGGGAGTATGCATTAAAAAATGAAGACTTTAGTCCAATTCTTGCCCACGTTGACAATGTATTAAGCTTTGATCAAGCAGCCACACTTCCCACGATTGAGAGTACATATAAAGACATTGAGGAAGAATTTATGTCCTACCCTCCAAATAAAGAGCTCCTTTTGTACGAAACCTCTCTAATTCAAAAGACATTTTCTACCAATGATAAGATATTGGATATTGGTTGCGGCCCGGCAGCTAGACACATGAATGAGTTGCAAAAAGATGGTTTTAATAATTTAGAAGGTATTGATGTAGTGCCAACAAATGTTTCAAGGGCACTGAAAGACAATTCCACTTTAAAAATACGCGTCGCTGATTGGCACCATCTTCCTTTCGAAGATAATTCGCTTGATGGAATCTACTGTTTAGGAAGATCGATTCTTCACAATACAACACTGGATGATTTTCTTGACACATTAAGAGAGATGCATAGAGTGCTCGACAAACGATTCACGGAGGCCCCTTCCAAAAAAGTTATCATCGATATACCTGATGTAGAAAAAGGTGAATATGCAAAGCTAGCAAACGATTTCTCAAACAGATTGGGTAATTTAGGAGTCTACGATCGTTCATTTGGAGATATCCATGATTCTGCTGACCAAGTACACTTTTTAGATAGATTTGTCCCTCATCAACACCAATTTGAACTAATGGCACGTGTCTGCGGCTTTGATGCCAAAATAATTTCTAAAAAAGCTTATGGTGACAAGGGAGATATCAATATTTATTGGGAACTTATACCAAACAGTGAACCAATGAAATACCGGGAATACATGTCTATGTTTGGACGAGAGCTCACAGGAAACCCGCTTCTTACAATTGATCTATCTCGAAATAAATATTAAGAAAGAACTATATTTTCCACAAAAAGTGAAGATAGAAGGATTTAATAGTGCTTGCCATTATTGCATGATTAATTACGATTCCAGAAATTTCCCCCTTTGGGTTATAGTTAATTAATGCCACCTTATCTCCATAAATATCAACTTCACATTCAAACGGTTTTCCAAAGTCCTCAATATAATGTGTTATGCGTTTTTCCTCACTGCTTGAGTTCAAATATTTCTTCGTATTACCCCCCTTGGGGTTGGAAATAAATACATTAGCTGTAATATTTTTTTTGACACGTTCTTTGACATATACCGTATCAAGCCAGGTGTAGAGGTCTTCGCTAACATCTTCCGGATTCAAAAAAGCATATATTGGTTCATCTGGGTTCGATGTCAATGTGTCCATGTAAATCTCCTTAACTCCCTCTATGCCACTATAGACAGTCACTATCGGTTTTTCGGAAGTTTTCGAGTACACCTCAACTGCATCTGCAATTATCTTTTGAATATCCATATCTTCTGTATTATTTCAATAATTTATACGTTTGTCTATTACAGATTAATTCTGAAATTAAAATCAAAGGTTGGGACAGTGAGATGACTATCCCTACAGAAAGTGACATGAGGCTATTTTAACATCAAATAACTTAACAAAAAAGCAGGGGCGCTTTGTTACTTTATCTGTTACAAATCTAACCTAAAAGTCGGATGACAAAAACAATGACTGCAATAACCAAAAGTAAATGTATTAGTCTACCACCAAGGTGGAAAGAAAAACCTCCCAACCAGGCGATAACCAATATAATAATGATAATGTCTAGTATTCCCATAAATATCACCTCCCATCCTGCTGCAAACTAATCACCCTCTTTCCGTTCGCCGGAAAGTATTCTCACGAGTGCTACAATTCCCCACGCCAAAACTGCGTAGACAATAATGGCAATTACCGTCGCCGGCTCAAGAATTGCTGTTGTTTCCACTCCGGTAGTTGCTGCCTGACGGAATATTCCGCTAAAAGGCAAAATAAATATTCCTGTTAGACTATAAATAGCATTTACAAAAATGCTTCCGGGGTTTGCACCTGCGAGTTTAAAGATTAAACGAAATGCCAAGAGTACTTCGAGTATTCCAAATAAAAAATAAATTACACGCCCCACTGTTTGGGTACCGGTCACTTTGTCGTCAACCGAAGCTGCCTCATTTGCATTCTCTGTTCTAACTGTTTCTCTTATAATTTCTGTCATATTTCTCACCCCCTCTCGTTTTTAAAAATCGTTACAATCTGTTTTAAGAAACCACCAATTAATTGAAATAAATATCAACCTTCTCTGATGTGAGGTTTCCTAATCACCGTCTCTTTAGGTAAATATTTTACTAGGGCTTTTTCTACAAGTGCAGTTAAACTTAAATCGTCGACAACCGCCTGCGCTTTGGCATGCTTCAAAATTGAAGGATTGACGAAAAGCGTCACTCTTTGTTTAATATTTTTGGTCACTAAAGTGGGGTTTTTATTGATAGTTGTCATACTACATATATTACAATAGGTTGTAGTAATTGTCAATGGTTAAGAATGTCACCTCTCTTAGAATCTCCTAAATTTAACCGTGGTGCTATAATCTGAAAGTGTGAATAGAAAGAGGATTCTAAAATATGGCATACTAATACTTGTTGCCGGTATTTTTTTTCTAATATCTCCTTACCCTGCCGCAGTACCCACCCCTACCCCGATTTTACCGACACCAAATTCTAATCCCAATATAGTTACCGCCAAAGTAGTTAACGTGGTCGATGGGGACACTTTCAAAATCGAATCCGGGGAAACTGTAAGAATGATCGGAATTGATACCCCGGAAACTGTCCACCCCTCAAAACCCGCACAATGTTACGGCAAAGAGGCTAGTTCCAAAACCCAAGATTTATTGGAAGGAAAAGAAATTAAACTTGAGAAAGATGTCTCTGAAAAAGATAAATACGGCAGACTTTTGAGATATGTATATGTCGGAGAAATTTTCGTCAATGAGTATTTGGTAAAAGAAGGATTTGCCGTGTCCTCATCTTATCCGCCGGATATTAAATACCAGGATAAATTTGTTGAAGCTCAGAGGAAAGCCCGGGAAGAAAATAAAGGATTGTGGAATCCATCTGCTATTTGCCAAACACCACTTTGAATTTTGAACCTTTACCGACTTTGCTTTCAACACTTATTTTTGCACCATGAGCATCTACAATTGATTTGGCAATCGAAAGTCCGAGTCCGTACCCATCTTTAGTCCTTGATTTCTCGGCTCTGTAAAACCTGTCAAAAATATGGTTTAAATCTTCCTGGGGTATACCCACACCGTTATCGTTTACTTCTAAAGTGTTCGCATACGTTCTGACGGTTATTTTGGGATTTTTAAGCGTATATTTAAAAGCATTGTCCAAAAGTATGGAAATTAGTTCGGTAATAGATTCTTCGTTTCCTTTTACAACGGCTTTTTTAAGTTCGGCCTTTACTTTTCTCTTACCGATAGCCTTAGCGGCAACCTTTTTCAAATCAACTTCCTTCATGCGCAACGACCCGGTGTCCACACTAAATTTATTTAACTTCAATAAATAGTCGGCAAGCTTTTTCATCTTGTCAACTTCTTCCAGGTTGCTTCTCAAAAGCTCCTTTGCGGCCGAAAGATTCATATCCTTATCCCTAAGGGCGACCTCAATCTCCGTTTTAATGGAGGTTAGCGGGGTTCTCAATTCATGGCTGGCATTACTTACAAAATCCTTTTGCTCGTCCATGTTTTTCTTAATTGGCTTGAGGGTTACACCGGCCAAAAAATAACCTGCTATGCCGGAGAAAATCAAAATTGCCACATTGGCGTACAACAAAATCACCAATACATTATTTCTGGTTGCATATATATCCTCAACAATAAAAATAGTTCCCCCGTCGGACGATGTGGTTCCGGGAAAATTAATTTCATACCTTTTTTGGACAACATCATATCTTTTGACAAATTCGACGGTTACGCTTTCATAGACGTATACACTGAATGCCAAACTTGCAGCCATCATTACCAGAAGATAAAAGGCGGTTAATTTAATTCTCGCCTCTTCAAAAATGTTCATTCAATTTTATATCCGAAACCCCTCACGGTTTTAATAACATCGCCACCGATTTTGTTTCTTAAGTAACCCACAAAAACTTCAACTGTGTTTGGCAAAATATCGCTTTCATAATTCCAGACATGGGAAATAATCATATCTTTGGAAAGGACTTTGCCGGTATTGCGCATTAGATATTCGAGAAGTGAAAATTCTTTCCGGGAAAGTGATATAACTTTGTTACCCTTTTTGACTTCAAAAGTTCCTGTGTTAAGTTCCAGATCTCCGACTTTTAATAATTTATCCTTAACTTCTTTTGGTCTTCTTGATATAGCCTTAATTCTGGCCAAAAGTTCTTCAAAAGCGAACGGTTTAACCAGGTAATCGTCAGCGCCGGCATCAAAACCTTCAACCTTATCACTCAATTCTCCTTTTGCGGTCAAAATTAAAACGGGTGTGTGATTTTTTTCTTCACGAAGTTTTTTGCAAATTTCCAAGCCACCCATTCCCGGAAGCATCAAGTCCAGAACAATAACATCGTATTCCTCCGAAGCGGCCAGGTCATAACCTTCAATTCCATCATAGGCAACATCGACAACATAAGCCTCTTGTTCCAGACCGTGTTTAACAGAATTGGCGATTTTGTGTTCGTCTTCTACGACGAGAATTTTCATAAAGTTAGACTATATTATACTCTCAAGGCTGAATTTTAGCTGAGAAATGGAGATCATTTTATCCTATCAAAAGTATGGATTTCAGATTCAATACCCCACTGGCTTTTATAATCTTCAACAAATTGGTGGAATTTTTCAAACCTTTCAGACACGGTCAAATGCCCATTAACAACTTCGTCTACCATTCCTTTTACCTGGCTGACTTTTACTTCCAAATCACCTGAGATGAAACCCATATTTCGATCATATTCATTAAAGATCCCGAAAGTGTCAAATTGGGCAACCCGTCTGACCAAGAATTTGTAGACCTGATCGTTAACATTGGGGTTTTTGCCACGAACCACGGGCAGCCCTATTACCTCCCTTAGCATATTCTTGTTTCTGGACACATCCTCCCGGATAATTTTTTTATAGTGAATATTTTGTCTATCATTTGCAAAGTCGTGCATTTTGCTTATTTCTCTTTCGGGATTATTTTCCTCTAAAAAGCCGGGTTTACTGCTCCGACTTTCCTCCCACAACATTGGTTGATACATAGGCTCTGAAACTTTATTTTTCTTCCTATGCCTCTTTGCTTTCTGCAGTTGTTCCCGGGAAAATAAGGTAGTTTTTGTGCCCTGGGTGCTCATCTGATTCTTCCGATTTTGCACCTTGGAAGCAAAATTACGATCCTCCGACATTAAACCTAAATAGTAACCCAGTGTGACCTGATTATTTTCATCAAGGTCCTCCTTTTTAACCTTTCCCGTTAAAAAAAGGGCTAACATCTCAATTATGCCCTGGTCTTCCGGTTGCTGTTGAAATTCTAGACTCATAGTTTTATGACATCTGTACTATACCAGATTTTTCCGGAATGACAATTTTTTAGCCGATTCATAAATTTTGAGCATGGGCTTTACATCTGTGCTAGAATAGGCTCAAACATGAGAAATATTGAAAGTAGTGCCGAAAAGACCATGGAACTTAATCCCCACCCCCTCGGATTCTTCTTGGTGGAAAAGTTTGACAGTATCGTAAAAACGCCGGATTTTGCCATTAAGCAAATGCAAATCAAAATCTACACCAAATTTCTTTTAGAAACACTCGTACAAAAGTACGATATGGATAGAGACGAACTCGCCTCAATAGAAATTAACATTATTCATCGAAAGACAGACGAGGAAGAGGCAATTCTTCCACAAGATCCTTTTGTGCAAGAAGCCAGAGATAACCTGACAAAAGAATTTGGGAACGAAGTTGTGCGAAGACTTCTTATGTCCGTTGCTGATGAGGAGGAAATATAACTTCAAGTCAAGGGTTGATTTCTGCATTGTTTTCAGACAAAATTTCTGAAAGCGCTCATGACAAAATATAGTCGATATTTTTATGACAAAATATAGTCGATATTTTAAACAAAAAATCTCGTTATTTTATGACAAAATATAAAGAGTATTACGAAAAAATGGTTTCCGAGAATAAGGAGATATTTGAGCAATTCACTAAAGCCCATTTTGAATACTCCATCGATCAGGATAAAAACCAGGAAACTTTTAATCAAATCGGCGAAAAAATATTGGATGTTATCCACGAATGGGAAGATAGGCTTTGCAAACATTCGGAAAATGCCGGTTTTGGTTCGTATACCTCCAATCTTGCTGAAAAATTCCAGTCCGAAGTTAAAAGCCACTTTCCTCTGATAGACCATGTCGGAATCGTGGTATCCAAATCCCCTATTTACTCAAGGGATGTATTTTCAATTAAAAAAATCAGACTTCATTAACCTTCCGAAAGATTTAAGAATCTTTAGAGTACAAGAAGAATTGAACCAATTATTACCAATATTCCCAATCCTATTCCGACAACTGTCGGCCATTCAGTCCCGGTTTCGGGTACGGGGATCGGGGTCGCGGAAGAACTGGCCGAAACCGATGTGGACGTCGGCTTGGTGGTAGGAAGTCCTGTCGGTGTTGCAGTGGCCAGAGCAGACGATGTGGTTGCAGTTGCTGTCGGGGTTGTTGTAGGGCTGGCGCTTGCCGTGGCTTGCGGAGTTTCTGTCGGCAGCGGGGTTTCAGTCGGAGAAGGAACCGCACACAAAGTTAGATCCGTTGTCCAAGACGCACCCAACGAAGGACAACAATAACTGACTGCGCCACAAAGTGTTGTTGTTCCAACATTTGCAATAGTAGAACAGCTAACATCAACCGGTGTCTGTCCATCACTGGCCGAGGAGCAGCTTCTAAGAAGTGTCGGGTCTCCGGGAACCGGACAGGCTTCTGCCGCCGGGCAAAGCAGGGCTTCTTCCGCCTTTTCCCTGATATCCTGCTGTTGCTTTACCAAATAGACCCCGGCCGGAATACTTATAGCTAAGAATAAAACAATTATGGCACCGATAATTAACCCCTTTTTTGTGCCTTTGTCAGATTTTGTAGTCGTGACAATATTAAAATTTGACTCTTTATTTTGTTCCATCTATTAATAATAGCAAAATTAACTATCCTGCGTTAGCCATATTACAATTGATCAATTGCTTGTGCGGTTATTTCGGAGAAATTCTCAACAACCAAATCGGCTTTAGACAACTCTTGATAATTACCATCTGAAGCGATCCCTACCACTTTCATCCCCGCACGTCTGGCTGCCTCAATCCCTGCAGGTGAGTCCTCAATAACCAAGCATTCATATCTTTCGGCACCCAGTTTATCTGCTGTAACAACAAAAATATCCGGATCGGGTTTATTAAAAGTAACCTCATCACAGGTCGTAATTACATCAAACACCTCCTGCAAATTAACTGTATCTAAGATTTTGTCAGTTTGCTCCCAGGTATTTGAAGTAGCCAAAGCTATCTGGATACCGCCGTCCCTAAGGTCTTCAACAAAATCGGCAAACCCCTCACGTATGGTGACATTGTCAATCTCGTCTAAATAATTATCCTGCGTTTCTTTAGTCAGTGTTTCAAGAGTTTTGTCAGTTTTAATGCCGTATTTTTCGATAAATTTAACCCAGTTTTCTTTTACTCCGATTCCTTTTTCGTGAGAAATTTCTGTTTTCGGATCAAATCCCAAACTTTTGAGAACTTTATTAAAAGCTTTGCCATATTCATCCTCATCTTCTAAAACTGTACCGTTAAGGTCAAAAATTACTGCTGCGATTTTCATATTGAAATTATTTTAAGGTTTCATCATTTACACTAAAGCCTGCGGCTATTATCCGGTCGCGTATTTTATCTGCTTCAGCAAATTTGCCCTCAGCTCTCAGTTTTTGTCTTTCATTTATAAGCATTCCAATTTCTTCCGGAATTTCTGATTTTGTTTCCTCCACTTTTGATAGACCCAATCCCAAAATCTCATCGAAAGACAAAGCCAGATCGTATTTGTCCGTCGAGGGAATATTGCTTTTAAGCATTTCCCAAACTACCGCTAATGCTTGGGGGGTATTTAAATCATCGTTTATTGCAGCCATAAACCTGCCGTTATAATCGCTTACCTTAATTTGCTTTTCCTCCGACAACATTGTTCGGTCATTTTCAGATCTATATGACAGGATAAGGCTCTTAAGTTTATTCAAAGCGTTTTGGGCAGCCATTAGTGAATCCCAGGTAAAATTTAACGGATCCCGATAATGTGTACCCAGATACAAATACCTGAGCGATAAAGGATCAAAGTTTTTTGCCGCAACATCATCTACCGTATAAAAATTTCCCAAACTTTTGCTCATCTTTTTTCCATCAACCATCAAAAAGGCCGTATGCAGCCAATAATTAACAAACGGGATTTTTCCGGTAGCGGCTTCGCTTTGAGCTATTTCGTTGGGGTGATGAATGGCGGTGTGGTCTTCCCCGCCGGTGTGGATGTCAAACTGCTCGCCCAAGTATTTCATACTCATGGCCGAACATTCAATATGCCAACCCGGAAATCCGTCACCCCAGGGAGAATCCCAATGCATAACATGATCCGCGAACCGTCCGACCCGCTTAAACCATAAGGCAAAATCTGCGGGATGTTTTTTGTGTTCGCCGGTATGGACCTCTTCACGAACTGCTACCTTTTTGTCTTCAAGGTTTTGTCCGAACGCTTTGCCGTAATCCGGAAACTTACTGACATCAAAATACACGGCCTCGGGTGTGTCATAGGCAAAACCGCTTTCAAGAATCTTTTCAATTAACTTAATTTGTTCCTCTAAATGCTCAGTGGCTTTGCAAACCACATCGGGCCGGATGATATTAAGCCTGTCCATAGATTCGTAAAAATTCTTGGTAAAAAATTCGGCCACTTCCCACACAGTCTTTCCTTGTTTTGTTGCTCCCTTTTCCAACTTGTCTTCGCCTTCATCCGCATCCGAAACCAAATGTCCGACATCTGTTACATTTTGGACATGTTTTACCCGATAGCCATTTACCCTCAGGGTTCTTTTGAGAATATCATCTGTGACATATTTCCGGCCGTGGCCTATGTGCGCATAGTCGTATACGGTCATGCCACAGGTGTAAAGACCGACATCGGGAGGATTTATAGGCTCAAACTTTTCTTTTTTCCGTGTCAGCGAATTGGTTAAGTAGATATCCATCATTTGCTATTCTAGCAAAAAAGTTCCAAGTTCCAAACAGTACGCAAATTTGCAGATTCCGATTGCTGATTATTTTTGATTTGAATTCTTGTAATTTGGAATTTTACCCGCTTGGGGGAATCGGTTTTTCAACCCGTGTCCGTTCTCTTTCCGCTTCTTGTTTTTGACCTGCTCCGAATCTGCGGCTGGGTTTGCTATGAATTGCCGGGACCTCACCTAAGGATTGGTTGTAAGCTTGCAGCCGGTTTTGATTTCTTACTGCTTCCATTTGTGCTTTCAAAACTTGTTTTTCTTCCATACTAAGTTCATGGTAATCATTCAAGGCCACTTCGGTTCCTTCCGAAATTTTTGCCTGAAGAGTAGAAACTAAATCGTGTTTCTGAATGTCTTCTATTTCTTTCTGTAAAGCTTTGACAAGTCTTTGGGACGTGGCTTGGTCGTTGGCTTGGTGTACCGCCAAATTTTCATCGCTACCCTTGAAATTTTCCCCAGCAGTTTCGGAGTGGATGTCTCCTCTTACTTGTTCGCCCGCATCTTTGAGAATTTCGGCAGGCTCCTGGGCAATCTGTCTGGCAATGCCGGCAGCAACAGATTTTGCACTTTTAGCTGAATCAGAAATTATGGCAGGTTTCATATTGCAGATATCTCGTCCGTTAAAGCTCTCTTCTACCCTCGATCGCCCTACTCAAGGTGACTTCATCAGCATATTCCAAATCAGCTCCCGTCGGAATTCCCATACCCAGACGGGTAACTATCAATTGCTGATTAATAGCGCTTAGTTGTTTTTTAATATACATCGCCGTTGCCTCACCCTCCATGGTGGGATTAGTAGCAATAATCACTTCTTTAATATTTGGCTCACTATTTTTTACTCTATCTATTAACTCTCGAACATATATTTCATCCGGACCGATATTCTCTAATGGGTTGATTGCCCCGTGTAAAACATGGTACGCACCTTTGTATTTTCCTGTTCTCTCAAAAGCGACAACATCCAGCGGAGCCTCCACCACCATTATCTGTGAATGATCGCGGTTCACATCCGAACAAATTGAACACGGGTCGACTTCGTTAACATTTTTGCAAAGAGAACACACTACGGTTTCCTTTTTAAGTTTAGAGATATTTTCTGCAAAGTCGTCGAGTTGAGACTGAGGAACATGCAGTAAATAATAAGTTAGTCTTTGGGCACTTTTAGGTCCTACACCCGGAAGTTTTTGAAAAGACTCAATTAAAGCTGCGATGGGACGGGCTACTTTCATACAGACAATTGTAGCAGAAAAAAACCGACTGGTAGATTTTAAAAATGCATCGAACTACAATTTACTTTCCCAAGCCTCCCAGAAGACCCGATAAGCCTCCGCCCATATCCATCATTTTCTTTGCGGATTCTTTCTGCACCTTTTTCATTGACTCATTAATTAGATCAGTCAATTCTTTCATATCTTCACCGTCTTTTTTAATGTAACGGATCTTTTGGTCTCCGGTAACGGAAACTATATAGCCATGTTTTTCCTCTGTTTGGATAATTTTTTCAAGTTCTTTTTGCAGCTCCTTGGCTTGGCGCTGCATATTGGCTAGACCTTTAACTTTGTCAAACATAGACTAATTTTACTTTATAGGGCAGAAATTTCCAACTACTAATTTCCGGTTAATTGAGAATTAATTGCTGAAAATTTTCTCAGCAATTTCGACTATATCCTTATCTTTCCCTTCGGTTAAAACAGTCTCTATTTTTGCTTCCTCAATTATTTTTTTGGGCGGCGGATCAACTAAAACACAAGAAACCTTTGTCGGCGATTGCAAAACTTTGCCGACAATTTCTTCTAAAATTTTCCTGTGTTTGGCTTCTTCAATCCTTTCCTTGTGGAATTTGTAATATACCCCCAAAACCAAGTTTTTTCCGTTATAGCTTACCGGTTTAGCAGCCCTCAAAAATGCCTCCATTGAGGCATTTACAGGTTTAACTTGTGCCAAAATATTTTTCCAGACACTGTCATCTAACTTAAAATCACCCATTAGCTCAACTTTGCCGGAAAATTTTGTCTGACCCGAATCCTGCGATTCGGAATCAGGTATCGGTGTGGCATCGGCCACCTGAGAATCTGAGTCGGTAGAATCATTTTTGCCGGAAGCAGGAGGCGGATTCCTTCCTGCGCCTGCCTCTTCACACCAGGTGATTACTGCCATCTCTAAAGGTAATTGTTCTACAGGAACAGAGGCGGTATCTGCATACGCAGTCTTAAATAAATCAATAAGTTTTATTAACTCTGCCTTACTAAAGCCTTCGATTTTCTCATTCCCCACGCCAACCTCAGATAAAAGTCCCATTCTCATTTTTTTAATCAAAGACTCCAAAAAGAGTTCCGCGGAAACACCGCGGGAGTTAATATTTTCAATTTCATTTAAAAGTTCATCCAATTTTTTATTCTTAAGAAGTTTGATAAAATTTTCGATATCAAAGGATTTGTTTTTATAAAGAGATTCTCCGACCGACTCCTTTGTCAGAGGATTTTCTTCCGCTATCAGTTGTTCAAAAATTTTTATTCCATCCCTGAAAGAGCCGCCGCTGGCTGCAGCAATAATGCCAAGAACTTCATCTTCCACTTCGATACCCTCTCCCTCCGCAACTCTTTTAAGAGACCGGACGATTTCTTTCAAATTGGCTTTTCTGAAAGTAATAATTGTTGTTCTGGAACGGATTGTTTCAATAAGTTTTTCCGGGTTGGTTGTCGCCAAAATAAAAACAACATGTTCGGGTGGCTCTTCCAGAATTTTTAAAAGTGCATTACTGGCCTCTGTTGTTAACATGTGGACCTCGTCAATAATGTAGATTTTTTTCTTTGCGGAAACAGGAGACAGTTTTGCAGCTTCCCTCAAAACCCTGACATCGTCAATTCCACGGTGGCTGGCTGCGTCCATTTCTACCACGTCAAGGTTTGTACCGTTTCCGATTGCAAGACACTGTCCGCATTTATCGCAGGGTTTGCCGTCATGGATATCTTCGCAGTTCACAATTTTTGCCAAAATTCTGGCGGCCGAAGTTTTTCCCGTTCCCTTGGGTCCGGCAAACAAAAACGCATGCGGCATGGATTTTTTAGCAACTATCTTTTTCAACGACTCACTAACATCAACCAGATCCAGCTCATCCAAGTTTTTTGATCTATATTTTAAGTAAAGTGTCATATTTATTTACGCTCCGTCACCATCGTGGTGTATTCCCATTAAGTGCAATGCCCCGTGCTCAATCAGTTCGTAAACTCTCTCATCAATAAGTACGCCTTCAGTAATGGATTCTTTCACTGCAAGTGGATAACAAACAATTATCTCTCCAAGACGTATCTTTTTATCAGGCGGATAAACAAATCCGCCCTTGTCTTCCTCCGCAACAAAAGATAAAACATTGTGAAGCTTCCCGTCTTTTAGATATTTTTTTCCGATCTCCATCATCTTGCTTTCTCCGACAATGGCAATTGAAACCTCAGCATCGGAAACTATCCCTTTCCCGGCCAAAAACTTTGCTAATTTCTTTTTTATGACAGGCACTTTTACAGGATAATTGGATTGTTTTTTTACAAGAACTTTAATCATGAATAGTAACTAGAAATTAGAATTTAGGAGCTAGCTTCTAGCTACTAGCTGCCAACTGTTGTCGCACAATTTCTGCAATTTTTCCGCCGTCTGCATCCGGGGCCTTGGCTTTAACAAAACCGATTACTTTCCCCATGTCCGCCATTGTTTTTGCACCCAATTCATTTATCCCTTCGTTTACCAACCTACTTACATCCTCTTCACTCATTTCCGGAGGTAAATATTCTTGGAGAATTTTAAGCTCGGCAGCTTCAGCCGCCTCCCTTTCTTTTGCTCCGGACTTGGCGTACATTTCTATTGCCTCTTTTCTTTTTTTGGCCTCGCGTCTGACCAACGACAACTCTTCCTCCTCACTTAATTTGCGCTGTTTGGCAATTTCTTCATAATTAAAGGCCGAAAGAAGAAGCCTAAGGGTGGATACTCTCACTGCATCATGAGCCTTCATTGCCTCACCGATTTTTTGTTGTAAAGTTTGAGAAATCATA
>CAZSGY010000030.1:0-4869 GCA_964606975.1 uncultured Gammaproteobacteria bacterium | reverse complement strand
ACTTCGTTCGTTTTTTGAGTGCTTCATCGCCAAAAATTAATTTGGCCGTGTAACAGTAGAGTTTTTATACCGAAAAGTGTAAAATTGTCCTGTTCTTGTCATATGCGGCGGTAGTTCAGTGGTAAGCAAAGCTTGGCCCCTGAAATACCTCGCTCTCTTTGCTCGCGGCGGTAGTTCAGTGGTAGAATGTCTCCTTGCCAAGGAGAAGGTCGGCGGTTCAAATCCGCTCCGCCGCTCACATAATCTTAATTTATTCACGCCCTTGTAGCTCAACGGATAGAGCAAATCCCTTCTAAGGATGAGATGGCAGTTCGATTCCGCCCGAGGGCACTAAGACTAATCAGTATTGGATTTGCTCGCTTTTCGCTTTACTCAAAGTAGAGCAAATTCTTTCTAACGGAGTGGTTACTAATGGAGGTTTAAACTAAGTAGTTTTTGATTTTAACTTCACTCAGGATCTTGGCGGCCTCAATAATTTTGGGGTCAACCAATTTGTAAAATATATTTTTACCGTCTCTTCGTGCGACTACTATACCGGTAAATCGCAAGTAGGATAAATGTTGCGACGTATTTGACTTTCTGGCTCCTAAAATTTTGGAGATCTCATTCACCGTAACTTCTTTGTCTTTGATGATATTCAAGATTTCAAGCCTTTTGGCGTTGCTCATAATCTTAAATAACTCTGCGGATTTTGTATACGATTCTTTTTTGGCTGTTTTTGGCATAGGTCGTATCGTTTGGAAACTTTATTCTAATACACTTTTGTCGATTGTCAAATAATTGTTACAATTGATTAATGAAAACAGTATTAAAATCTCTTTTAGGAAAAGCTTCTGTCTTAATTTTTACTCTCATAACATTATTAACCTGTGGTGTTTCAAGTATTTATGCAAAAAATAATCCCGTCGAAGTCCCTAATAATAAATTCGGTATTCACATAACTAATGAAAAAGACCTAACGGACGCGGCAAAACTTGTGAATTCCGGAGGCGGGGATTGGGGTTACGTGACTTTTGTAATAACCGAATCGGAACGTGACCATAATCGCTGGCAGCAAATATTTGATCAGATGAGAAAGCTGCATCTGATTCCAATAGTTCGAATTGCCACTAAAGCCGAAGGCGAAAATTGGAAAATTCCCAATGAAGAAGAAATTGATAATTGGGTTTCATTTTTAAATTCACTTAACTGGATTATTCAAAATAGGTATGTGATAATCGGAAATGAGCCAAATCATGCAAAAGAATGGGGCGGGCAGCTTGATCCGGCTTCCTATGCAAGCTATTTGAACAAGTTTGCCCGTGCGCTTCACGAATCATCACCGGATTTTTTTGTTCTGCCTGCAGGGCTGGATGCTTCGGCGGGATCCACCGGAAAAACAATGGATGAGGCGACATATATCAAAAGAATGTTAACCGCCGAACCCGACCTTTTTGATAATTTGGACGGTTGGACGTCGCATTCCTATCCAAACCCGGATTTCGCCGGTAAGGCAACCGATACCGGCCGGGGATCTGTTGAAACTTTTGATTGGGAACTCTCTTTTTTAAGATCTTTGGAAATTTATAAAGATCTGCCGGTTTTTATCACAGAAACCGGCTGGTCAAATCAAAAAACCGGTGAAGATGCGATTGGAGAAATGTACGAATACACATTTAAAAATGTTTGGAATGACAAACGGGTTGTGGCTGTAACTCCGTTTATCTTAAATTATCCAAATGCCCCATTCTCCGAATTTTCCTGGAAGAAAGCTGACGGTTCTTTTTACCCATATTTTCATAAATTTGTCACTATTCCTAAGGATACGGGGAAGCCTGTTCAAAAGAAAAGCGGACAAATACTCGGAGCATTGGCACAGCCAATCGTTTTCAGCGGATCGGATTTCGTGGGGATAATTGTTGCCAAAAACACAGGCCAATCAATTTGGAATGTTAATGATTTAAACATTGTCGGAGACAACGGCGGCCTTTCTTTTAATAACGTACTCCTTTTTGATATCGAACCTCCCAAAACCGGGATAATTGTTTTTAAAGCATCTGCCACACAAAAAACGGGGTTATTTATAAAGTCGCTTTACTTGTCAGATGCGGAGGGTAAGCGTATAACCAACAGCTTTCCGATTGAAGCCTTAATAGTTAAAGCCAACAAAATGCAACTTTCTTCCTTTTTTGCTAAAATAGGCAACTATCTTCGTAGCGGGACGATTTTGGGCCCGTAGCTCAGTGGGAAGCAAAGCTTGCCACTGCATTTGAAGATAGTATTTTTGGGCCCGTAGCTCAGTGGTAGAGCAATTCCCTCTTAAGGAAAAGGTCGATGGTTCGAATCCATCCGGGCTCACAGAGATCCGTCTACGTTCGATAATTCCTATTTATTCCACCTTGCCCAGATTCCTGTAGAAAGAAGACGTCCCCCTGAGGATTCCTTTAAAGTTAGCTCGCCGTTCTCGATTCCCCCTCCAAGTTTTCCAAAAAAATCATTTAAAGTATTTGCCAGGGTAATCGATGATGAGGAAATTGCATAGGCATTCACCAAAACAAAAAGGGGCGTATCGGATATTAACTTCTGACAGTTGGCCAAAAGATTTGGAAAGTCTCTGTTAAAGTCCCACACCTCGCCTGTGGGGCCGTGTCCGTATGCCGGAGGATCCATAATAATAGCGTCGTATTTAATTCCCCTTTTTACTTCCCTGGCCGTAAATTTTATAGCGTCATCAATAATCCATCTTATCGGCCAGTTATCATCATTGAGTGAACGATTTTCATTTGCCCAGGTGATTGCCGGACGACTGGCATCGACATGCGTGACTTTTGCACCGCCTTTGGCTGCAAAAAGCGATGCAATACCGGTATAGGCAAATAAATTCAGTACTGAGACTTGAGATTTGAGATTTGAGATTTGAGAAAAAATATAACTCCATTGATGAGCTTGCTCGGGAAAAACTCCCGTGTGTTTAAAAGGAGACAATTTTGCCAAAAATTTAACGTCATGATATGAAAGTTCCCATTTTTCGGGCATTTTAGTTCTCACATTCCATATCCCCTTGTCTTCCGTAATGCGTTTAAAGTAGGCGTCAGCACTGCCCCAGCGATCTTTGTCCAACGTTTTCTTCCAAATTATTTGGGGATCAGGACGGTCGAGTATATATTTTCCCAGACGCTCCAGGCGTCTACCCTCGCCGCTATCTATTAATTCATAAAAATCGTTTTTCATATTCTTCACCTTTAAAGGACTGACCCTGCAAGGTGTATATAGTATTATAAAAATCTGACCTGCATTCCCTCGCAAACCTTGGTGTCGAATGAAACTTCTTGTCCGGGGAATTTTGCACTCTCTCCCCAGATTTTAACTATTTTCTTGCCGGCTGCAAAGTCGGGACCGATTTTTAAGGCTACGTCTTTTAAGGTGTCCCCTTCTTTCATAACAATGGGACTGCCACTTCCGATTTCTTCATCAGGTTTAACCAGGTAAACAGTAACAAATTTTAAAGCATTCCAAATCTCCGAAATTAAATCGTCAATTCCGTCTCCTGTTTCGGCGCTGATGGCGACATACTCGCCGTCAATCATTTCTTTATAATTTGCTTCTTCATCTACTTTGTTAATTACCCAAATAGCAGGAACGTAAACCCTGTTTTCGGAAAAAGCATCAAAAAGTCTATCCATGGATATATTTTCCTGCAAAGTAATTGTGCCATTTTTAATTCCGTATTCACGGGCTATTTCTTTGATAGTTTCCTTGTCGATATCCTGTTTGATGTTTGAAAAAACATCAAGTCCCCCGCTGATTTTCTTTTCAATTAATACTTTAGGTTTTTCTTCATTAATTCTAATTCCCGCACCCAGAAGTTCATTTACCATAGAGGCAAAAGCGTCGACTCTTTTTACATCCGTCATGATAAGTAAAAGGTCAGCCCCCCTGGCGACCGATAAAACTTCCTTACCTCTTCCTTTGCCTTCTTTTGCACCGCTGATAAGACCGGGAATATCTAAGATTTGAATATAAGCTTGATTATGTTTAAGCATACCGGGAACAACAGTCACTGTAGTAAATGCGTATGGAGCCACCTTGCTTTCGGCATTGGTGATTTTATTGATTAATGTAGACTTGCCGGCTGAGGGAGGCCCGACAATCACCACAGTGGCGTCGCCTTGTTTTTTGACCTGATATCCCCCGCCGCCTCCGCCACGTTTGCCTGACTGTTCGATTTCCCTGTCTCTTAGGCGTGCTATTTTCGCACGCATAGCTCCAATAAAACCATTTGTAGCTTTATGGTGAGGAGTTTTTCGGAGTGTCTCCTCAATTTGTTCTATCTGTTCGTCAATTGTTAACATCTGAGGTATAATTATACCAGCTTTGAGCTCGATTGATTACCCGCGCCTATAGCTCAACGGATAGAGTAGTGGACTTCGAATCCATTGATGGGGGTCCGATTCCCTCTAGGCGCACACTTTTCTCCTTGACACCGTCTCCGTAGGGTGTGATATAAGTAGTTCCAAGGTGAAGTATATCCTTGTTACCGGCGGTGTTTTATCTGGCCTTGGCAAAGGAATTACTGCCGCCTCCCTCGGACTTCTTCTTCAAAGCAGAGGCTACAAAGTCACAATTATGAAATGTGACATGTACCTAAATATTGACGCAGGTACGATGAATCCTCTGGAACACGGAGAGGTGTTTGTAACTCACGACGGATTGGAAACTGACCAGGATTTGGGGCATTATGAACGATTTTTGGGTGTTAGCTTATCCAGAGCAAATTATCTGACGAACGGCCAAATATATAAATATGTTTTGGACAAAGAAAGATCGCTTGATTACGGCGGAAAGTGCGTTGAGCCGTACCACCATATTCCCCCGGAAATAATCAGTAGA
>CAZSGY010000029.1:0-4578 GCA_964606975.1 uncultured Gammaproteobacteria bacterium | reverse complement strand
CATCAACCATCAATCTGGGCCCACACTTTAGTAAAAAATGAAGCACGGTGGCTTTGGTATTCGGTTACGTCTGTAGTTGATTATGTAGACAAAATTCTTCTTTGGGATACGGGAAGCACGGATGGGAGTCGTGAGATAGAGATGGAGATAGAGAAAAGATACCCTGGTAAAGTCATTTTGAAAAATCGTCCGCAAGAGACTGCTGAGGAATTTACAAAAGTCCGTCAGGAAATGCTTGAGATAACTCCCTCCGATTGGTTTATCGTAGTTGATGCGGATGAGATCTGGTGGGAGGAATCAATTAAAAAGGTTATCGATACTATCCAGAAAAAAGGGAATGAACTTGAAGCGATTGTAGTGCCGACTGTTAACCTGGTAGGGGATATTTTTCACCACCAACCCGAGTCCGCCGGAAAATATAAAATAGCGGGGAAGGTGGGACACTTTAATTTGAGAGCAATCAATCGTAGCATTCCCGGTTTGCAGGCCCTGGGACCTCACGGAAAAATGGGTTGGGCGGACGGGGAGGGTAAAATGATTCAGGATAGAGATCCGAGGAAAATTAAACTAATTGATGCCCCATATCTTCACGCAACCAATTTGAAAAGAGCGGCCGGAGGTAAAGATACTGAGGTAATAAAAAGAAAGAAGAAATTGAAATACGAGTTTGGAATTTCTTTTCCGAAAGATTTTTATTATCCGGAAAGTTTATTCCGAAAGCGCCCCGATTTTATCGAAAGTCCTTGGCAGATAATGGACCTGTCTTTTAAATCTCGGGCATGTATTGAAACACCGCTAAAGGCAATAAAACGAAAAATTCTACCGGACAAGGTGGGATACTAAAGACAAATTACAAATTCCAAGATACCAAATAACAAACAATAAACAATTATGCAAATTACAAATAATAAATTAAAAAAAGAAGTTTGGTCAAAGGAGAGTTATTACAAAACTGCGGGAGAGGGAAGTACTGATTTTGATCATCCCGCAATGAAGAAACTGGTCGAAATAGCAGCCGAATTTAGTCGAATTCTCGACATGGGGTGCGGTGAGGGAACAAGGCTAGGTAAACTGGTTACAAAAAATCAAAAAGGTTTTGGAATCGATATAAGTACCAAGGCGATTGAAATAGCCAAAAGAAAATATCCGCAGTTAAATTTCAAAACGGGGGATTTGGAAAAATTACCTTTTGACGATAATGAATTTGATTTGGTTTACAGTGCATTTGTTTTTGAACACCTGGATAATCCCGGGAAAGTTATAGAAGAGGGCATTAGGGTCTTAAAACCCGGTGGAAAGTTTTTAATTGTTGCCCCGAATTACGGAGCACCAAACAGGGCCTCACCTCCGTTTAAAGGAAACCGCTTATCAAAATTAGCTAAAGGATTTGTCAAAGATTTTTTGCCAAGTAAAAATCTATCCTGGAATAAAGTCGAACCGATTGCAGATGCAAGCGGGTATGAAATTGATTGGGATACAACAGTTGAACCCTATATCGGTTCGCTAATCAATTTTTTGAAAAATTGCGGTCTGACCGTTAAATTTTATTCTTCCTGCTGGGAGTTGGACTTGCCTAGTGCGGGGCTTTTGCAAAAGAAATTTATATTATTGGGGCGGGCAGGTATTTATCCATTTAAAAATTGGGGACCACACATGTTTGTAATAGCGGAAAAATGAAAAGGAAAGACTACATTCTAATAGCCGGAATTTTACTTACACATTTATTGCTTTTGATATTTTTGAAATTTACGGCATGGCCGGAAATGAGTCTTTGGCCGTACCTTATGAGCCATGGCTGGCTTCCATATCGCGATATTGCCGTAGCACATACACCCCTCCTGCTTTTTAATTTGGCTATTTTCTACAAAATCTTTGGTGTCGGTATCCTTCAACTGAAAATTTTCACCTGGATTTTGATTTTGCTTTCTGATGTTTTGGTATTTTTTGTTGTTAAGAAAATTTGGAATACAAAAACAGCATTTGCAGCTTTAATATTTTATGGCTTATCGTTAATGATTTATGACGGCAACGGGCTTTGGTTTGATCTTTACATGGGTTTAACGGCACTCGTATCTTTCTATTTTGCGCATAACAAAAAGTGGTTTTTGACAGGTGTTTTTTGGGCACTTGCTTTTATTTCTAAACAGACTGCGGTGTGGTTTCTCTTGCCAATAGGGTTAGCAATGGTTAATGGTAAATGGTCAATGGTTAAAAATATTCTGCGACGACCTTTAAAGGGCTACCCTTTCAAGGTAACCGTTAAATTTATTAAAGGCGTACTGGCTGTTTTTGTTCCGTTTGTGTTGATCTTATTAATTGCGGGACTTTTGCCCGATTTTTGGAACTGGGCGGTGAAGTTCGGAGTATTTATTCTTCCCAAGGCCCAAGGACAAATTCAGTTACCGAGTTTGAAAAACCTAACCTTTGCACTTTATCCATTTTTGGTTTTTGTTCCTTTACTCCTAAATCTAAAATCTAAAATCCTAAATCTAGTCCTGTGGGCGTTTGCCGGTGCTCTTGGCGCTTATCCCAGATTTGAATATTTTCATTTCCTGCCCGCTGTTCCATTTTTGGCGATAGCGGTAGGACTTTTGCTAGCAGAGATTAAGAATTTCAAAAAATACGCCAAAATTCTGATCGGAGCATATTTTTTGGGTTTGGCTCTGCTTTTTAGTGGATATTTTATTAAAAATATTAGGGAAGGAACAAGGTTTTACGAAAGCAACGTAAAAAATTTAGTTTTGTACGTAAAATACAACACCTCTCCCGGAGATAGGATTTTTGTCATGAACTGGTGGGACAATATTTATGCCTTAACCGACACCTTGCCGGCCACTGATCCTTGGGTGCCTCAGCTGCCTTGGTATATGGAACTTCCGGGTGTTCAGGAGGAAGTGGTAGAGGGCCTCACAGCCAATCCGCCGAAGTTGATAATTTACTATCCCTATACAATGTCCGGCCTTTCTGCATATGTTCCCCAAAAGGTTTACAATTTTGTAATGGAAAATTATAAAATTGTCCAGAAGGTTGACGGAGTGGAGATATTGATGCAAAAACAGGGAAGCGATTATTATGCCCAAAACGATTTGTATGAGGATAGCAATATTAAATAAATACCAAAATAAAGTTAATAGAGGTGCCGAGACCTTTGTCTATGAATTGGCAAAAAGATTATCCAAAAACCACGAGGTAGATATAATTGCTAAAGTAAATTATTTCAACCTTCTTAAGGGAAAATATAAGATAATTATTCCCACTAACGGCAGATGCCAAGTACTGGTGATTCGAATCATTAGTGCACTGACGGGTGCCAAGATGATAGTCTCCGGACAATCGGGAATGGGTTGGGACGACAGAATTAATCTTTATGCATTCCCCGATATTTTTATAGCACTTTCTTCGGAAGCTTTAGTCTGGGCAAAAAAAGTAAACCCATTTGTAAAATCCGTTTATATCCCCAACGGTGTAGATCTTGGGCAATTTACAATTAAAAATTTGAAATTTACAAATAAAAATAGAAGTATAAAAACGGTTTTGTCGGTGGGTGCGTTTACCAAAGAAAAAAGACACGAGTTAACAATCAAGGCGGTAGCCAAAGTTCCGGGGGCAAAACTTCTGGTTGTGGGCGGCGGCGGGGATAGATATGGGGATGTTAAGTCGTTAGGGGAAAAGGCGTTGGGTAAAGATAGATTTGAAATTGCTTCAGTATCTCATGACAAAATGCCGATGATTTATAAAAATGCGGATGTTTTGGCTTTTCCTTCAGTTCCCTGGGAGTCATTTGGGATAGTAATAATTGAAGCCATGGCCTCAGGTCTTCCTGTTGTCGCAACAAACGACCCCATCAGAAAGGAAATTGTTGGGAGTGCCGGAATTTTGGTTGATCCGGCGGATACGGATTCTTATGCAGATGCAATTAAAACTGCTATCAATAAAGATTGGAATGGCATACCTAGGGCGCAGGCAGAAAAATTTTCCTGGGATGAAATTGCAAAAAGTTACGAAAAACTCTTTGTGGATTTAGGATTTTTAAATTAAGAATGAAAATATCGATAATAATTCCCACATATAACGAAGAAAAAGTATTGTTCGATTGTATAGAATCTTTAGGATTCCAAACTTTTGACGATTTTGAAATTATAGTGGTTGATGACGGGTCAACCGACGGAACTTTGGAAATTCTAAAGAATCTCAAAAAAGCGCTTCCTAATTTTCAGTTTCTTGAACAGGGACACAAGGGTGCAGGGGCGGCAAGGAACTTGGGTGCTAAAAGCGCTAAGGGTGAAATATTAGTTTTTGTGGATGCAGACATGACTTTTGATGAAAATTTCCTTCAAAAATTGGTTGAGCCAATAATAGAGGGGAAAGTCCGCGGAACATTCAGCAAAGAAGAGTTTGTCGCCAACTGGGAAAACCCCTGGGCAAGGTGCTGGAATATAAACGAAGGTTGGGAAAAAGAAAAACGCCATCCGAAAAATTACCCCGATCATCAACCTGTTTTCCGGGCAATTTTAAAAAGTGAGTTTGATAAAGTCGGCGGATTTACCCCCGGCGGATATGATGATGATTGGAGTCTCG
>CAZSGY010000028.1:0-3913 GCA_964606975.1 uncultured Gammaproteobacteria bacterium | reverse complement strand
CGCACTGCAAGTCGTAGGTGTCCCGGTTCCGACTAATGCACTTCCCGGAGAGGGAAGGGTGGCAGGATATGCATTACAATCTGCTCTATATATTTCCAGTCCGCTTCTTATCTGCTCAAGATCAGCTTTCCTTTTTCCGTCACGGGACGATTCTCTTGCGCCTTGCATTCCAAAAACCGAGAGTGCCAAGAGTATGCCAAGAATGGCAATAACCACCAAAAGTTCAATGAGAGTAAAACCGCTAGTGTATTTTTTCATTTTATTGTGTCAAGGTCGGGCATGTCCCCCCACTAAAAACTGTGGAAGAGCTGACTTTGCCTGATTGACCGCTAGAGCACACTACCCAATAAGTATCTGCAACATTTTCAAGCTTTCCCCAAAGCACATATTTGGTAGCTTTCGGTTGGTAATCGCTAACGGTTCCGTCAGATTGATAGGCATAGGCGGGAAAACCGCCGCCTGAGGGGTTAAATTTTGGATCTTCCGGACAATTGTCGCCGACATTCAATACAGTTGAACATACCGTGGTCAAAGTTGTGCCGGTCGAAAATGCCGGGTAAAGCCCGTTATTTTTATTTGCATAGGATTCCAGCGCATTTTGGTACTGTTTAAGATCGCTCTTCCTCTGCGTATCTCTGGCCTGTTTTTGGGTTGAAGAAAAAGAAACTGTTGCTAAAGCAGCCAATATCCCAATTATTGAAATTACCACCAACATTTCGATAAGCGTAAATCCCTTTTTCATTTCAAGGTTTTGTTTGATAAAAACAACTGCTCGAACAGCTAAAATCAGGCTGCGTAGTTCCAACGGCCACAGTACTGCAATTCGCATCGCTGGTATTTTCCAGGCAAGCCGTCAGATAAAACATATCAGTTAACGAATCATTCACATAGGAATAGGTTTGATCGGGTAGAGGGTCACTTGGGATTTTATTCATATAGACTGGATCGCTGACAGTCAAGGCATCAATCGCCGATGGATAACCGCCGTTATCATTATAGTAAAGCCTAAGTGCTGTTTGAAGGTTTTTTAAATCTGCTTTCCTAACAGTGTCCCGCGAACGACTTCTAGCTGCATTTAAATTCGCGGTAACAAGCGTTGCCAGAAGTCCGATTATTGAAACAACAACCAAAAGTTCAATGAGAGTAAAACCTGTTTTACGAACAGAAGCTTGCTTCATGAGAGTAAAACCTGTTTTACGAACAGAAACTCGTTTCATGAGAGTGAACGCTAAGCTTTTTTTATTGGCAGGCATACTCATAATTAATAATACAATAAATTCTTCGGCCCCACACTAATCAGCCGTTGTTGGTGTAACGTTGGGGCTGGTGATTGCAAAATTACATCCATAAGCACCACAGGTTACCCCCGCGGGCAAGTCTGTGTGTGTTCCGCAGTCGTTTCCTATACAGGAACTGCTATCCTGAGAATTCTCAAGACGGGCAAAAATCTGAAAACCCTGATTTGAGGTTCCGTCCACAGCTACCGTTCGATAATAGTAGTTATAGTTGGATGTAGGATCTTTGGGCATAGTTTTTATATAAACAGTATTTGTATCGGTAAATTGGTCGATACCCCAGGTGCAAGGACCTGTCGGCGACGGACAACCCAGAAGCAGGCCTGTCGAAGCTGGAGGATAGGCGCCATAATCGTTAAAATAAATTTCCAAAGCGCTTGCGATTTGTTTGAGATCGGACTTTCTTTGGGTATCCCTGCCTCTCATTTGAGAGCTACTGAAAGTGACCAATCCAATTGTCGACAGAATTCCTATAATTGCTATTACTACCAGAAGCTCAACAAGAGTAAACCCGGGGCTCAACTTTTTGGCAGTTTGGAACCTCATAATTAATGATACTACTTTTTAAAAAGCGCTGCAGCTTCCTCTTCACACATTTCCAATGTCTTGGGGATGTCACATCCGTAGGTTCTGCCAACATTACAAATTTTGCTGCCGCAAGGCAAATTCCGGGAAATTATACGTTCATCTACTTCCGCTTCGTCCAAGCCCTCCATTACGCCATAAATCTGATACCGGGAACCATCACTGAGATAGTAATATCTTGCACCCTCCTGCCATTTTGGATCCTGGGGTATTGCCGAAATATAAATTTTGCCGCTGATATAGTCGGTAAGAGGATCCTTGCCCCATTCACAGGGGATCGCAGGAACCACCCATTGTCCTTTTGCGTCTTTGTAGGGCTTATCCCCGGGCTTCAAACAAGCTACAATCCGCCCATCCGTACTTGACGGGGGAAACACACCCAGATCCACAAAATATTCATCAATTTGGTGTACCAAAACTCCCATATCATCTCTGCGGATCTGATCTCTTGCCCGTCTTTGGCTGACCATTAAATTGGGAATAAAAACTATTGCAAAAACTGCAAAGATCACAATTAATGAAATTGTTTCGCTTTTTGAAAAAAGTTTAATTCTTGACATGTCTATAAAGGAACGCACTCTGAGGCGGGATTTCCGGATGTACACTGACCCGCACATATTGCCATAGAATCATATGCAGGGTCACAAACCGGTTGGCAGCTTGCATTTAACTGCACTTCTACACATGTGCCGCTTATACAACCATACCTCCTGTCCGCTTCGCCACACGCTGCAGGTAGTCCGGTGGGTGTGGAGCTTGATCCTATGGGGATCGGAGCATTATCCGAAGAAACATAATAATTATAGTTTGGATCATCTGTCGGACCGATATTTAAGATTACCGACGAATCCTTTGTATACTGTAATAATGAAAAAATCCTGAACCAATCGGGACAGGTAGCGCTTCCGACTTCGTAGCGGTAAGGCTCTCCGGTCGTCGGATCACAGGGGACATTGCTTAAATAAGGATGTATGGCTATATCGGCGTCGTTTCCGCATTTCATCATTAAAGCGGCCGGAGGATAGCAATTATTGTCTTTTTCGTATTCTTCGACTGCGATTTTAATCCTGTCTAAGTCTGCCTTGCGTTTTGAATCGTTACCTTTATGCTGCTGCGCCAAAAAAGACATCATGGCAATAACGGCCAATATTGCGATGATAGCTATCACAATCATCATCTCGGTCAAGGTAAACCCTAGAATGCACTTATTTTTACTTGAAATCATAAGAAACCCAATAACTTCATTATATTATCCCCAAAAATTAAAGTCAGACCTATTGCGATAATCAAAAACGGACCAAATGCTATTTTGGTTTTCATCTTCGCACGCTTGAATACAATCAGTATGATTCCGACAACCGCACCTGTCAAGAAAGAGAGAAGAAGCCACACAGGCATAAGTTTAAGTCCCACAATTGCGCCGCCAAGAATCGCAAATTTTACATCTCCAAGCCCCATACCCTTGCCTTTGGTAATAAGGTGTATCAGTAGTAAAAATGAGGAGGCAAGAAAACCTGACAGCAAAACCGGAAAGAGTAGGGAGGAGTTGGTAAATAGCAAAAACAAAACGACAAGACCGGTGCCAAAAAAGACCAGAGAATCGGGGATGATTTGCTGTTCCAAATCTATGACAAATATTGTCAGCAAAATCAAAAAAATTACCAGGTAAAAAGCCAGTGTTGCCGTCGCCCCAACACTATATACACCTTGCAGGGTCAGTCCTTTAAAGGTGGGGGGAAAGTAGAGTAATGCCACAAAACCGATACCTGCGGCCAACTCGATTACCGGGTACCGGAGAGAAATTTTACTTTTACAATTGCGGCATTTACCGCCAAGAATAACAAACGAAAAAAGGGGAATATTGTCATACCATCTAATTTCCTTCCGGCAATTCGGGCAAACACTTCTACCTTTAACAAAAGATATGCCTCGGGGAATTCGCCAGGAAATCGCCGACACAAAGGAGCCAAAAACTAAACCTAACATGAATAGAATTAAATAATAAGAAAGAAGCATTTACCTCATTCCGGTAC
>CAZSGY010000027.1:0-2715 GCA_964606975.1 uncultured Gammaproteobacteria bacterium | reverse complement strand
AGAAGAATCAAAACCTTTGATCCAAGCCAAATAGTTAATCTTCCCCCACGTATTGACGACACTAAAGAATATATTGTAACTCATCAATTTTCCGATTTTCAAATTTCCGATGCAATAAAGCGGAATGTTACAGGAAAAGGGTACATCACACCTACTCCGATTCAAGATCAGGCCATTCCGTGGGTACTTGAGGGCCGTGATTTGATCGGCATGGCAAATACCGGAACGGGAAAAACCGCTGCTTTTCTAATTCCTCTTATTGAAAAGGTTTTAAAAGACAGAAACCAAAGAGTTTTAATTATAAGCCCCACCCGTGAACTGGCTGCACAAACCAAGGACGAATTATATTCTTTCACAAACGGTCTTCAAATTTACTCGGCCCTCTGTATTGGAGGCGCCAATATGTGGAGACAGAAAGAAGACTTGAGAAGGGGTCCTAATTTTGTAATAGGAACTCCTGGAAGACTTACGGATCATATTAGAAGTCACGGTCTAAACTTAAATTATTTCGAGTCGGTAGTCTTGGATGAAGCCGATCGTATGGTTGATGATGGTTTTTTGCCTCAAATCAAACAAATAATTTCTCTTCTTCCAAAGAACCGACAATCACTTTTCTTTTCAGCCACAGTTAACGAAAAGGTCAAATGGATTTTACAAAGTTTTGTTGTTAACCCTGTTACGGTTTCTGTTAAAAGCGGGGACATTACGGCCAATATTAAACAGGAAATTGTCAGAGTTTCCGGTATGGGTTCAAAAACAGAGGAACTTGTAAAACTCCTCCACAAAAACGAGTTTGAAAAAGTATTAATTTTTGGTAGAACCAAACATGGGGTCCAAAAACTTTCTGACAACCTCGTAGAGCGTGGTTTTAAAGTAGATTCAATTCATGGTAATAAAAATCAAAGTCAAAGAGTGAGAACCCTGGATAAGTTTAAAAAAGATTATATTCAGATTTTGATAGCAACCGATGTTGCCTCACGTGGACTTGATATTCCAAATGTAAGTCATGTAATCAATTTTGATTTACCGGAATCTTACGAAAATTATATTCATAGAATCGGCCGTACAGGACGCGCCGACAAAAAAGGTGTTGCGCTGACATTTGTCGGCTAAATAAACCGAATTAAAAATCTAGAAAAGTCCTTCTTTTAATTCTTTTAGCGAGAATTCTACTTCAAAAGTTGTTCTGTCACCTACATTTACATATAAATACAAGGCATCTTGTTTGTTCCTTTTAATTATTCCACCACACGAATAAACAACCCGTCGCAGCTTTGGATGTAGTTCGGCAACCATTGGCGTTCCGTCATTATTAATAAAATTGTCCGAAGTGAGAATCGGTTCCGGTGCAACAACTACGCTAAATTTGTTATTTTTACGTGTAAGTTTTGCGCGTCCGATGCTATATACATATGTGGCCTTCCCTTTAAGTTTGACTATGGATATTCCGTGAATAATGAAAAGTGCCTCCTCCTGATTTAACCAGATTGGCGGCATTGTGGTCCCTATTCTCCATTTTGCCCAACTTAAGTTTGTCGGAAAATCTATATCGTCCAATTTGTCGGGTACTTGACGATGAAGTGAAAATACAAGGATTTTGTGATTATAATCTGAAGAGTCGGGACGGAACAAATAAGTTGAATTATCAATTGGGGTTAAATTTTTACCGGGACCGAAAGAACTGATAATAAGAAATGGTGGTAATTCATCATTCCACGAACTATGTGAGTCAATTTTTATAATTGCGGGGAAGGGTATTGGTCTTCCCCTCTTGTCTCTTAAAACAGCAGTGAGTCCGATCAGTAAGTTTTCGTTGGGAAGCTCGAGGGCACGAGGATCCTCAAGATTTATACCGTTATACATTGGTTTCCAGATAAGACGTTCCTGGACAATTGTTCCGTCTTTCGTAATTTCAAAAAGTTTTAAGATTCCTGTGTCGGGTTCGCCGGGTTTTGCAGCTTTTGCAACCTCGCGGCCAATAAAATAAATGGAATCACTGCCGATTTTTTGCCAAGCTGCGAGATTAAAACGTGCTACACGGACATCAGGAAATATATTTTTTATTTGATGAATTTTCATTTGAATACAATTTTGAAACAGAAAGTCGTGACAAAAGATATGAAACCTGAGACTCAGCTCCTTGGTTTAAGTTTACCCGATCGGGATGGAGTCCGTCATAGCAACCGCCGTTTTCGGGGTTATAAAGCGGCAACTGTAAACTGTTGTTACCCAAAAACCAACTGAAGCAGATATCTATTAATATTTTATATTTTTTATTACCCGTAATTTCATATGCGGTTACGAGAGCGAGGATCATTGAAGCGGGATCTTCGGGTTGTTGATCAAAATAACTTCTTTCGCCACCCACTTTATACCACTCAGAGTGACCGATTGGCATATACCTATTTGAAGAGAAAGTTTTTTCTATCAGAAACGTTAGGGCTTCTGAGCCTTTATCCAAATAATGCTTGTTGCCTACGGCTTGCCCGGCTATAAAAAGCGCCTCAGGCACTATGGCGTTATTGTACCCAAGGTAGTTATCAAACCAATGCCATGATTTATCTGAATTATTATCAAATTCAGTTACAAGAAAATTAGCATTCTTTTGAATGGAAGCCGTTAATTCTTTTGAGTATTCCGGACATGCGCTAATCGCGTTCACAAACGATTTAATAATTAAAGCAGAGGAACGGATATGGAGAAGCCGCTTGGCAT
>CAZSGY010000026.1:0-47273 GCA_964606975.1 uncultured Gammaproteobacteria bacterium | reverse complement strand
TCTCCCTCTTCAACTTTTTCGTCCTTCTTCTCTTCTTTTTTCTCTTCTCCATTACCTTCTTTTGATTGTTCTCCCTGGGGGGCATCTTGGTTTCCATACATAGTCTGACCGATCTGACTTAATGTGTCCGAAAGATCTTTTGTTGCTGTCTCAATGTCTTCTTTACTGGAATCTTCTTTTCCGGCAATTTCCTTAACTTTGGAAATCTTTTCTTCAACCTTAGACTTCACATCGGCTGAAACCTTGTCGCCCGCGTCTTTAAGTGCTTTTTCAGCAGTAGCCACCATAGCGTCTGCATTATTTTTGGTTTTGATAAGTTCGGCTTTCTTTTCATCTTCCTCTTTGTGCTTCTCAGCTTCTTCCTGCATACGTTTGATTTCGTCGTCAGAGAGTCCGACTGCACCGGTAATCTTAATATTCTGAGTTTTACTTGTTGCCTTATCCTTGGCGGTAACAGTTAAAATCCCGGAAGCATCCATATCAAATGTAACTTCAACCTGCGGGACACCACGGGGTGCGGGGGGAATCCCATCGAGAATGAATGTCCCCAAAGTTTTGTTATCAGCACTCATCGGACGCTCTCCTTGAGTTACAACGATTTGGACCTGAGTTTGATTATCTGCCGCAGTTGAAAAAACCTCGGTCTTACTGGTAGGAACGGTTGTATTTCTGGGAATCATGGGCGTGGCTACTCCGCCTAAAGTTTCTATAGCCAGTGTCAACGGAGTGACATCCAAAAGCAGAATATCCTTAACCTCACCACCTAAAACTCCGCCCTGTATTGCAGCCCCAACCGCAACAACCTCGTCGGGATTTACCGATTGGTTCGGATCCTTACCGAAAAAGTTTTTGACTGTTTCGACCACCTTGGGCATCCTGGTCATACCTCCGACCATAACCACTTCATTTACATCGTGTGCATCCAGCTTTGCATCTTTCAAGCAAAGTTCTACGGGCTTAAGGGTTTTTTGTATCAGCTCGTCAACCAAGCTTTCCATTTTTGCCCGGGTAAGCTTCATTGTCAGATGCAGAGGCTGACTATCTTTTTGAGTGATGTATGGTTGGTTGATCTCAACTTCCGAAGCGGCGGAAAGTTCAATTTTTGCCTTTTCTGCAGCATCACGGACTCTCTGGTAAGCTTGGGTGTCTGCTTTGAGGTCTACTCCCTGTTCTTTCTTAAATTCAGAAACAATGTAATCCACTATTGCTGCATCAAAATCGTCTCCTCCCAAATGCGTATCCCCATTTGTCGCCTTAACCTCAATGACTCCGTCTCCGATTTCCAAAATGGAAATGTCAAAGGTTCCTCCTCCAAGATCGTAGACCGCAATCTTTTCGGAATTTTTCTTATCCAATCCGTACGCTAAAGCCGCGGCTGTGGGTTCATTGATAATGCGCTCAACTTTTAATCCGGCAATTTCACCGGCTTGCTTTGTCGCTTGTCGCTGTGCATCATCAAAATACGCAGGGACTGTAATAACGGCTTGATCAACTTTCTCACCCAGATATTTTTCCGCATCTTTTTTAAGTTTCATTAAAACTCTGGCGCTAATCTCCTGGGGAGTGTAATTCTTGCCATCGATCTCAATATCGGCCATTCCGTTTTTACCTTCTGCAATTTTGTAAGGTACCATGTCAATGGTGCGCTTAACTTCCTTGTCCTCGAAGCGTCTTCCCATAAGGCGTTTTGCCGAATAAACCGTATTCTTGGAGTTAAGAATCATTTGTCTCTTGGCCACATCTCCTACTAAATTTTTGACTGGTTCAACAACTGACGGAGTAGTATTTTTACCCGTATCCACGGCAGGAATAACTTTAGGGCGGCCACCCTCCATCACTGCCACACATGAATTTGTTGTTCCTAAATCAATACCTATTATTTTTCCCATAATTTTAATTATCTTTTATTTTAGACACTTTAACTTTGGCGTGTCTAAGCACCTGACCGTCATTAAATTTCCAACCTCTTAACAAAACCTCCGAGACAATATTATCTCTCGCTCCCGGCGTAACTTCAACTACTTCCATCGTCTCTTCATCAAAATTTTCTCCCACTTTCGGATTGATTTCAGTAAGCCCCTCTTCGCTTAATACTTTCCTAAACTCTACTATGCTTATTGCCAACCCGGGATTTTTTAAGTGTTCCTGAGAAAGTTCCAGATTGTCCAAAACAGGCAGCAACCTTCCCAAAACACTTAGGGATGCTATTTTTGCTAAGGTTTCTTTTTCCCTCTCAACCCTCTTACTTAAATTATCATAATCAGCCAATGCTCTGGCCAACATTGCCTTGACCGTCTCAAGTTCGGAATGAACTTTATCCGTACTTTTTCTCTGCGATTCCGTTTTTTTCATCTTTGTCATATTTGATATTTTTAATTTATTTGTTTGCGACCTCTTCGACCAAGTTGCCGAAGTATCTTAATATCGGGATGACAGTTCCATAGTCAGCTCTTGCCGGACCAATAACACCTAAAACACCCTTTTTGCCCTTAATGGTAAAGTGGGTCGAGACAATTCCCGTGGTGGCAAGTTCCGGAATCCCCAGCTCCTCTCCAAATAAAACTTCTAAAGGAGAGGTCGGTTCGTAACCAAAAAACAGCCTGTCCAATTTGTCGAACTCCTCAAAAATAGAAAATAAGTTTTGACAGGTCAAAACATTAGAAAATTCCGGGTTTTGGAAAATATAAGAATGTCCCGCCTGCCAAAATCTATCCTTTTTGTCCTTCAAAGCGGCAACCGACAGAGATTTGGTACGTGACGCCAATGCGTGTGTCGCCTCATCCATTAATTCGTCTATGTCGTCCCTGGAGTCCCAAACTTCTTCTTTTGCCTTGACTTCGTCTACCAAACTCATCTGTTTTTCTTCCATTAGTTGATTTATATAAAATTTCATCGCTACCGGAGTGGGAATGCGTCCCGCCGATGCGTGGGGTTGTTTTAGAAAATTAAGCTTGGTTAAAGTAACCATTTCATTTCTAATAGTCGCCGGGGAAACACCTAGGTTGTATTTTTTATCCAGAGCTTCAGAACCAACAGGTTCGGCCGTGGTAATATACTCATCGACAATTGTCTTTAAAATTTGTGTTTGTCTTGATGTAAGTCCGTCTTTCATGGTTAAACCTGCTTCGCTCTTTCATCAAAAATTCTTTTTCTTTTCGACTTATTCTGAGCGAAGTCGAAGGATTAGCAGTATCGTACATCGAGTGCTAAAAGTTGTCAAGTACTGTTTGGGGGTTCTGTGGTAGGAGAAACAGGCTCCTCTTCCTGAGCCGGAATGGAGGGCGAAATCCTTTTGAGAAAGATCCCTTTTGTAAGACTAAGAAAGTATTTGGCTTCGTCAACCTTAAACAAAAGAGACAGAAGTATGTAAATAGCAAGTCCGACCAAAAAAGTCACCAGAGTGAGAATGATCAGATTTCCGGTATAACGGGTGTCCAATACGAATTTCTCAAAAGGAAAAGCGCTGGTAGCATCTATTCCGCCCAAGAAAGACAGCCTTTTAACCCACACAGATTTGTCGAAAATCTTAAGCATAAAATACATTGCACCCCCGGAAACTATTGTGGCAGTAAAAATCTTTAAAGTGTGGGTAAAAAACTTCAAGTTAACGATTCCCCCAATCCTCTTGTTAATTAATATCATTAGTATTACTGCTTCCACTAAGGTGCTGAAAGCGAAAGACGCAGCCAATGCCCAAACATCCATGTGGAAGCCGATAACTAATACAAAATCGGCAACCACCAAAAGACCAAGTCCGATAAAGGAAACTTTAACCGGAGTTTTTGTGTCATGCAAAGCAAAAAAGGAACGCACAAGAATAGACATTAAAGTCTGAAATACTATAGAAACGGCAAACACTGAAAGCACTGTCCCGGTTTGGACAGTAGATTCCCAATTAAATATTTTTGTTCCATAAATAAGCCTAACCACCGGGATTCTAAGCGCAATCAGAGCGGCAGCCAGGGGGAGGGTAAAAAATACCGCCTGATATATTGCCGAAAGAAGAATTTTCCTGAACTTGACCTTGTCGCCACTTGCATCCGAAAGCATGGGAAGCACTGCTTTGGCAAGCGATGTCCCAAAAAGGGTCACCGGAAGAAGCTGCAAAGAATTAGCAAAAGTATAGTAGGTATATGAGGCCTGAGATATCAGCGAGGAAAGAAAAAGTTCAGTACTTTTACCTATTTGATCAAAAGCCAAATCGACTGCACGGGGCAATGCAAGTTTTCCGATTTTTTTAACTCCCTCATCTGCCCTAAGATCCCAAGTAAATCTAAAGCCAAGTTTTCTGCTTAGCGGGTACTGAATTGCAAAATGTGCAAAAGCTCCAATCACTACCCCGACAGCCGGTGCTGTTAATCCGATATACGGAGTTAAAATTACCGTACCTAAAATTATTCCCAGATTGTAAAAAATTGGTGCCAAAGCCGGAATCAAAAAACGTCTTAATGATTCCAAAACTCCGGTCAAAACATAACTGATCACAAAAAAGCCCTGAGCCAAAAACAGGATTCTAGCCAAAAAGGCGATTTGGGCATTTTCCTCCTTATCAAAACCGGGAGCAATGATTGCGTATATTTGGGGGGTAAAAATTGCCGCAACCGCAACTGCCAAAATAAAGATCACTAAACCTATTGAAACTATCTTACCCGCAAGCTGCCAGGCTTTCGCCTCACCTTCTTTTAAAGATTTTGTAAATACCGGTATAAAGGCAGATGAAAACGTACCAAAAACCAAGACCTGAAAAATTGCATCAGGCAACCTGAAAGCGGCAAAAAATAATGAAAGCGAATTTGGATCAAAGTAACTTGCCAAAACCCTCTGTCGGATAAGTCCTAAGATCATGGAGGTGGCAATCATTATCATAATCAGGGTGGCCGCTGAAAGAATGCTATTTTGTTGAGAGTTGATTATTTTCTTACCTTTGGCGATCAAATTTTCCATGTCTCTTCTTGATATTCTAGCTTCTTTGCCATATACTAACAACCACGAAGAAATTTTGAATTTTAAATTTAAAATTTGACAAATTAACCGGTATGCCAGTAACCAAAACAGCAAAAAGGGCACTAAGGGGCTCCAAAAATAAAAACAAAGTTAACAGTCTTTTGATCAAAAGACTGGAAATCTCAATCCGCATGGCTAAAAAATCTAAAAGTAATGATAAAGTAATTTCCGCCATCTCTCTTGCCGACCGCGCCGCAAAAAAGAAGATTATTCACAAAAATAAGGCTTCCAGAATAAAATCCCAGCTTTCTAAACTGATTGCGGTCAAGGCTCCCCAAAAGGCCGCCGCTAAGACAGTAAAAAAGGTTTCTTCGAAGGGGAAATAATTCTCATTAACAAAGCTTCTTTCACGCATTTACATGTGCTATATTGATTAGAGCACATTTCCTATTTGCCAGATCTCATTTTTTATTGAAAATTGGCGTGCAATAATTGGAAATTAAAACAACGCGATGTATGCCCAAAAATAAATCTATTAACCTTTTGCCACAAGAGGAGTTCAACGCTTCAACAGCAGGTCGTATTCTTAAGTGGACAACCGGCACTTTCCGCATAATAGTTATTGTTACGGAAATGGTAGTCATGGCAGCGTTTTTGTCACGTTTTTGGCTGGATGCACAAAATTCCAGTTTAAATAACTCCATCAAAGTAAAAAGTGCTCAAATTTCAGCCCAGGCAGATCTGGAAAAACAATTCAGGGGTGTTCAGACAAAATTAAACGTTTTTGATAAAACGGGTCAAAGCAACCAGATGTCCTCGTTGGTAGAAAAGGTGACCAGCAAGGTTCCGGAAACTGTTGTATTATCCAGAATTTCGTTATTTAAAGACTCAATAGAAGTCAGAGGATCTTCTCTGTCAGATTACGACATATCCAGATTTGTAGCCGGCTTACAAGATGGTTCGTTTAAAAGTGCCGAACTTGGACCAGTAAACTCATCGGAAAAAAATGCAGGTGAAATCGAGTTTGTAATTAATATTAAATACTAAGATGGCAACAGGCTGGAGATCGTCATACTACAGATACAAAGAGTTATTTTTGAATATTTCCTCCCTTTATAAAAAAAGGGCTGATTTGCGCGCCTTCCTGGAAATAGTTCTGTCAATTGTAACCGTAATTATTTTTGCTATGTTTGCACTCAAACCTACGGCTATAACCATTATTAGCCTTGTCCAACAAATTAAAGAGGAAAAGAAAACCCTTGAGGCACTTAACCAAAAAGTCAGCGATTTACAAAAAGCCAATGGTGTTTTGATCCAAAACCAAATGTATTTAGAGAAAATTAACACAGCTGTTTCTTCTGCGCCGAGTCCCGATTTGTTTACAAAACAAATCGAAGGCTTATCTGCCAGAGACGGGGTGGAGCTTATAGGCCTTGTTATCAATGACGTTATTCTTGTGGGAAGTCCAAAAACTGTTAGAGTTTCGGGAGAGCTTAAACCTCTCCCCGAAGGTGCAAATGAAATGGGGTATTCTATTAGCATCAGGGGCGGCTATGCCAACATAAGTAATTTTATTAGGGATTTAGAAAAGCTCAGGACTATTTCTGCAATCGACAGTATTACCATAAATTCCTCGGTTACAGAATCGGGTCGTGTCATCGTTGCGGTTGTATCCGGAAGAGTGCCTTATCTGGGAAGCGACAAATAATATGAAAAAGGAATCCTTACCAAAACCAATAACAATACTTATTCTGACGCTCCTGACTGCCCTGGTTTGGGTGGGTCTGGGTATTTATAGAGCCATCTCTGTAAAACCTCCGACACCTGTCCCGGAAGAAGTATTGAAACCTTTAAATCCGACTCTGAACACTAAAGTGATCCAAAAAATTGAATCTGCAATTTTTATACCCGATTCGGAAATTCCGCAAATGAGTTTTAGCGGGCCAACGAGTACTGTACAAACGCCAACAACGGAGACACCTCTACCTTCAGCCACACCTGAGGCGTCACCCAGCGGCTTACCTGAACAATGATCAAAAAAAATAAAATCCCTACCATTTTAGGAATACTCTTGCTTTTCGCCGGAGTGTTTGCCGGGGTGTTTCTTTTAAAAAACAATCAAATATTTAAAATTGGGGCCGGGCCAACGATTACCCCAAAAGATGTCAGAATAAGCAATCTAACCGATTCTTCGGCAACTATTTCTTGGATTACAGACGACCAAACAACGGGATTTGTTTCGTATGGAACAAATAAAAATGTGGGGACTTTAATTAACGAAACTGAAAATGATGATAAATTTGTTACCCACAGCATTACCCTTACGGGACTGAATCCAAATACGGAATATTTTTTTAAAATTAATTCCGAAGGAACAACTTTTGATAACAATGGAGTTCCCTGGCAATTTACCACGGGCGCCCTTTTACCTATTAGTCCGATAACAATTCCGGTTTCCGGTTCGGTAATTACTGCTTCCGGCGAGGTGGTAAAACGGGCGATAGTTTATATAACAATCAATGGCTACACCGTTTCCACACTATCATCCGACAATGGGACGTTTGTTTTACAAATTGGTTCTGTAAGAACGACAGACCTCGCTGCATATGCACAGGTGGATGCGAACAAAACACTTTTGGAGGTTTCTGCCGCCAATGGCCCGGGCGAGATGGCAACTGCAAAAATATTTTCCAGATCCGCCAACCCCATTCCCGCATTAATCATCGGCCGGGATCAGGATTTTAGGAGTCTCGAACCAAGTTTAGATGGAGAAAACCCAAGCGCGGACTTAAACTTGCCTGAATCGGCAACTATCGAATCAAAATTCAACTTAAACGGTGAGAAAATCACACAAACAAAAAGTGTAACGCTGGAGAACGTTTCTGAAGGGGAAATAATTTCAAGCCAGAAACCGGAATTTTTTGGTGAGGGACCTGTGGGAACAGAAATTACTATTATCGTTAACTCAGAAAATCAAATTTCAGGAACGTCTAAAGTTTCTTCCGCAGGTCTCTGGAGTTGGTCACCGCCAACAAATTTAGCCCCGGGAACCCATTCTGTTACCATCTCTTGGGTAGATGTTTCCGGGATTAAAAGAACTCTGACCAGAAGTTTTGTTGTTCAAGCAGGAGAATTGCCGGCTTTTGTTGCCACTCCATCGGGAACACCAGTAAACACACCTGCCACAACCCAACCCACGCCAAAACCAAGTGCAACACCTCTGTCCACGATAGCCCCCGCTATATCAAAAACACCTACACCAAAACCCACAAAAACACCTACACCAACCGAAGCTTCCCTGCCGCAATCTGGAAGCTTGACTCCAAGCATTCTGCTGTTTATGATGGGATTAGTAGTAATTTCATTTAGTTTCTATACCTGGAAGATATCTAATAAAAATTAATGCCCAACCAAAATCAGCCCGACCCAAGCCAAACCCCGCAGACAAACGATCTTGGATCCGCTCCATTTTCCCCTCAAACTGATTTGCCTCCCACACCCACTGATTTCTCGAATGTTACAACCGCTCCACAGGACACATTGACCCCGGACACCTCGGTGAATCAAGCAGCTTCTCCTGTTACTCCAGTAACACCAGCCGGCAATCCCGGGTCGGCCGCACCACCCCCGGATTTTTCCAACATTACTTCTACACCCAAGAAAAAATTTGGGACAGGAAAAATAATCGCCACAATTTTAGGAATTTTTGCACTGGTCGGAGGTGTTGCTATCGCAACTTACACGGTCGGGCAAAAACAACTTTTCCAACAAAAGGCTGTTTATCCTATATGTGAAAATTTAGGAAGCCACTCCTGCGTCGGCAATGTTGTATCAGGAGATTGTTTCCAGGGTGGACAAAATAATGAGTATGCTTGTTATAACCTAAAAGGTAACCCCGGAATTATTGTTCCTGATGGGAATTGCCTTTGTCCGTCCGGCTATACCTGGAAAAATTATGAATATGGAAAGTGGTGGTGTTTTAACACCGCCGTTATTTGTGACGGACAAGAACCCTATGCTGTTCAATGTTCTCTTAGTCCCAAACAATGCGACAGTAGCACAACACCCCCCGTGACCAACCCAACTACGCCCCCAACTGCGCCCCCCACAACGACCGCCAGCTGTAGCAGTGTAACAACCTTTGATGCCGACTGGAACACCCTTGCATCAACTGATAGGTCTTCATTAAAGGCCGGAGATGTAATTAATTTATGTGTGTCAGGTTCTGCAACTTCAGGCTCTTTTGACATGGCCAGATTTATTATCAACGGAGTACAACAGTCAGATACCACAATGCTGAAACCAGGAACCACTCAAAAACCAGAATCTACTATTTATTGTCAGTCTTATACCATACCTGAAGGAACAACAACTTTTTCAGTCACAGGACAAGTTCACCACGCCACGTTGGGGTGGTTTTAATCAAAAAATATGAAAAAACCAGTTAGCAAACTCGGAACAATTTTAATAATAATTACAACTGTTATCCTGGCGGGAATTGCCATCTTCACCGCCATTAGGTTGTATGAGCTAAGACAAGAACCTGTTGCTCCTAATGTCCCCGAAAGTCTTCCCAAAGCAGAAAATGTGGCGCCCGTAAATAATTGTTCGATAACTTTTACAATCTCCGGACCCACTGAGTCCCCAATTCCGACTTTGACCGCAACCCCAACTACCACTGCTATGGCAACGGCCACACCGCTTACTACACTGACACCAACCCCAACAGGTTATATCGCCCCGACACCGACAGCAACGCCGACGAAGGCAGCCGCCACACCGACGTCGACATCGGTTAGTGTTAATACTGCCACCCCGACACCCACCGAAGCATCGCTTCCCCAATCCGGGACCGGTTGGCCCACACTTTTTGGTGCCGGATTTGGCATCTTGATAATCTTAGGCGCAATACTTTTGGCTCTCTAAAAGCTTGTGAACAAAATTATTTCTTCAATCACACCCGGAATAGATTTTATCCGGACAAATTATGTTGATATAATTTTTGTGATCGGATTTCTAATAGTATTTTTCTTTGCCTATTGGATAACAACTTACTCCCTAAAAAGATTAAAGCCGGAAATCTTCTCTTATTACCCTTTTGACAAATTTTTTCCAAAATCCGGCAAATGGTCGGTTATTTACTTTCTAATTATGATCCTCTTTTTGGGAGCGCTTGTGTATGTGATCGTTAAGGGAGGTTTTTATTTGGCACCCGCCTAAGGCTATCTCCAGGTACTCAACCAATAATAGCTTCTATCCAAGGCAAGGGGGATGTTTAATCCGATAAAATGCGGGTAAAAATAAACAAACGCCAGAAAACACAATCCAAAATAAAGCGGTACAAGTTTTGAGTTCCGGCGCAAGACATAAGCGGTGGCAATTGCCATAAATGGGACGGAGGGTAAATAGTGATACAAAAACATAATTCTCGGAGATGCTGCCCAAGCTGCAAAGAAAATTAAATAGGAAAAAACCACCAATCCCAGGCTTTTGTTCTTCTCAATTGCCGCATAAGCTGCTGAGGCAATTACCGAAAGCAAACCGAACCAAAACACAAACGGATTGCCCATTGCATAGATTCTACTGACCATACCTCCTATTTCGTTACTTGTATAAAGATAAATCGGTCGGATTAAAAGCGGCCACGTCCACCACTGAGACGTGTAAGGATGTGTCGCTTCAAGCCTTGTGTGATACCACCACATTTGCTGTTGCATTCCCCACCATGTGGACAGAGTGTGCCCCGTGGCAAACATCGGCAAATACGACAAGAGGTAAATAACCGGCGGTAAAAGCACAAACCAAAAAATCGAGGGTTTGAATTTGTTTTTTCGCTTTAGCCACAAAACAAAAAAGATCGGAATCGCCCAAACGGCAGACCATTTTGAAGAAATAGCCAAACCAAAGGAGGTAGCAGAAAACAAATCTTTTTCTTTCATAAACATATAAATAGAAAGTAAGGAGAAAAAAAGAATATAACTGTCATTCATTCCAATCCGACTCATGACAAGCGCCAGACCATCTAAAGAAAACGCGGCCGCTGCCATTAATCCGATTGCCTCGTCCTTAAAAATATGCCTGGCAATAAGATAGACCAAAAATACTGCTCCCACTCCCAAGATGGCTCCGGGAATCCGATACCCAAATGAGGTTTGACCGAAAATGGACATTCCCAAAACCATTCCCAATTTGGCCAGAGGCGGATGTGTCCATTCATACGCATACCCCTCAGGAGGAGTGTTCCACCACTCCCAAGCTTTATAAGATTCAGGCCCCATCATCACCTTGGCGGTAAAAGCGTGGTAAACCTCATCAAAGTACATGGTATCGGGTTTGCTTAAATCAAAAACCCTAGTAACAAATGCAAACCCCAAAATCAAAAAAAGAATCGCCTTAATTGTATTTTTATTTAATTTTAGATCCGGCAACTTAACAACCCTGGTTTTCCTGCTTTTTATTTTCTTAGCCAATAAGATAAATATTGACGAAAATCTTTTCCAAGACACTTTTTTGTCTTT
Source organism: uncultured Gammaproteobacteria bacterium (assembly GCA_964606975.1). Classification (GTDB taxonomy): domain Bacteria; phylum Patescibacteriota; class Microgenomatia; order UBA8517; family UBA8517; genus UBA8517. Next base: position 35,811 of record CAZSGY010000026.1, on the reverse strand, counting down.
TAATATGACGTAAGTTATATATATTAAAAATGAGTTATTTAAAAAAATTAATAACTTGATAAAAAAATCCGGAAAAACCTGAATAAAATTATTTGAGATCCAGAAATAAGAATAAACCAAATTGGCAAAATAAATTAGCGAATACCCCAAATACACGAGCAAAAGTGCGGGGTTGTCGACAGATACTATTGCCAACGGAGCCAAAAGCGGCAGGAGGTGTCTTTCATGCATTCGTGTAAAGTACATAAAGCTGGCAGCAAAAACAAAAGTCAAAAGATAGTAAACGGCAAGCTTCTTTTTGGCATACTTTAGGGAAAATAAAACTGTTGTTAGTAAAACAACAAGATACCCCCCAAACTGGAGGTAAATATTGTCAGGTCTCCAAAATCCAAAAAGCCCCCAGAAATTAAATGCATTTACTGAAGTATAGGGATATTGGTTGGCCGAGAGAGTCAATCTATCTAAAACAAAGGGAATTAGGTCTCCTTTGGCAAACGGCACAAACCCCAAAATAAAGACTATAAGGCCGCTAGTCAGGTAAATAAGTATCTTTGAGAACTTCCATTTTTCTTTAAGCATTAGTATAAAAATAATGGGCATAATAAACGCCGCCTGGGGCTTGATCAATGTTCCGGCGGCCAGGACGGCAGCGGAAAGTACATAGTTCCGACTTAATAAATAAACGGCAGCAATTGAAGCTAACGATGTCAGCGAGTCAACCTGTCCCCAAAAAGTGGAGTTGGCAATTATTGCCGGATTGAAGACATATATTGCGGCTGCAATTAAACCCCATTTTTCGTTTTTGTATTTCTTAATTATTTCATAAATCAAAAAACCGGTTGCCAAATCAGCAAGAATTCCAGGAATTTTATAGAGAAGGACTTCCGGAAATATATTTAATAAATTCACCTTTCCCAACCCCCACAAAAAATATAAATATCCGGGCAAATAATCACTCCATCCATTGTAAAAATTTTTAAAACCGTTTTTTGCCAAATCGGAACTCCAAGCAATAAATGTATTTTGGTCTAGTTCCAAAGTCCCAAAAAAGGAAAGTGGTATCCTCAAAATCAGCGCAAACAAAAGCAGATATAAAATGTTTTTATATCTCTTAAAAAATTTCATAAATTTTGATTCCGTCTTTATCGTAAACCTTATTTAAGTTTGTTTCTTTATCAAAAACACGATCGGCGTTGGGAAATTGAGCCTTTTCCTCATGTCCCAAATATATAAACTTTGCCCCATATTTTAGCTTGATTTGAGAAGTGTCGCCAGTTTCATATACAACTCTTACGTCATAAACCCTCGAAAACACATTATCAGAACCCGTGTTAAATCCGTGTGAGTACGGCCAATTAATATAGGAAATTACCCTTAATCTCCCTCCTATATCGCTGGGTGCGGAATGCACGGTGGGTAGGGTAACAAAAACTGATTTTTGAGGGATATTTTCCCGGATCCAAATTCCGGACTCGTAGTCTGAGTACGAATAACCAAGAGTTTTATTCAAATACGAATGAGCAAGCAAATTGATGGAGGTTAGCGAAGAAGTAATTGTCAAAAAGATAAAAAGAAACACTGCCGCGGATTTGTGTTTGGAATTGGCAAAATAAAAACCCAGCAACACAGAAATTAAGGGGATTAAATAATAATAAAATTTGAGCATGTCAAATTCATAAAGCGTAAATTTCATAGAAACCGGAATGGCCAATAAAACCAAGGAAAGAATGGCCAGACAAAGAGCGGCGGTGTCTTTTCTCAAAGGTTTTAAAAACAAACTAAAAATATAAACAACAAAACCTATTCCCAAATTGCCGATAAAAAACCAAATAAACCAGCCGGCGTCGTGTGCTTGCCATGGGCCAAAGGAAAAACTGTCCAAGAATACCTGAAACATTGATCTGGTCCCGACTTTTGAAGCCACTGAAATTAATCCCAATATTAAAGTTGTGGGTGCAAAAAGGATCGCGGCTTTAATCACTTTCTTAAAAGTTATTTTTTTGGTTATCAGATTTACAAAAAAATAAATCCCAAAAAACATCCAAACAACTAAAAAGCCAAACATCTGAAATTTAAGTAGTGAGCCGGCAATTATTCCGGCAAAAATAATATTTTTTCGATTTTTGCTTGAATCAATTAGCAATAATATGGCCACTGTAACCAGAGACAAACCTGCCATCATTGGTCTGTTTTGCAAAAAATAATCAGACATTGGAACCATTTGCAGGTAATCAAAATTAAAATTGAAGGGATTAACGGCAACTAATTCAAAATAGTTTTTATTTTGCTTTATTAAGGCATTAAAAAAATTAACAAACCCCAAATTGCCGTAAAAAACGGCGCTAAAGCCGGCAATAACAGAAAATATTTTTTTCTTGGTCAATCGATAAGTAAGTGCAAAAACTGAAAAATAAAAGGTTGCCGCCCAGAAAGGATTAAGTAGAGTCAGAATCTCAGGGAAAAAATCTCCAAAAAAGATGTTCGCTATCGCTGCATGCAAATCTGCAAAATAATAATAATTTAGAGGTTGTCCTGAAAAATACGGTGCCTGGGGCGGGAAATTTCCTTGAGCAATACTCTCAATGATAGATAAGTGCATGGCGGTGTCCTGCCAGTTCGGACCGCCCATTACAAAATAATTGTTATAAAAACTGAAGATGGCGGGATAAAGAGCCGTAAAATAAATGGCATAGATAAAAACTCCGACTATTATTTCCGGCAATCTTTTCTTTATCTCATCGGAATTGTATTTTTTCTTTTTAAAAAATACATATAAAGCTGCTATTAAAAAAACCGCCGCCACTCCAAGAAGAAGACCTCTACTTAAACCAAAGATTAAACCAAGCGCGGCTACCAAAAATGTAGACATTATTGCGCTGCCAACCAAATAGAGTGGGATTTTTTTCCAAAACTTAACCTCGGCAAAAAATAATTCCACCAACAGATATCCCGGTAAGAAAGTGACGAATAAAATTCCCAAAAAAAGAAATGTATAATTAATCATGCTTCAAAAGCTAAAAAATCTTACTTCCTGGCATATATTTCTAATAATACTGACTGTCGTAACATTTTTTATTTATTTAGCGACTTCGGCCGGACGAACCCCTTATGACTATTTTACCAGGCTTGGAACTGCATTTTTGCAGGGAAAATATTATTTAACAGACAACCCTCCGTGGTTAAACGAGCTTATTCCCATCGGAACGAACAAATTCGCAGTTGTTTACCCTCCGGCACCGGCAATAGTCGCAATTCCTTTTCTTCTCATCCTAAACCAAAATTTTCAGCAACAGATACTGGCTCACATCATGGGGGCATTGGCAGCTTTTATCTGGGCTCTTATAGCATACAAAAAAACTTCAAACAAACTAACCTCTCTTTGGGTGTTTTTATTGACAGCTTTCGGAAATATTCTTTGGTTTTTGGCATCAACTGGATCCGTCTGGTATCTCGGACAAGTTTCTGCATTTTTGTTTCTAACTTTAACGATCTACGAATCTTTAAACAAGAAAAGATGGTATTTGGTAGTTCTATATTTTGGTTTTGCGTTTTTATCGAGAATCCAAACAATTCTGGCTTTACCGCTAATTCTTTATTTAAACAAAAATTATCTGAAAATATTGCTAGGTCTTTCTTTTTTCGGTGTTTTTTTTGCGTTGTACAACTACCTGAGATTCGGTAGTTTTTTTGAAACCGGTTACGGACTCATTCCGGGCGTGCTCAGTGAGCCATGGTATAAAAACGGTATTTTTGACCTTTCTTATATTTGGCCAAATTTTAAAGTGATGTTTTTTTCTACCCCAATACTCAAAAATGAATTTCCTTACATCACGCCGTCCTGGGCAGGCCTCTCAATATTTATCACCAGTCCGGCGTTTATTTATGCGTTTGGTGCACCATTAAAATCGAGGATAAATCTTTTTACTTGGGTGTCCATTTTTTTAATCGCATTTGTTATCTTTATCCACGGAGGAACAGGTTTTACCCAATTTGGTTATAGATATGCAGTTGATTTTTACCCTCTAGTGCTTCTGCTAATAGTAAACGCTCTCGGTTCAAAAAATCCTGCCTGGCACCACTGGCTGCTTTTGAGTGTGTCTATATTGATTAATTTGTGGGGCGTTCTTTGGATTAATAAATTTGGCTGGGTGAGTTTTTAGTCGCCATTGACAACTCTAAACCAGTTCTGAATTTCTTCCCACTTCCCGTTGCCCGCTTTAGGGATAAACACATACAAGTTGTCATAATCCTTGCTGGGTTTGGGATTCACCAACAAGTCTTCGGGCAAGACGTTTTGAGAAACATTATTTCTGCTTTCATAAGTCAACCTGGCCAATATCCCGGCGGTCGGAATGTCTATGTCGGTCTCAACATATTTTTCAGCAATATCAAAAATGTTTGCAATCTTCCCGGGCGAAAACAAGACGTCTTTTGACATAATTTTATTTTCTATCGATTTAATTACTTTTTGTTGTCTGGCCTCTCTGGCAATGTCAGTGCCCTCATCTCCTTCGGCGTGGCGCGAACGAACAAATTTCAAAGCAGTCTCCCCGTCCATCTGCTGCAAACCTGAATCAAAAACCACTTCTTCATACCGGCAGGCATAGGTAGAATCTCCTTCACACATGTCATTTTCTTTTCCCTCTATCGGATAGAGCTTGTCTATAAAACCTCTTTCAACATTTACTTCAATTCCACCAATGGCGTCCACGGTATCTTTAAAGGCAGAGAAATCAACTACTACACCATAATCAATCTGCTGTCCGATGACTCCTCCTGTTATTTTTTTAGCAAATGAAATTCCTCCACCCGTTTCTTCGACCTTAAAATAGGGTGTTCCTTCTTTACCCCAGTAATAAACTGAATTTATTTTGGCTCTAAGTTCAGGAATCCAAATATCGCGGGGAATGGAAACCGTTGTAATTTTAGACATTCCCTCCAATGGAAGCGAAATAATAAGCATCGAATCTGTTAGTTCTGAACCCTCATGACTTCCCCCGGACTTACCCATAACTAAAATGTTTACATATCCGCTGCCGGAAGAAATTGGGTTTTTGGGCAAGGCAACAAAATTATAAGCCGCCTTGGCAAACATAGGGAACCTGATAAAAAACACCCCTATTCCCAGAAAAATAATTAAAAACAAGGTCAGGAATGAAAATAGGATAACCTTACCGGCTCTTTTCCATTTGGATTTTCCGGAAACATCTCTTTTCGGTACGTTAGAAAGTACTGTAGAATGATCAAGCATGTTAGATACTAGTATAGCCGGTTTGAATAAAGAACAAAAAGAGGCGGTTACCTACACCCACGGACCGCTTTTAGTTTTGGCGGGAGCAGGGTCGGGGAAAACCAAAGTTTTAACACATCGCGTAGCTTACTTTATCGAAAAAAACTTAATCAGACCCGAGAACGCACTGCTTCTAACATTCACTAACAAGGCAGCCAGTGAGATGAAAGAAAGAATCCTGGCTCTTACTGCCGGCAACTCTCCGACAACCGGCACTTTTCATTCGTTTTGCGCAAAGGTCTTAAGAATTGACGGTACAGAAATCGGAGTCCCAAAAAATTTTGTTATCTATGATGACAGTGATCAAAAAGAAGAGGTCAAAGATATTATGGAGCGTCTTAATATTTCTACAGATCGGTATAATCCGGCTTCAATTTTAAACGGCATAAGCGAAGCCAAAAACCAAATGCTTTCTCCGGCAGAATATGTCAATTTTGTTAGAAGTGACTGGCAGGATATCGCTTCCAAGGTTTACATTGAGTATGAGAAAGCACTTAGACATATCGGTGCTCTGGATTTTGACGATTTATTGATCAAAACTGTTCAGTTGTATAGAGAAGTTCCGGATGTCTTAGAAAAATGGCGGGCACGGCTCACACACATTTTCGTCGACGAATGGCAGGATACAAACAAAATTCAATATGTTTTAACAAAACTTTTAGTCGGACAGGGAAATAACATCACTGCCGTCGGAGACGCTTCCCAATCAATATATTCCTGGCGCGGTGCAGACTATCGAAATATTAATTACCTAATACAGGACTACCCAGATATTAAAGTGGTTAATTTGGAACAAAATTATCGTTCGACACAAAATATTTTAGATGCCGCTAATTTAGTTATTTCCAAAAATACAAGCCATCCAATTCTCAAACTCTGGACAGAAAAAGAAAAGGGTTCGAGAATTAAAATCTATGCGGCCAGAAACGGTTTTGATGAGGCGGATTTTATAGTCAATGAGGCAAAGACATTGATCCGAGACTCAAACGGTAAACTTAGTTATCGGGATATTGCAATTCTGTACCGTACCAATGCCCAATCCCGCGTTTTGGAGGAAGCATTTTTACACGCAGGAATTCCATATATTCTTGTGGGGGGCGTAAAATTTTATGACCGAAAAGAAATTAAGGACGTTTTGGCTTTTATACGCTACCTGAATAATCCCAAAGATACCGTTTCAAAAAACAGAATTGAAAAAATCGGAGTAAGAAGGTTTCAAAAACTTGAAACTTTCAGGGTGGAAAATCCGGATCTGGGCGGACTGACGACCCTTGATATCCTTGATGTGGTTATCCAGAAAACGGATTATCTTGCTCTTTTCCAAAAAGAGTCCGAGGAAAATATCGCCCGTCTTGAAAATTTAAAGGAGCTTAGAAGCGTGGCCACGGAATTCCCAGATGTTAATGAATTTTTGGAAAATGTTACTTTAGTGGAAACGTCCCAGGATTCAAGTAAACACATCGTCGGCAACCTCCAACACAAAGATTCAATAACTTTAATGACCTTGCATGCTGCTAAGGGGCTGGAGTTTCCAATTGTATTTATTGTAGGCATGGAGGAAGGTCTTTTTCCCCATAGCCGAAGCTTAATGGACAACGCTCAAATGGAAGAGGAAAGACGCTTGGCATATGTCGGCATCACCAGAGCAAAAGATTTGCTTTACCTGTTATATGCAAACTCCCGTCTATATTTCGGGGAGCGCATCAGCAACCCGCCCAGTAGGTTTATAACAGATATCCCCGAAAGCTTGCTTGAAGAAGTGGGGGAAAGTTTAAAACCAATAAACAGCTTCGAATTTGAGGCCGTGGATGACACCAAAGGAACATTTGATGATATCATTGAGAAATACTTAGGGCACAACAATGAATAAAATTGATGCCATTTCAACACATCCCCTGCAAACAACCTTTTGGGGAAATTTTAGAAAAGAATGGGGCAACGAAGTTTTGAAAACCCCATGGGGAATCTTAACCGTTCACAAAATTCCTCTGACAAACTATAAACTGGCCATCTTTGAAAAAGGTCCGGCTCCCAGCCAGGAAATGTTAACCGGACTAAAAAAGATTGCGGGAGACAATAATATTGTTTTTATTAAATTAGAACCAAACGTCGGTTGGGAAATTCCAATTCCCAGATCACAAGGTACAAACAAATCCAAACTAGAAAAAATCCTAATACGTAACGGGGCCGTACCCGGTAAAAGATTTTTTACCCCGACCACCTTTTGGATTGATTTAACCAAATCCGAGGATGAACTTTTGAAAAGTTTTAGCACCAAGACCCGTTACAACATCCGCCTGGCCGAAAGAAAAGGAGTAAAAGTTCAGGAAGATAATTCCGATAAAGCTTTCAAAAAATACTTAGACCTAACCCGTGAGACAACACAAAGACAAGCTTTTTACGCACACTCTGAAAGATACCATAAGCTTATGTGGAAAATTTTAAGAGAAGCCGGCATAGCCCACCTACTAACGGCAACTTATAACGGGGAAATTATTACTACTTGGATACTTTTTTCCTGGAAAGATTTTCTTTATTATCCATACGGAGCATCTACCGAAAAGTATAAGGGGGTTATGGCAAATAATTTAATTATGTGGGAAGCAATTAAATTCGGTCGCAATCTCAATCTCAAGACTTTTGACTTATGGGGGAGGGAAGAAGGAAAGGGATTTACTAAATTTAAAGAAGGTTACGGCCCTAAAGTTGTGGAATTTTTGGGAACATGGGATTTGGTGATAAATAAGCCGGCCTATCGGATCTATAGAGTAGCGGAGCAAATTCGTTGGAAAATCCTTAAAACTTTAGCCAAGGCAGGGTTGTCCAAAAATAGATTTTGATGTTTGATATCAGACAAAGCGAATCCTATGCTAAATACCTCAAAAGTCTTGGCTGGACAGTAGAAAGAATCGCTGAAATCAACTACTTCATAAAAAAGATGCCATTCTTAGGCTCTATTCTAAAACTTCAAAGGCCGGAGGAAATAAGAATGGACACGGTCAACAAATTATGCCGAAAATACGGTGTTTATCAAATTATAATCGAGCCTAAAAGCGATTTGGATGCCAGATACCTGGAGTCATCCGGCTTTAAATTGGCCAAAACCACATATTTGCCCTCCAAAACTCTTCAAATTGACCTAACTCAACCGAAAGCTGAAATCTTAAAGCATTTTAAAAAAGACGCCAGGCAGGCAATTAAGAAAGGGGGGAGCATAAAAACCGCAGAATACTCAACCCCCGAAGAAATAAAAACATTCCGGGAGGAGTGGATAAATTCCGTTAAGTTGCGCCGATATGTACCAAGTGCAGAACAGCTTATTAAATTAAAGAAAAGTTTTCCACAATCTCACTCCCTTTTCCTTGCGTCGCACAATATTGTTAGCAGAATTATAGGTGGAGTGATTTTCACGACTTCTTCACACGATAAATCAAACTATATAACGTATTATTGGCAAGCATTCACAAATAAGGAGGGTCGCACTTCCCTAGCCCAGTATGCCCTTCTCTGGCAAGGAATACTATGGGCTAAAAAGAATGGCTATAAGGTATTTGATTTTGAAGGCGTTTTCGATCCACGCTTCCCCAACAGAAGCTGGCTTGGTTTTACCCATTTTAAGCATTCTTTCGGAGGCTACGAAGTTATCTACCCGGGATGTTATACTAAAAATCGATTATTCAAAAAAATATGGCGGATAAAATTGCCGAAAAACAGGAATCTGAAATAAATATACGACTTTTACCCCTTTTGGTAAGAGACCAAAAAGGAAAACTTCTCAAACCGCTTTCACCAAATTGGCAGAATCTTGGCAAAAGAATAACAGAAGATGGGAATGCCTTCGCAGATGAACTGCAAACGAGATCAAATAACAGAGGCGTCCTGCACATAGAAGTACTGGAAGCCGAAAATGTTAATTCTATCCTGCAAAAGGCAGGAAAAATTGTCCACCAAAGTCAGGCTGGCCTACTGCCTACACATGAAGATCTAAAAAATTTCGCAACGTATTTAGATTGGAGCTACCAACGACAAGTGGGTGTTCCCGCAATCGCTTCAAATCAGGAGGATGCGGCCAGGCATGGCATTGGCGCATTTGATGCTTGGGCTCTTTTTACAAGTGTAAAAAGAAAACTGGAAAATAACGGCTGAAAGAAAGGTTTTTTTTAATAACTTACGACTAATGATTATTCCTCCGATTTGCAAAATAGTGAGAATTCACATCCCATCTGACAAAATATGTGATTACTGCATTTGAAATCTGACTTTTCCATCCCCTCTCTTATCTTATAAATTTCCCCGACTGCTTCTTCCAGTTGTTTTGCAGTTCTTGTAGAAGAAATCTTTTTTTGCTCATTCAAAAAATACAGAGATAGCTTGATGTTTTCAGGTTGTCTGCCAAAAGGCTCCGTTGGAATCTTGCTGGCAGCGAGTGCATAAAAACAAAGCTGCAAATCGCGATCGGCCTCCTTTTGTGTCGGAATTTTTTCGCTGGTTTTATAATCAATAATTTCAATCTGTCCGCCGCCGAGGTCGTCTACTCTATCAATTCTGCCCCCAATTCTTAAATCGGAACCCAGTGGGACCATAAAAGTCTGCTCGAGAGCAACAGGCAAATTCTTGGGATCAAATCCTTTCTTTAAAAATCCGTTCAAATAATCTTTGCCTCTTTGTAAATACTGTGCCTCCTGTTTTTTGCTCTTATAGCCTTCTTCGATCCAGTTATTCTCTAATAATTCGTATATTAACTTTTTGCTGGGTTTTGTCCCGGCAATTAATTCTTCATAAAAATTTTTGAGCGTTGCGTGTATTGCCGTTCCGAAACTTGTTGCAGCCTGCGGAGGCGTGGGAACTTTTAAGATATATTTAAGTTTGTAATGCAAAGGACACGTTCTAAAAGTTTCAATTTGGGAATACGAAAGATAATCAACATGGAAGTCTTCTTTTGGTAATTCTTTTGTATTTTTTTGAATTCCGTAATCCAAAAATGACAATTGATCTGCTCTGGGCACAATCTTTTCAGCACCGGCTACCCTTTCTCCCAATGACTCAAAAATAAAAGGAGAGAGTTTTTTCTCCCGTTTTCCTTCTCCATAATAATCGGCTGCCGTGAAGTAAAGTCTTTCTTTTGCCCGAGTCATTCCTACATAAAAAAGTCTGCGTTCTTCTTCCAGATGGTAATCCCCGACCGGCAAAACTTCTTTAATTAATTCATCAGGTATGGGAATTTGCTCTCTTCTTTCGATAGTTGGAAATCTTTGTGAAACAAGATTTGCCAAATAAACAATCGGGAATTCCAATCCTTTTGCCGAATGCACCGTTAAAATGTTTACAGCATTGATTTCCGTCCAATCCTCATTTGCAGCTAAGGGACTTTCGCCCAATTCCACGGAAAGATCTAACCAATCGACCACAGCAGGAACGGTCGCGTCTTCGTTGTCAACTTCATAAGTTTTAAGCTTGTCAAAAAACTTGGAAATATTTTTGGCTTTGGTTTCGGCCCCGGGAGAAGCCGGTGACAAAAGTTTTTGTATAAGACCCGTGTCTGCCAAATAATAATATAGTATTTGCCCGGCAGTTTCTTTCTTTATAAGACCAAGGTGTTTTCTAATTATTGCCAAAAGCTTTTTTACCTTTTCTTTAGTTTCTTGGCCGACAAAAATATCATCAATTTTTTCGGAAGCTTCAAATAAACTCAGGTTATACTTTTTTGCATAATTTCCAATAGCAGCAATATCACGCGGTATTATGTCAAAAAAATCATTAGACAAGATTCTGTAGAAAGCTACCGAATCTTCAAAATTGTTTAAGATTTTAAGATAAGAAATGAGGTCGATTATTTCAGGTTGTTTAAAAAGTCTGCCGGGCCCCAAAAATTGATAAGGAATCCCGTTTCTTAAAAGCGCCCTTGCTATCGGCTCAGAATGATTGTTTGCACGAACCAATATGGCAAAATCTCCCCACTTATAATTGTCCTGGGTATTTAGCCGAAGGACTTCTTTAGCAATCATGTCTGCTTCATTTTCGACACGATCTGCGTGAATAAATTTTATTTCCACACCATCCTTGGCAACCTGCGATTTGAGTCTTTTGTCGATTTTTTCAACAACCTCTAATCTGTCCGGATCGTTAAATCTAATGAGGTCATGACTTCTGTCCAGAATCTCTTGGGTGCTTCTGTAATTTTTGGTTAAGATTACAACTTTGGTTTTTGGATAAGTTTTTCTAAACTGAATAATATTGCTAACTGCTGCTCCTCTGAATCTGTAGATGCTTTGATCATCGTCCCCCACCACTGTTATATTTCCGCTTTTCCCTGCGAGAAGTTTGACCAATTCATTTTGGGCGAAGTTGGTGTCTTGAAATTCATCGACTAATATGTATTTGAATTGTTTTCTATAAACTTCCAGCAAATTCGGCCTGTCTCTGAAGAGTTTAAGTGTTTTAGTAATCAGATCCCCAAAATCCATCAAGCCCTCTTTTACTTTAAGTTCGTCATAGGCTTTATAAGCTTTCGCTAACTCTCGGAATTTAGAATTTTCTAATTTTTGTTCCTCAGTTTGTTCGGAATTCGTAATTTGGAATTTGGAATTTACCCAAGCAACGTATTCGCTTGGGTTTACGTCTTCATCCTGAAGTCTTGAAAAATGCTGCAACATTCCACTTATAAATTTATTCGGATTCCCTAAAGGACGGAAATAATTAAGATCCAGTTTGAACAAATTTCCCCGCAACAATTGAATGCTTTCGGCCTCACTCATTAATTTATATCGGGGGTCCAAACCTATATGAAGCGCCTCTTGTCTTAAAATCCTGTCACAGAAAGAATGGAAGGTCATTATCCACATTTGTGTGTAACCATAAGGCAGTCCGATATCCACCCTTTCTTCCATCTCCCTGGCTGCTTTTTCAGTGAATGTGAGGGCCAGGATTTCAGAGGGTTTTGCGTGCTTGCCTAAAATTAAATATTTAATTCTTTCTGCAACAACTGTGGTTTTCCCCGTTCCTGCTCCGGCAATAATTAGAAGCGGCCCACGACCAAATTTTATAGCATCGGTCTGTTCTTTGTTTAATTTGATATTTGAAGTTTTGTCCACGATCCGATTGTAGCACGAAAATTATTTCAAGATTTTTGTCTCTTCCTCCACCCCACCTCCCAATCTTCCTGCTCCTGAAATTTTCCGGCCTAAGGTGCCAAAGCTGGTAAACACATTACCCATCATGTTGTAGGCGTTGGTTAAATGCTTTTGCAAAACTCCCAGGTTTTCTTCTGCCTTTTCATAATCTTTTTGAATCGCTCTTAGTGCTGTCAAAATTTCTTTTGCCCTTCTTTCAATTTTTTGTCCTTCAAAACTCATGAGGATCGCACGAAGGTACGCATAGAAAGTCGTCGGTGAGACGGGAAGAACTCTTTTTTTCTGCGAGTAATCAAAAAGCGTTTGATTGTTTACCACTTCGTAATAAACACCTTCCGAAGGGATATACATTAGTGCGTAATCAATTGTTCCTTCTTCTGTTAAAATATATTTTTTGCCGATAGAATCGATGTGGTTTTTGACATCTTTGACAAAATCGCGTTCATAAATTTTCTTATCGTTGTCGGTTGGAGCTTCGGCCATTTTTCTGAAATTTTCCATCGGGAATTTAGAATCGATAGGGATAATTCCTCCTGCAGTTTTAATTGCGGCATCAACTTTTTCTCCGCTTTTAAATGTATATTGCAGATTGAAAGACTCTTTGGGTAAAAACTGCCCTAACATTTCTTTCAAAACCTGCTCGCCGATGTTTCCGCGAACTTTAGGACTTCTCAAAAAATCCTGCAAATCTTTCATTCCTCTTCCAATTTCACTGAATTCCCCGATGTTCCTTTGGACCTGAGAAATAACGCGGGCGGTGTTATCAAGCCTTTCATTCATGGCCCGGGTGTTCTCCTGAAGCGATGAAACCAACACTCTTCGATCTTCCTTGCTGCCGGTTTGAAGCATTTTTATTACCTCTAAAAGTTCCTCCGAGGGTTTTTGCGAATTTTTGATATCGGTCAACTTCCTATTAATAAAAATTGCTATAAAAAAAACGGCTGCCAAGACTATAATTAGAATGATCATTGTGTCCATGAGTAAATTCTACACTGTAGCGATAAATATTCATAAACGAATGAGGAAAAATAAAAGAAAGGAACAGGTTCTGAAGCGTAAAAATTTTTTACCAACTCTATTTTTGACAATTCTTTTTTGGATACTTTTTGCTTTTTTGATTTATTTTGTTAATCCAAAAACTTTTGGCGCAATACCTCTTTTTTTCATCATCTTTTTTATAACTCTTTTATTTACATTTTCCTTACTTTTTGCCAATTCTAGAAGAGGCTTAATTTCTTCTTTATCGCTGTCTCTTTTTGCGATTCTTTTATATCTCGGGGTCGGCAACTGGCTTAACTTGGGCTTGATACTTGCAATTGGCATCTGTACAGAGTTATATTTCTCAACTAAGTAAAACAATGAACCCATCACTTAAAAAACAGCTTCTTAAAACCTTTGTGCAAATGCTGGAAGACCTGGAAAGCAAATCTGAGACGGAAAAGTTTTTGATTGATTTTTTTGACGAAAGAGAACTTGAAACTTACGTCAAAAGAATTTCAATAGCCTACTGGCTTAAAAAAGGCAGAGATGAGGAAAACATTAAAAGGAATCTTTTGGCAACTTCCGAAGAAATAAAGCTTGGTAAAAACATGCTTAAAAAAGAGGGAATAAAAAAAGCCATAAAAAAGATTGAGGCTGAAGAATGGGCAAACGTCTGGGCCGAAAAAATTAAAAGCTTGGTTAAATAACACTTAAACTGGCTTCAAAAGCAATTACGCGCTAAAATAGCTTCAATGGACAAAAAATATTACATAACAACCACCCTGCCATACGTTAATGCCGAACCGCATATTGGTTTTGCGTTGGAAATTATTCAGGCGGACACTCTGGCAAGATTCCATGATCTTTTGGGCGAAGAGGTAATTTTTAACTTCGGGACAGATGAGCATGGCGAAAAAATCTATCAAAAAGCCATCGATGAGGGTAAAAATCCACAAGCATACACTGATGAATATGCCCAAAAATTTGACGCCTTAAAGACGGCGTTGAACTTAAGTTATAACCATTTTATAAGAACAACGGATACACACCATGTTAATGCGGCAGGGGAATTTTGGAAGCTTTGCGACAAAAACGGAGACATTTACAAAAAGCTATATAAAACCAAGTATTGTGTTGGTTGTGAACTCGAAAAAACCGATTCGGAACTGAAGGAAGGAAGGTGTCCCCTTCACCCCAATAGAGAGCTTCAATCAATCGAGGAGGAAAATTATTTTTTCAAGTTTTCAAAATACCAAAAAATACTTCTGGATTTTTATGATCAAAATCCCGACTTCGTAATTCCGGCTGGTAAATTTAATGAGATAAGAACTTTTGTAGAAAATGGCCTTTCTGATTTCTCCATCTCAAGACTCAAGTCTAAAATGCCCTGGGGAATCCCGGTTCCGGGCGACCCGGATCAGGTAATGTACGTTTGGTTTGACGCACTTATCAATTACATATCGACCCTCGGCTGGCCCGAAGATCAGGAAAATTTCAAAGATTTCTGGCCGGGATATCAGGTGGCCGGAAAAGACAACCTAAGACAGCAAACCGCCATTTGGCAGGCCATGCTTGCTTCCGCAGGACTTCCGTTTTCAAAACAGGTTTTCATTCATGGATTTATTACTGTAAACGGGCAAAAAATCAGCAAAAGTCTTGGTAATACTATAGATCCTGTGGAAGTTGCCGAGAAATACGGAACAGATGCGCTTCGTTATTATCTTTTAGCTAAAATAAATCCTACCGAGGATTCTGATTTCACTTTTGAAAAATTTGAGGAAGTCTATAACGGAGAACTTGCAAACGGTTTGGGCAACCTAGTTGCTAGGGTTGCAAAATTGTGTGAAAAATCGGGTTTTGAATTTAATAGTGATATTTCAGAGAACAATAAGTATGACAAGAGTATCGAGGACAAATTGAATGATTACAGGTTTGATGAAGCACTGAAAATTATCTGGAACAAAATTAGCGAAGCAGATAAATATATCAATGAAAACGAGCCGTGGAAGCTTGAGGGAGACCGGTTGGGAGAAGTTTTGTCTAATTCCGTAGCGAGCATCGGGACCATTGCTTTTAACCTTTCACCTTTCTTACCGGAAACGGCCCGAAAAATTCAAAAGCAATTCAAAAATTCCAAGATAGTTTCGGAAGGTTCCCTGTTCCCCCGCCTAAGTTAAATGAGAAAATTCATCGAAAAACACGATCGTCAAATTTTGCGCTTTCTGGAAATCTTGCCGGGATTTGTTTCCTGGAATTTGATTTTATTCCCTTACTGGGGAATTTTTGTTATTCCCAACGCAGTCGCCTTCTTTGTTTTGGCTTTCAATATTTATTGGTTTATACAATCTCTGCAAATTGCTATTAACGCAATCGTATCCAACACCCGCATACAAGCAGCTAAAATTTATGACTGGATGGGAGATGTTAAAGGATTTCCCGATTGGACAAATGTCCGACACGTGGTTATTATTCCCACTTACAAAGAACCCCTTCATATTCTCGAAAGAACACTTAACTCCCTGGCCACCCAGGAATTGCCAACAAAACAAATCATTCCCGTTTTGGCAATGGAAGAAAAAGAACCCAAAGCCGACCGTGATTCAAAGTGGAATGTGCTTGAAAAAAAATACGCAAAGATCTTCGGGAAATTTATCAGAACCGACCACCTACTCCAACCCGGCGAGGTTGTCGGCAAAGCTTCAAATGAAAAATATGCAGCCATTTGGGTAAAGAAAAATTACATTGATAAAAAGAAGCTAAATATCGATTATTTTACTGTTACCTCCTGCGACGCAGACCATAAATTCCATCCCAAACATTTTGCCTGTTTGACATATAAATTCCTTGACGATCCTAAGCGTTTTGAAATGTTCTGGCAGCCGTCGGTTATGTTTTACAACAATATTTGGGAAATCCCGGCGATTTCCCGCGTAACCAATACCCTGATGTCTATTAATAATCTTTCCCAGCTTGTCAGGAAGGATAAGCTTATTAATACCCAAAATTATTCGTTGTCTTTCAAGCTCTTGGATAAAGTGGGTTATTGGGATGCAGACAAGATACCTGAAGATTGGGGAATCTTTTTCAAAGCCTTTTATAAAAACGGTGGCGGAATTGAGGTAGAACCGATATATCTGCCGCTATTTGCTGACGCAGCCCAATCGGAGGGCTTTTGGAAAACCATTAAAAACCAATACCAACAACTTCAAAGATGGGCATGGGGCGTCAGTGACGACCCCTGGATTATTAAAAGTTATTTTCTTACCCGCGACATCCCTTTTTGGGATAAAACAATGAGGGTTATTCAGGTTGTTTGGTCACATTTCTTGTGGCCTGTTAATTGGTTCATCATTTCGGTCGGGTTAACTATTCCCACACTCCTTAACCCGGCTTTTGGTAGAACAGCGCTGGGGTACACCGTTCCCAAACTTTCATCATTGATTTTGACACTCGCCCTTGCATTTTTGATTGTTATGATCGTTATTGATAATATTCAAAAACCAAAAAGGCCAGCAGGGACATCCATTATCAGGCATATTCTTACTCCTTTTGAATTCATTCTAATGCCGATTGCAGGATTTATCTTCACCGCCCTCCCCGGAATAGATGCCCACACAAGACTAATGCTTGGAAAATATATTGAATACAAAGTGACGGAAAAAGTGTGAGGAAATTCTCGGCCGTTAATTCCTAGCCTCTAATTGTTTATAATATTCTATTGTCTTTCTGAGTCCTTCTTCCAATTTTATTTTTGGCTCCCATCCTAAAACAGTTTTAGCTTTAGTTATATCCGGACGCCTTTTCATCGGATCGTTTTCTCTAAAACTACCGCTATGTAAAACCTCTGAATTGCTTCCGGTAAGAGACTTCACTAAATCGGCCAGTTCTTTAATTGCAAATTCATCGGGATTTCCCAAATTGAACACTTCCCCTTTAGTCCAATCTGTAAACATAGCCTTTAATATTCCATCCACTAAATCATCAACATAGCAAAAGGACCTCGTCTGGCTACCGTCACCGTCGATCCTCAAAGGGCCGCCAGTTATGGCTGCCATAATAAAATTGGAAACCACCCTGCCGTCATCTTTTTGCATCTTGGGGCCATAGGTATTAAATATCCTAATTATTCTGGCATCTATATCATATTTTCGTAGATAAACATATGTTGCTGTTTCTGCAAATCTCTTGCTTTCGTCATAACAGGATCTCGGGCCAACAGTGTTTACGTTGCCGAAATAGGTTTCTTTTTGAGGATGTTCCATGGGGTCGCCATACACCTCTGACGTGGAGGCAATTAGAACCTTAGCACCACTTTTTTTTGCAAGTTTTAATACATTTAAAGTGCCCATGGAATTGACCATTAATGTTTCTTCCGGGTAATTTTGATAATCAATCGGAGATGCCGGAGATGCCAGGTGAAAAATATAATTCAACTGAGTACCCATCATTTCTAACGATTGAACAATATCTCCCTCTATAAAATTGAAGTTGGGGTTATCCATTAAGTGCTCTATATTCTTTTTTGAACCCGTAAGAAGGTTGTCCAAACAACTCACCCTGTACCCTTCACTGACCAACTTGTCACAAAGATGGCTACCAATGAAACCTGCCCCACCGGTAACCAAAACATTTTGCATATAGGGAAATTATACCTTAAACTGTATATGTTATGAAGGTACTCTGGCAGAAACTTCACAAGATCAGCGACTTCTTGCATCTTCCGGACATTCCTGCCTGGCTTTTGGTGGTTTTAAGTTTAGTCTTTTTATTGAGAGTACCCTCGTACTTTGAACCTTATTATTATGGCGATGAAATGATTTATATGACCTTGGGGCAAGGAGTGCGCCAGGGACTAACTCTTTATGAAGATGTCCACGACAATAAACCCCCTCTTTTATATATCCTGGCAGCTGTTAGCGGCAGTCTTTTTTGGTTTAAGGTTATTCTGACATTTTGGACCTTAGTAACCATTTTCCTATTTTATAAGCTAACAAGGCTGGTTTTGGATAAAAATGAGAAAGGTCAAAAAATTGCCACACTGCTTTTCGCGCTTCTGACCACACTACCCCTGCTTGAAGGATTAACCATAAACTCGGAACTATTTATGATTGGCTTCACTATCGGCGCCCTGCTTATTCTATTAAAAAACAGGCCCTCCGCCGGAAAAATCTATCTGTCCGGAATCCTATTCGGAATCGGAGCGCTTTTCAAAATACCGGCAGCTTTTGATGTCCCAATAATTGTTTTTTACTGGCTAATTACCGATGGATTTAAAAACTGGAAAATTATATTAAAAAACACCTTGATACTACTACTTGGTTTTCTTACTCCGATAGTAACAACTTTTGTCTGGTATTACTTCAAGGGGGCTTTGCCGGAGTATATTAAAGCCGCTTTTATGCAAAATGTCGGCTATCTAAGCAGTTTCAGGCCGGGAGATGTACAAAAACCCTTCTTAGTCAGAAATGCTCCGTTACTTATTCGTGGTTTTATTGTTCTTTTGGGATCTGCGGTTTTGTTTATATTTAGGAAAAAACTAAGCAAAAAGTTTATTCTTCTATCTTTGTGGGTGTTGTTTGCACTTTTTGCCATTACCTTGTCGGAGCGCCCGTATCCACACTACCTGATTCAGGTTATTGCCCCTGTCTCAATACTTATTTCGATCCTTTTGACAGAAAAGAGTTTGGAACAATCTTTGAGTGTTATTCCTTTGACTTTATTTTTCTTTGTCCCCGTCTATTTTAGGTTTTGGGTCTATCCAACCGCTTCCTACTATCTACGCTTTACAAACCTTATAACCAGAAGGATTACAAAAGAGGAATACTTCAATAGTTTTTCAAAAACTACCTCCAGAAATTATAAAATCGCGGAATTTTTGGTTCAGTCCAGTTACAAAAACGATCGGGTTTTCATTTGGAGTCCTGATTCAGCGGCTATTTATGCTCTGGCAAAACGCATGCCTCCTACCAAATATGTGGCCGATTACCATATAAACGACTACTCTACCAAAGCAATTGAAGCCGAAAAAATGGTTGCCAGTCCTCCAAAATTCATAATTCTCAGTAATTCGTATCCCTTTCCCGAACTGAATTCTTTAATTAAAAATAATTACCTATTAGTAAACCAAATTGACGACATGAGCATTTACTCAAGAGTTGATTTTGCCTCAAGTAAATAGATATCGTACAATTAGACATAATTTGAGCCGATGCCGGGCTAAGTATCCTGCTTTTTTAACTAAAAATTAAGACATGTGGTGGAAAAAAGTGACTTTTAAAAATTATTTTCTTGTTGCCGTGGGGTTGTCTTTAATCACAACCGTCGGAATTTTTATTACCAAGAGCTTCCTTCCCCCTCTTGTACCGCTGTTTTACGGTAAACCCACGGGTGCCGAGCAACTTGCTTCGACTTGGTTTATTTTTGTCATCCCGGGGATTTCTATATTGATAACGGTCATTAATATGTTGATTAATTTGGCCACAAGAGACGAATTCATTCAAAAAATAGTAGCTGTCGCCTCTTTCCTTATTGCGGTAATGGCGAGCATAACTGTCGTTAAGATCATTTTACTGGTTGGTTTTTTCTAAGATATGGAAATTCGAAATTTATTTTTACTCCCTTGGCTTGTTTCTGCAGGAGTGGCCTTTTTGGTAACTCCCCTGGTTATAAAGTACGCTGCAAAAATTGGGATTATCGACGATCCGGCCAAAAATAAGCACCCAAAAGTTATCCACACATATCCTACACCGAGAGGTGGAGGTATTCCCATTTTTATCGCTCTTTTAATCTCCAGCTTAATTTTTTTACCAATAGATAAACAACTCGTTGGTATATTAATCGGAGCCACCATTCTGGTAATCATGGGGGTATTGGATGATAAATATAACTTGAACCCATATTTGAGATTGATCATTGGTTTGCTCGCGGCAGCCGCCCCGATAGTTGCAGGTATAGGCATCGCTTTCATTACCAACCCTTTTGGTGGAATAATTAATCTTAGCCAGCCTCAGATAAATTTTAGTTTATTTGGCGAAATGCACAGCATCTGGATAGTTTCAGACATTCTTGCCATCCTGTGGATCGCCTTTCTGATGAATATTGTGAATATGGGTGCAAAAGGAGTTGACGGCCAGTTAAGCGGCGTGGTGGTCATCTCGGCCTTAACCATCGCCTTTTTGTCTTTAAAATTTTCTGCAGATATTACCGAATGGCCGGTAATTATTCTCGCTGCAATAACGGCCGGGGCCTATTTTGGGTTCTTGCCCTGGCATATATTTCCACAAAAAATTATGCCAGGGTATGGAGGCAGCACTTTAGCCGGTTACCTTTTGGCGGTTCTTTCAATACTTTCAACCACAAAAGTCGGCACATTGATTGTTGTTTTGGGAATCCCTCTTATCGATACCGGCTACACAATTATCAGAAGGTTAATTAATCACCAGTCCCCCGTCTGGGGCGACCGCGGACACTTGCATCACAGGCTTTTAGATGCCGGATTAAGCAAGACTCAAGTCGCAATTTTTTATTGGACCATAACAGCCATTTTGGGCATTTTGGCGCTTAATTTGAATACCACCAATAAGATCTATACAATGGTGGGAGTAGCCATGCTTTTGGGTGGCTTAATCTTATGGTTAACACAAAAACCCAAGAAGAAAAAGGTTCAATAATCTCGTTAATCTTTGCAGCAATTAAAGTCGCCAGACCAGTTCATTGGACCAAAAATGTTTCCTTGTTTGCTGCCATATTCTTGTCCGGTTATCTTTTCGATAAAATTTATCTAACTAAAACCGTTTGGGCTTTTATTTCCTTTTGTTTTATGACTTCGGCCACTTATATCATAAATGATATTCTTGATCGCAATTCAGACCGTCTGCACCCAATCAAAAAGCACCGTCCCATTGCTTCAGGTTCTTTACCTATTAGCCTGGCCATATTCGAGGTTCTAATTTTAGTAATATCCTCCATCTTTGTTGCCCTGCTCGGAAATCTGGATTCAATCTTTATGACCATATTAATCGCCTATTTGCTAATACAGATTCTCTATAGCCTTATACTCAAGAACGTTGCCATTCTGGACATTATCATAATCGCAACAGGATTTGTTTTAAGGGTATACGCAGGAGCTTTCGTTATTAATGCGCATCTATCAGTTTGGTTTCTCCTTTGTGTAGTTTCAGTAGCTCTTTTTCTAGCTTCGGGCAAAAGAAGGGCGGAGCTAAATTTAGTGCAAAGTTCGGACATTTTGACAAGAAAAAGTTTACTATTTTACAAAAAAGACCTTCTTAACTCCTATGTGACCATGTTTGGAAACGCCTCCTGGATGTCCTGGTCTCTTTTTACTTTTTTTGAAAGCCCGAGGACATCTACTCCGTTTTGGCTGATATTGGCCGAGTTGTCTAATACTACCGCCATTGGAAAACTTTTGATGTTTACTATCCCCGTAACCATTTTCGGCATTATGCGTTACGAATCACTAATCTTCCAAGGGAAAAGTGAGACACCGGAAAAATTGCTACTTACTGACAAGGCCCTTATCGCGGCGGTTTTTCTTTGGGTGATCTTAGTATACTGGGTTTTGTACAGTGGCATTTCGGTTACTCAGTGAGGGTCTAACCATTATTTTTTCTCGGCACTGATTGTTGCATATTCGCCGGAGATCCAGCCTGTTATACCGGCAGGCAAGCCGGCTTTTGAAGCCTCATACTGAATTTCTATCCATCCGCTGGCAATATCTGTGTCTAAAAAAAGAAAACTATCCCCCGGCCTGACCTGGGCGATTTCGTCTCCACCCGAACCGGGCTGGGAGCGTACTCTTAGATATCCTGTGGGAGTATCTAAGACCGTTACTTTCTTAACTGTCGTTAATCCCTCTTCCTGTTTTTTTTCGGGTACCCCAGAGCCCGAAGCGAGTTTGGCATAAAAGTTAAGTCTGTAACCAACCAAGGTCTTTATTGTCATAGAAAAATCTTTATATCCCGGCGATTTTACCGTAATTGCATGGTTTGCAGGCGAAATTGAAGAGACGTCGTATGGCGAAAAACCGCGCGAGACCCCGTCCACTAATACTTGTGCGTTTGTTGGTTGGGAGAAAACTATTAAACTGGCCGTCTGGTTTTTTGTCTTCTCAAATGTAATTACATATCCGGATGAGGCGTCTTCGGTTGCAGCAAAATTTCTACCAACGACGGTTTCTATCCCCGACGCCAGCGTCAGTGTCGTTTCAAAGGGGATCATCTCTTCAACAGTTCCCTTAGGGACCAATTTTAAGACAACTGTCCCGGCCTTGTAAGAACCTCTGTAGGGAGTTTCACCTACCAAAACACCATTGATAAAGACCGATGATTCCGGTGTGGTTTCAATCCTGACACCTCCCGGCTTTGGGCTAAGCCTTCCGGCCAAATATAAACCAGTGGCCCCCAGGAGCAGCAAACACAAAGTGGTTATTAAAATTACTTTAAAAGCTTTCATTGTGATCGAGTGTAACACATGGCAGTCTCAACCTACCATTCGGCACAGAACCGGCTTCATGGTAAGACAAAGCTGCCATTCGGCATTTGCCATGCCTCATGGTAAAATACCATATAATTGGCCACGTGGTGAAGAGGAAACACGGCTGTCTGCAAAACAGCTATGCACCAGTTCGATTCTGGTCGTGGCCTCTCGTTTCTTTCAGGTCCCTTGCCAAAACTTGACTTATTGGCTTTTCATAGTATACAATCGCATCTCCCGCGCAAAAGCGGGATTTTTTGTGCCTGCCTTCTGTCCCGTTGGTATGGTCCAATAGAGCCTTCGGGCTCAATCTGTGGCACCTAGATTAAAGGTGCAATATGAGAAAAATTAGAATCGAACTGCCTAAGTATCGTCTTCAACTCGACGTAAAGCTGGTTAAGAGGCGTAAGCCCTTGCTGGCTTTGTCCGAGGAGCCAATTATTCCCAAACCCTCTGTTGTCAGAAAGAAATACAGAAAAGGAACTTTTGCCGGAAGGTTGGCCAGATATCTTGCAGATCACAGAAACATCGGCAAGGTGTTTGCTGTGAGTTTTGTTGCTATTTCTACCTCAGCAGCTTTCATTCCTCAAACAACTAATGTGCAAGCCCAAGGTGCAGAAAACGTGGTCATTGAATCCCAAACAAATCTTATGACTGAAAAAAGCATGATCTACCCGGTTGCTAAGATCAAAATTAATCAAGACTACTATATTTTCCACAAAGGTTTAGATTTAGGTGGAGGCTTGGGAACCTCAATTAGACCAATCATGTCTGGCGTTGTTGCCTATGCCGGTTGGGACAGATCCGGATATGGAAACCTTGTAATTCTCGAGCACAAAAGTGGCATAGATTCATATTATGCTCATTTGTCTAAAATCAATGTCAAAACTGGACAAAGCGTTGACACAAATACAGAAATCGGTAAGATGGGCGCCACCGGAAGAGCTTCCGGAGTCCACCTTCATCTTGAAGTCCATCAGAACGGGGTTTCTTTAAATCCATTGACCGTTTTGTCTAAGTAAATATCCTTAGTATTTACAACAAAATAGCCGACCTACCTATTTTCCAGCGATCTCCACAGGTACCAGCTTGCGACTGTTCTAAAAGGTGCCCAAGACTTTAAAGCGAATCTGGCTGATTTTACTCTATCAAATTTTTTACCGGTAACTTTCTCGAAGCCTTTTCTAATCCCCAAATCATCGATAGGAAAAACATCGGGTCTGGCTAATGAAAACATCAGAAACATCTCGGCCGTCCATCGGCCAATCCCTTTTACCACGACAAGTTTTTCTATTACTTCTTCATCATTTAACCTATCCAGTTTTCTCAAATCCAACTCCCCGCTTTTGGTTCTACCTGCCAAATCTTTGATGTATCTGATTTTTGCAAATGAGAGGCCGGCCTTTCTTAACTTTTCTTCGCTCAACTTTAAAATGATATCCGGATTAATGTCCCCGTCACACAAATCCTTCACTCTTCCAAAAATAGTTGACGCGGCTCTGCCTGAAAGCTGCTGGTTTACTATCGACTCAAGAAGATCTTCAAAATATTTTGATGTCAGGCTTTTTTTAATTGTGCAGCTGCCCCATTTTTGAATAAGAACGGCTATATATTTGTCTTTGGATAAAAACTTTTCTGCCTTGTTCCACACAGAATCATTTTATTAGTAGTCCATGCCGCCCATACCTCCGGTTGGTACCATGGGCTCTTTTTTCTCTTCAGGAATATCCGTTATCAGCCCCTCCGTAGTCAGAACCATCATCGCCACGCTGGCTGCATTTTGAAGTGCACTTCTGGTTACTTTTACCGGATCAATAACACCCATCTTAGTCATCGAGCCAAACTCACCGGTTAAAGCATTAAAACCGTAATCAGGTTCATTTTTAGCCAAGATTTTCTTCAAAACTTCTTCTCCGTCTTCCCCTGCATTTTTAGCCAGCCATTTAATGGGTTCTTCGAGTGCTTCTTTTACAATGTCCACTCCGATTTGCTCATCGCCTTTTTCAACTTTTACATTTTTGACTGCTGAACTGACTCTCAAAAAAGCAGTTTCTCCACCAGGAACGATTCCTTCCTCAATGGCCGCTTTTGTGGCACCAACTGCATCCTTAACCCGTTCTTTCTTGTCGTTAAGCTCGACTTCGGTCGCAGCTCCCACGTTTATCTGAGCCACACCGCCGGAAAGTTTGGCGAGACGCTCTTCAAATTTTTCTTTATCAAATTCACTATCCGTAGCACTTATCTGTTTTTTAATCGAAGCGATTCTAGCATTGATTGTCTCTTTTTCTCCTTTGCCTCCAATAATCCTGGCATTATCCTTATCCGCCCAGACTTTATCGGCGCGGCCGAGATCTGCGATATCAATAGATTCAAATGTTCGTCCCGTATCGGCTGAAATCAGTGTTCCGCCGGTCAGCACTGCAACATCCTCAAGCATCTCTTTTCTTCTGTCGCCGAATCCCGGCGCTTTTATTGCTAAAACATTGAATGCCCCTCTCAATTTGTTAACAACTAAAGTTGTAAGAGCTTCGGCCTCAATCTCATCAGCAATAATTACAAGGTTTTTGGAAACTTTTACAAATTTCTCCAAAAAAGGAAGGATCTCTTGGATAGAGGACACTTTTTTATCCGTCAAAAGTATATAAGGCTCTTCTATTTCCGCTTCCATTTTGTCAGGGTTGGTGACAAAATATGCAGAAGCGTATCCACGATCGAATTCCATTCCCTCTTTATATTCAATATCTATTGTCAGACCTTTTCCTTCTTCGACCGTTACAACCCCATCCCGTCCGACTTTGTCTAAAGCTTCTGCGATTTTTGCGCCGATTACCTCATCCCCCGCAGAAATAGTTGCCACCTGCGCGATTTCCTCTTTACCCTTGATCGGTTTTGCCATTTTCTTTAGACCGGCAGTAGCTGCCTCAACCGCTTTTTCAATACCTTTTTTAACGATCATGGGGTTTGCACCGGCATTGATTTTCTCCATACCCTTCTGGGTCATAACTTGAGCGAGTAGTGTTGAGGTGGTTGTTCCGTCTCCTGCATTATCATTAGTTTTGCTGGCCGCTTCCTTAACAAGCTGGGCACCCATATTTTCAAATGGATCAGGAAGACTGATTTCCTTGGCGACAGTCACACCATCGTGAACTATATTGGGAGCGCCCCATTTTTTATCAATAGCTATATTTCTGCCTTTTGGGCCAAGAGTGGTCACTACTGCCTTGGCTACAGTGTCGATTCCTTTTAATAAAGACTCTCTGGCTTCTTCTGCAAATTTTAATTGTTTTGACATAAGTTTGTTTAGGGCGTAAATATATTAACCTTCAATGGCCAAAATATCCTCAAATTTTACAAATAAGTAATCTTTACCCTCGATCTTAACTTCGTTTCCTCCCCATTTTTTGTAAAATACAATATCTCCAACTTTTGTCGGGGATTTAATTTGGTGACCGTCATCGAAAATCGGTTCTCCAAAAATTATAACTTTTCCTTTTTGAGGTTTTTCAGAAGAATCTTCAGGAAGATAAATGCCCGATGCAGTTTTTGTTTCAGCGTCTAAAGGCTCAATCAAAATATATCCTGGTGTTGGTTTTAAATTTAATTTACTCATTTTTCAAATTAGCATTCGAACCCAATGAGTGCTATTTTAGGGATTAGTTAGTAAGCTGTCAAGTGTATTTTTCAACAATTGTTTTGCTGAGGTTCTGAGGATGGAAAATTGCCTTGCCTGGTTTAATTACTTCTCTGCTAATTTTAGCTTTCATATATTTAACTTGGACTTTATAGGCAAGCGTTTCAATCGGGTTTGTGTTCATCGGTTTCGTATATTCATTACTATCATACTTAATTGAGTCTACGTCTACCACATTTGGCCAAAAGTTTAAAACCCACCTATTTTCTTTCAGCCACTTTTCGTAAGTTTTGTCCTTGTTTACAAGCGGTATTACCTGCAATATCTCATGAGCCGTATAAAAGTTTCTCTGTTTCGGGTTCCATTTAAGATTGTCTTCATCCAGCCAAATGTTTAAGCAGAGTCTGTCTCTCTGCTCCCGACTTTGAGGAACCCTTAACGGCAATCTTAAAAAGTTAAGTAATAAATAAACAATGATTCTACTGGTCCAAAGTCGGCCTTTTTTGGTAATAATGATCAGGTCTATGTCGCTATCTTTTTTGGCATTATTCATAGCTACCGATCCGCTAATGCCCACCATTTTTATAAAAGGGATTATGGACATTATTTTGGCGGCATGACCCGCAATCTTAATTTTCTTTTGGGAATGTCTTTTTTTAATTTCGCGCTTATAAATTAATCCCTCTCTGCCTTGAACAAAATAGTAGCCATTTTTACATTGGATACTGGTCCTGATTTTCGGAGGGTTTTTAGGCTGCCATTTTATAACTTCCGAGAAAGTAAGAGGGTATTCAAAAATATTATGGTAATAAACCGAAAAAACTTCAGGGGGCGTTATCCCTTTTTCCGGCAGCTTATTTCTTGAGGTAGAAGAAAAACCATGCAAAACCTGCATTATCTTACAGAAATTCCATATTGAGACAGAACTTGGATAACTCCCTTGCCCACAGTATCCAAGGCCTCCGTCTCTGTTTTATCCCCATCGGCCACACTATTAACGGCATCCTTGAAATAATTTGAAAGTTGAGTGTTTATTCCGGTTTCCCCGTCAAAAGTGCGGCTTGCCAGATACCAACTCCTTGCTCCCGGAGCCTGATTAACAATCGAGCCGAGAACGGGGTGGTTTGTGAGCAACGAAGCCATATCAGTTCTTGGATAAGCTTCGCCAAAAGTTCTTATGGCCGATGCATTCTGGTAAAGTTTCTGTAAAGATTCATTTGAGGTTAGAAATTTCAGAAAATCCCAGGCAGTTAATTTGCTCGGACTTTGGGACCAAACCCCTGCTGCCCAATAAGTCGCATAAGTTATATCTGCTTCGTCGGGACTACTTTTGGGGAGCTGAGGAACAGGAACGGTTCTGTATTTGAGGTCGGGGTTTTGTCTTTGAATGTCAAACACTCTCCAGCTGGGAGCGAAATACATTGCCAGTTTTCCCGCTGCAAACGCCTGAGTTGATGTGGGCAGGGTCGTATCCCAAACTCCGTCTACTGAATAAAAATAAGTGAAAAACTTCAGCGCGTCTTCGGCGTTCTGGCCCACGGGACTGCGTAAATCTACTCCGTTTTGAATCATTAAAAGAGCTAGTATCTCCTGCCAGTGATCAACGTTTTCCGTTCTGCCAAGAGCCACTCCTGATTGTGTGATAGTGCCATTCTCGTCTTTTATGGTCAGTTCTTTTGCCAAGTCACGAAGATCGTCCCAATTGGATGGCGGATTCTTGCCGGCTTTGGCAAAAATATCTTCATTTATAAAAAGAGTTAAAGAATCGTAACCGAGCGGCATCCCGACTATTGAGTTTCCGTAAGACATGTCTGACACTATAACCGGATAAAAATTCTTTGAGTAATCGGCTGCCGTCATTACAGACGAAGGCAGCGCATCAAGTTCTGACTTAAACATCGGCACCCAAGTGTTATGAAAAGTAAAAATATCCGGGCCCTCTTTCTTATCTAAAGAGTTGGTCAGTCTCTCGCGATAATCTTCTTTTGATTGTTCTACATAGGTGATTTTTACTCCGGGATGTGCAGCTTCATACTCCGAAATCAGAGGCTCAACAATAGATTTATTTTCCCAAAGACCCCACCAAACTATTTCGCCCGAATTTTTAACCGCCGGGTTACCAAAAAACTTGAGCGCCAGCATCACTAAAACTGCTACCAAAAATAATATTCCGATAATTAAAAGCGGCTTGGTGAACTTTTTTCTGGAAGGAGCAACCGACTGAGGAATTACGTTTGGCGTCTGCGCGGGAGGTTGCGTGTTTACCGGATTTTGTACAACCGGAGTTTGATTGTTGGAATAAATGTTGGAAGGTGGCATATAAATACTAATTAGTCTATATTTAAATGGTATCACACGGCTAAAATATGGCAAGACATTTTGACAAATTATGAAAAAAATCCTGCGTATAAACAAAAAACTCATTTACAGCATGGCAATAGCTTTAGCTATTTTTTTCTTGATTTTAATATCCCTTTATGTTTCCTATTTCCTGTCCTACAACAATAAAATTTATCCCAATTCAACAGTTGCCGGAGTATCGGTTTCAGGAAGGACAAAGGAGGATGCAAAACTAATTTTAGAAAAAAACGTTTCGGTACCCGAAAAAATAGTTTTAAACTACCAAGATCAAGCTTTTGAAATTAAAACTAAGGATATGGATCTGGCCTATGATTATGACGCCTCCATATCCAATGTTTACGACTTTACCCGAACCGGAAATGTCTTTAATTATTCCAAAAATCGTATGGCGCTTCTTTTTTCTCCCAAGAATTTTGAGCTAATTTTCTCAATTAACAACGATAAACTTAGTAAAATTGTTTCGATACTTGCAGGCCAAATTTCTATAGACGCCGTCGACCCTTCGGTTGACAAGGCCAATGGCAAAGTTGTCGTCAATAAAGGCTCTGCTGGAAAAGAAGTAAATCAGGAAAAATTAACCGCCGCTATTATTCATGCTCTATCCAACAACGATTTATCTCAAATTCAGATTCCTGTTGACGAAATTGATAATACCTTAAACGACGCCCAGGCAACAGATTTTGCGCTGCGTGCCGAAAAATATTTAGGCAAAAGTATTGCATTAAAATTTGAATATCAGACCCATAACCTGACAGATACGGATATTTTTAAACTACTTGACCCTAACGGAGGCTACAAAGACAAAGAGCTATCCGAACTCATGGGTAAAGCCCAGGATTCCTTCGAGCGGGAACCTCAAAACCCAAAATTTGTTTTTGAAAACGGTAAGGTTACGGAGTTTGCCCCCTCTTTAGATGGAATAAAAGTAAATACGGATCAACTTAAAAGTTTGCTTACCGATAAACTGGACCAACTTGAAAAAACAACTGATAAAAGCCTCGAAATTGATGTTCCTGTTGTCAAAACATCACCCGAGGTCACCACCGACAAAGTAAACAACCTGGGCATCAATGAGCTTCTCGGTAGAGGCACTTCAACTTACTACCACTCAATACCCAGCCGTGTTCACAATGTCGCTCTGGCAACGAACAGGATTAACGGCACACTGGTCAAACCGGGCGAAACATTTTCGTTTAATAACACCCTTGGCGACGTGTCAGCCTTTACCGGCTACCAACAGGCTTATATCATTAGCGGCGGTAAAACAATTCTCGGAGACGGTGGTGGCGTTTGTCAGGTGTCTTCAACTCTCTTCCGGGCAGTACTCAACTCAGGATTTCCCATTACCGAACGGCAGGCACATGCCTACAGAGTAAGTTATTATGAGCAAGGTTCCCCGCCCGGACTTGACGCCACAGTCTACAGCCCTTCACCTGATCTAAAATTTCTGAACGACACTCCGGGATACATTCTTATCGTCGCTAAAGCTGATACAAAAAATTATTCCCTTGTGTTTGAAATTTACGGTACAAGTGACGGTCGTATCGCTACGATCTCTAAGCCGATTGTCAGTAACGTCGTTCCTCCCCCGGAAGACCTTTATCAGGACGATCCCACACTTCCTGTCGGCACAATCAAGCAAATTGATTACAAAGCTTGGGGATCAAAAGTGACCTTTAATTATGTTGTTACCAGAAACGGCCAGGAAACAATTAATAAGACTTTTATTAGCAACTACAAACCCTGGCAGGCTGTTTATCTTCGGGGTACAGGGCCGGTTCAATAACACAGGATGCTGGTGATTCTTATGCCGCTTCTGGTTATAATTGCTCATGCGGATAATCAAAGCGGACAAAAAGCGGAATTTTTTGGATGAGATTATTGATGTATTAAAATCCGGAGGATTGGTTATTTATCCTACCGAAACGCTCTACGGCGCCGGCGTTGATGCCACCAATGCATCCGCTGTCCAAAAACTCACGGCTTATAAAAACCGTCCCCTGGGAAAACCTTATTCCATTGCAGTTCAAGATATTAAAATGGCTGAAAAATACGGGAATATAAATAAATCTGCAAAAAAATTGTTTGACGAGTTTTTGCCCGGTCCATTAACCATTATTGTCAGGGGAAAACACAAACTGGCCAAAGGAGTTGAATCTGAAGACGGAAAAGTGGGAATAAGAATATCTAGCCACCAGCTGGTTCATGATTTACTTGTCAAATTTGGCAAGCCAATTACGGCAACATCGGCAAATGTCAGCTATAAAAAACGTCCTTACAAGATTTCTGATATTTTGGATAATTTAAGTCAAAAACAAATTAAACTCATAGATTTGATCGTAGATGCCGGCACTCTTCCCACCCGTGATCCATCTACTGTTATTGATACAACATTTGACGAACCCACAACCTTAAGACAAGGGCAAATCAAATTCTCCGATGAAAACACTGTTCTAACAACCAATGAGGAGGGTACCCAAAATTGTGCCAAAGAATTGTGGCAAAAGTATGAATCTTATTACGGCAAAAAATCGATTGTTTTTGCTCTTCAGGGAAATATGGGTGCGGGCAAAACCCAATTCACTAAAGGCCTGGCAAAAGCCATGGGCATCAAAGAACTTGTAACTTCTCCGACTTTTGCGATTGAAAATGAATATAAAACAGCAAACGGAAAATACAACTTGCACCATTTTGATACCTGGAGATTGGAATCTTCGGCCGAACTTATGCAGTTGGATTTTAAAGATGTTATTGAAAATAGGTCGGTTGTTTCTATAGAATGGGCAGATAAAGTAGTAAACGTTATCCGTGAGATCGATGATGAGGCCGTTGTTATTTGGGTGAACATTGAGTTTGGTAAACAGATAAATGAAAGAATCATTACCTGGGGAAACTTATAGCAAATCCTATATGGCGATTCCCATAACTGAAAGCCCTCTTTTCAGATGGGTCCAGAGTATAAACGGAAATAAAAGCTTCTATCACATGACATTGCTTTTAATGGGAAAGATTACCGAACCGGAACTTCCAAAAATAAAGAATGTCATGGAAAGTCTGCCGCGCCACAACGGATATTTACCTATTATTCCTGAGAAACTGGGTTTTCTCGGCGACAAAGGCGGCATTTTTGTTTTAAAAATAAAAAAGACAGATGAGCTTGAAAAAATTAGGGAAATTTTAGAAAAAGCCTTACCCGAAAATCCGGCCTTCAATCATTCTTTTTCGCCACATATAACAATTAAAAGAGCAAAATGGGGCCAGTTTAACAAACACGATATTGGCAAACTTTTAGATATTTACGACAGAAGCAAATTTTTAGATCCATTCGAGGCAAAGACAATAGGGCTTTACTATCGAACTGAGGAAGGAGCTACCGCCTTGTTAATATCAGAGAAAATATAACACCTTAAATCAAATGTGGTATCCTTGAAACCTGTTGTTATGAAAATTTTAGCCATAGATACCAGTTGTGATGAGACAGCCGCTGCCGTAACAGATGGGGCCAGTATTCTCTCCAATACAATATGGTCACAGGCTACATGGCATGCTAAGTTTGGCGGAGTTATGCCGTCTCTCGCCAAGCGCATGCACGAGGAAAGAATTGATTGGGTAATCAAAAAGGCACTCTACAAAGCCCGGGTATCTCTTGAGAAGGGCGTTGATGTTATCGCCGTCACCACGGGGCCAGGTCTTTCAATCGCACTGGGTGTCGGCATAGATAGGGCCAAAAAGCTCGCCGCTAAATACAACAAACCCATTATTGGCGTTAATCACATTGAAGGGCACGTACTAAGCCCGCTGGCAAGCACGGGAACTCCAAAAAAATTGTCGAATCTTAAATTTCCCAGTCTGGGACTTGTAATTTCAGGGGGAAATACGATTTTAATTAAAATTCATAAAATCGGTTCGTATGAGATCCTAGCAGAAACTACTGACGACGCACTTGGTGAGGCTTTGGACAAAGCAGCCAGAATGCTGGGTTTGGGTTACCCCGGTGGCGCGATTTTAGAAAAAATGGCTAAATTTGGAAATAAAGATAAATATAAACTCCCGGTTCCGATCGCCGGTCAGGAAAAACGAATGATTTTTACATATTCCGGTCTTAAAACTGCCTTTTCGAGACTCGTAGAATCGGAGCAACCTTTGACTAAAAACAAAATCGAAGATCTGGCAGCATCTTTTCAGAATACCGCCTTTGCCCACGTTGAACGG
The DNA here is from genome assembly GCA_964606975.1 of uncultured Gammaproteobacteria bacterium. Classification (GTDB taxonomy): domain Bacteria; phylum Patescibacteriota; class Microgenomatia; order UBA8517; family UBA8517; genus UBA8517. Next base: position 2,714 of record CAZSGY010000026.1, on the reverse strand, counting down.
ATTTTGTCCTTTCATTTATCAAACCAGCCGCCGGATGCTTACAATTATTTATTGGTTGGCGGCGGAGTTTCTGCAAACACAGAACTAAGAAAACGTTTAAGAAAGCTGGCGCGCAAATTTTCAATAGATATTAGTTTTCCAAAATCAAAGAAACTGTACGGGGACAATGCAGCCATGATTGGGGTTGCTGCCTATTACAAAGCCCAAAGAAACGAGTACACCTCTATAACCACAATTGACCGAGACCCGGGCGCAAAAATAACAGATTGATGTTAAAATACAGGCGTAGGACCTGATTATGGATACTATTTACGATCACAGCAAATACGAGGGCAATATTTATGACAAATGGGAGAAATCGGGCGCTTTCACTCCAAGTACGGGCAAGGGTAAAAAACCTTTCACTATTATCATGCCCCCTCCAAACGCCAATGACCCGCTTCATATAGGCCATGCAAGATTTGTAGCTATTGAAGATGTTTTAATTCGCTATCACAGAATGAGGGGAGACTCCACTCTCTGGCTCCCGGGATCCGACCATGCCGGTATCGAAACCCAATATGTTTTCGAGAAAAAACTTAAAGAAAAGGGGCAATCCCGTTTTGATTTCGACCGTGACACTCTTTATAAAATGATTTGGGATTACGTTCAGGAAAACACCGGCGTTATGGAATCTCAGCTTAAGAAGCTAGGAGCCTCATGCGACTGGACAAGATTCAAATTTACGCTTGATCCTGAAATCGTCAAAATAGTTTATGGAACTTTTAAAAAACTCTATGATGACGGGTTAATCTACAGGGGTGAAAAAATTATTAATTATTGCCCACGCTGTGGCACCGCCTATTCCCAACTTGAGGTGGATTATGTAGAGCGGGATGACAAACTTTATTATTTAAATTACGGCAACATTAAGATAGCCACGACCAGGCCAGAAACAATTTTTGCCGACGTGGCTGTAGCAGTAAACCCCAAGGACGTGAGATATAAAAACTTGGTTGGATTAACCGCAAAAATACCGCTTATTAACCGCGAGGTTCCAATTATTGAAGATTCTTTGGTCGACATAGCTACGGGCACGGGTGCACTTAAGATCACGCCGGCCCACGACCCGACAGATTTTGAAATTGGTCAGAAACACAAATTGTCTACAGTTTCCGTAATTGATGACTCCGGAAGAATGGTCGGAACTCCCGAAAAGTATATTGGGTTAAAGGCTGAGGCGGCCCGTGAACAAGTCGTCTTAGATTTAATGGACGCAGGGAAGCTTGTTAAAACGGAGCCGATCCACCACTCTGTGGGCACGTGCTACCGCGACCATGGAGTAATTGAGCCGATGATTTCTAAACAATGGTTTTTGGAGGTAAAACCTTTGGTCGCCAAGTCTTTAGAAGCTATCAAAAAAGGTGAGGTCAAGTTCGCCGCCAAAAAATTCGAGAAAATTGCTAAAAATTGGTACAAGAATCTCAAAGATTGGAATATTAGCCGTCAAATCGTCTGGGGAATAAGAATTCCTGCCTATAGATGTGATAAATGTCTGGAATGGACAATTACTGACGGAGTCACGCCTGAAAAATGCGGACATTGCGGTCACGCAAAACTGTCTCAGGATACGGACACCTTCGACACCTGGTTCTCCTCAGGACAGTGGCCGTTTGCAACTCTTAAGACAACAAAACCCGATGACTTTGATTATTTTTATTCCACTTCAGTTATGGAAACAGCTTACGACATTCTCCCCTTCTGGGTAATCAGAATGATTATGCTCGGCATTTATGTTACCGGCAAAACCCCGTTTAAAGAGGTATTGATTCATGGACTTGTTCGCGATAAAGAGGGGCAAAAAATTAGTAAATCAAAGGGCAATGTCATTAACCCCATTGAAATGGCTGACAAATATGGAGCCGATGCTCTTAGAATGGGGATACTTTGGGGCGCGTTGGTCGAAAACGATGTTGCCCTTTCTGAAGAGAATATTAACGCTCAAAGGAAGTTTGGCAATAAACTCTGGAATGCAGCCCGTTTTGTGTCAAGTTTCTCAGCCGAGGCAAAGGTAAACGAATCTTTTGATAAGCATATTCACGAAATAATTAAAGTAACCACACGATACCTTGAAAAATACAAGTTAAACCAGGCTGTTGAATTTTTGTACAGCGAATTTTGGCATTGGTATTGTGATGAAGCAATTGAGAACTCCAAAAAGGGTGAAATCGGAGCCGCACAAATGAAAAAGGGCTTATTAATTTTCCTGAAACTGCTTCACCCTTTTATGCCTTTTATAACGGAACAGATTTGGAGTGAAATCGGCGAAGCTGAACTTCTAATTACCTCTTCTTGGCCAAAGGAATAACAAAACCATGTTTGGGTTAGTTGTTGAAGCTTGGAGAAGCAGACGGACTACTGGAAGCGGAAGGAGAAGCCTCGATAAGCGGCGTCGCTGACGGTGAGGCAAAAGGAACTTCGGTCGGCAAAGTCGTCGGAATTATTGTGGGTCCAGGAGTCTTTGCCTGATTGCCACCTGAGGTTCCAAAATTTCCCGACAGCAAAACATATGCGCCTAACGCTAAAATCGCAAGCAGTAGCAAAGTCAGGGCAATAGTTAATGTCGGCGAGCTTTTTTTGGGTGGCTCTTGGGGCGGCGGGGCTGGATTAACCTGTTCAATCGTCGAAACCGGCGCTGTCGGTTGCCCAACCGGTTGAGGCTGTGGAACAGGCGG
>CAZSGY010000025.1:0-13493 GCA_964606975.1 uncultured Gammaproteobacteria bacterium | reverse complement strand
GTTTTGACAATACTGTCGTTTATGGACTGCTTGCGGGCACTTCAATTTTGATCTATGGCGGTTTAGCTGGTGTTAATATTCTGCGACGACCTTTAAAGGTGTTGTTGGGATGGTTGGTAATTCCGATTTTGTTGGGGGTATTGATAAGTTTAAAAGTGCCGGTGCTTTACTATTTCAGATTCCTGTTTTGCCTGCCTGCTTTATACATTTTGGCAGCCGGAGGAATTGCCAGTATGACCGGTATTTATCTGCGATTGGCCTTGGTGGCGGTGTTAGCGATCAACATTTTTTCTTCCGGCTATTATCTTACTAATACTAAGTTTCAAAGGGAGGACTGGCGGGGAATTGCCCGAGCGGTTGGTACAGATACGATTGTTTATCCTTCAAACTCCCAAGACGAAGCACTAATTTATTATGGAGTAGGGCGCCAGGTGGTTTATTTTAAGGACCTTGAATCCGCAAGGGAACGCCCTGCAGAGGTTTGGCTGTCCAGATATGTTTGGGAGGTTTTTGATGAAGGTGATTTGGCCCGAATTAAAATCGAAGAATTGGGTTATAATAGGGTTCAGGTTTTAAACCTGAACGGAGTCGAGTTTTGGAAATATTCTAAATAATATGCGGATTGCAATTGATATAAGCCAAATTGTTTACGGGACGGGAGTTTCCACCTACACAAAAAATTTGGCAGATTCTCTTATAAAAATTGACAGGGAAAATGAATATACGCTATATGGCGTAAGCCTAAGAAGGCGTAAAGAAATTTTGGCAGCATTTCCGGAGGCCCGGGTTTTCCCCATTCCTCCGACCGCCGCAGACATTATTTGGAACAAACTTCATCTCCTGCCGGTTGAAAAACTGATCGGGCAGTCAGACGTTTTACATACCTCCGATTGGACAGAACCGCCCGCAAGCGCTTTTAAAGTCACAACTGTGCATGATTTGTACCCTCTGAAGTATCCCAAAATGGTCCACCCAAAAATTTTAGATGTTCACAGGGGCAAACTTTATTGGGTTAAAAAGGAATCAAGAAGAATTATCGTTCCTTCGGAATCAACCAAATCCGATCTTATTACTTTGGGTTTTAATCAAGGGATAATCCGGGTGATTCCGGAGGCGCCGACATTTAAGCGTGTTTCTGAGGAAAAAATATCCGAGGTTAAGAAAAAATACCAGATCAGAGATGATTATCTGATGTCAATCGGGGTGACCCAGCTTAAAAACACAAAAAGAATTATTAAAGCATTCCACCTGGCAACGGCGGGCAAGGACTTGAAGCTAATTATTGCAGGCCGTCCGTCAGGAATAAAGATTGAACCGGAAAGAAATGTACGGATGCTCGGCCACATACCCGGAGAGGATCTGGAGGCGCTCCTAAGCGGTTCAAGGGGCTTAATTTTTGCCTCACTTTACGAAGGCTATGGCATACCCATACTCGATGCGTTTGCCTGCGGTGTGCCAGTAATTACTTCCAATATTGGCGCCATGCCCGAGGTGGCAGGTGACGCCGCCATTTTGGTTGACCCGGCTTCCGTAGACTCGATTGCTGAGGGTATTTCAAAGGTTGTCAGAGGGGCCAAGGCCTTGGTACAGCTGGGAGAAAAGCGGGTAAAAAATTTCTCCTGGGAAAAAACTGCCCTGGAAACGCTAAGTGTATATAAGGAGGCTCAACAATGATTATCGGAATAGATGGGAACGAAGCAAACGTGGAAAAGAGGGTGGGGGTGAATACTTACGCATTTGAACTTCTTTGGAGTCTTTGGAAATTGCAGGATGAATGGAAAAACAATAATAAACTTATAGTTTTTCTTAAAAGTGAACCTTTGGTCGACATGCCTAAGGCAACCGACCATTTTGAATACAAGATAATAAAAGGCGGGGGCGCCTGGATTCTGAGTAAGCTTACACCGTTACTTTTTAGGAACAGAAAAATCTGTGACGCGTTCTTTTCCCCAAGTCACTACGTTCCGCCTTTAGCACCCATGAGCCGATACTGTTCAATTATGGACCTCGGATACCTCGAATTTTCGGGTCAATTTCGAAAAATTGACTTTTGGCAGTTAAAAGTTTGGAGTGCTATCAGCATTTTTGTATCAAAAGCGGTCTTTGCGATATCTAATAGCACAAAAAAGGACATTGTACGACACTACCCCTTCGCCAAAGACAAAATTTACGTTACCCCCTTAGCTTATGATCCAAATAAATTTAACATGCAAGTTTCTCAAAAAGATGTGCGACGTGTTAGGACCAGGCACTCCATAGTTCAGGACTATATATTGTATTTGGGGACTCTCAAGCCCAGCAAGAATCTTGAAGGACTAATCGAGGCATACGCCTCTCTAAATTCCAAATTACAAGTTCCAAATTACAAATTAGTTATAGCTGGCAAAAAAGGCTGGATGTTTGAACCGATCTTCGAGAAAGTAAAGAAATTGGGACTTAAGGATAAGGTGATATTTACAGATTTTGTACCTGAAGAGGACAAACCCGGGCTAATTGCGGGCGCAAAAGTATTTGTGCTACCTTCTTTTTGGGAGGGGTTCGGACTAGATGTTTTAAATGCCATGGCTTGCGGCGTGCCCGTAGTTGTCTCGAACGTCGGCAGTTTGCCTGAAGTGGCGGGTGAGGCAGGAGTCTTGGTTGATCCCGGAAACATAGATAGTATAGCCGGCGGGATTAAAGAGGTGATAAATGCCCCTCAGGAGAAGTATAATAATATGCAGGAGGCGGGCTTGAGGCAGGCTAAGAAATTTTCCTGGGAGAAAACGGCAAGAGAAACATTAAAAATAATTACCAAATTACAATGACCAAATTACAAACAAATGGAACAAAAATTACAAACTATAAATTTGTAAATTGATATTTGTTTGGATCTTGTAATTTGTTATTTGGAGTTTACAACTATGTTTAAAGATAAATACGGCAAAAAATTATCAGGTAGCCAGATTATAGAAAAAGGGCTAAACAGGGTCTCGAGTACTATCCTTGATTTTGAACTGATGATGCTTAGATGGGTTTCCCATGTACCTTCGCACGTCTTCAGGAAGTTTATATATAGAATATCCGGAATGAAAATCGGAAAGGGATCAACGGTTCATATGTGGGCAAATTTTTTTGACCCGACAGGTATACAGATCGGTGAGGACAGTATAATCGGGGACCACGCATTTCTTGACGGTCGGGACAAACTTGTGATCGGCAACCATGTCGATATTGCCTCCTCTGTTATGATTTACAACTCCGAGCATGATCTCGGAAGTGAAGACTTTCGTGCAATAGTCGCTCCGGTTACAATCGATGATTATGTATTTATCGGCCCCAGGGCAATAATTCTTCCCGGCGTTAAGATCGGAAAAGGATCGGTCGTAGCTGCCGGAGCCGTGGTGGCCAAAGATGTTGCCGATTTTACAATTGTCGGAGGTGTGCCGGCAAAAATGATCGGAGAAAGAAAAAATAAAAGCCTCAATTACAGGCTTGGTCGCGCCAGGCTTTTCCAATGAAATAATGTTTAAAAGAATTCTGAATATTCTCTTCGCAGCTGTTTGTCTGACAGGAGTATTTTATTTGGCTCTTCCGGGATACGATTTTCCCTCTCCCCCTCCGGACTCCATCCAATCCCGGGAACCGGCCGATTTGGAAACGCCGCTAAGACGCGGATATTTTACGAATTTTACAAGAGCCGAAGTTTTGGATTGGTACGGTAAGCAATTTGATAAAAATTCCTTCTTAAACTTAAAGATGCCCACGCTCCTTCTTAACTACCCGCCGGAAAATGCCCAAACAGTTATTAGGGATCAAACGGGTAGTACATACCTTCAGGAATATTCACACCCTTTTCGCGAAAGCCTCTATATTAACGGTAATGAAACTCCGCCCGAAAATTTAGTACCACAATACTATGTAGACGGAAAGCCCTGGGACCAAAAAATAATTATTAAGTATGTTCCAAGCAATTTGATTGTAAGGGAATTAATATTTTTAATATCCATGGCTCTTCTTGCATTGATATATAAAAGATTTTGGGATTTATTTTCAAAAAGTAAATGAAAGACTCACCCGAACTATCTGTAATAATAGTGTCCTCAAAAAAGGACTATTTGTTTGAATGTTTAAAGACACTTACAGAGGCTCTAAAAAAAGTGAACAGCGAAGTTATTCTGATCGATAATGCCTCAAGCGATAAAATAGGCGATCAGGCAAAAAAAGCCTACCCCGAAATTAAAGTAATCAGAAGAGAGGAAAACGGCGGCTTTGGCGAAAACAACAATATGGGCATGAGAATTGCCAAAGGGAAATATATTTTGCTTTTAAATGACGATACCAAGATTATTGACGGGAATATTTTTAAAGAAATGGTTTCCTGGATGGATTCACATCCTAAGGCAGGTATCGCAAGCTGTGCTCTTCTTAACCCCGATAGAAAATCGTACCAGGGATCGGGAGGTTATTATCCGACTCTTTTTAGGGTCTTTGCCTGGATGACTTTTCTGGATGACATTCCTTTACTTGATAAAATTATTAAACCCTATCACCCCATGCATTCGTGGTCTCCGTTTTATAAAGGCGGGGGGTATTTCTTGGGGGTTCATAAACAGGATTGGGTAACCGGAGCTTTCTTTTTAATGAGAAAAGAAGCTATGGAAGAAGCCGGACTTTTCGACGAGGATTTCTTTCTTTATGTTGAAGAGGTTGAATTGTCTAAAAGATTTATCAAAAAAGGTTGGGAAATTTGGTATTTGCCGCAGTGGAAAATAGTTCATTACGGACAGGCAACAACCGGCAGCGAGAGAGCGATGATATCCGAATTGCAGAACTTAATACTGATGTATAAAAAACATGAGGCGGGTTGGAAAATTCCGATACTTAGATGTATTTTAAAATTTGGATCTTATTTAAGATTTATTATTTGGGGTATGATGGGAAGAAAGGAGGCGTCCGGTATTTATGCAAAAGCTATTAAGAGCATCTGAAAAAATTTCAAAATATTTGATCGCGGCAGTATTGATAATAGTGCCTTTATTGCCGAAATTTCCGCTTGTAAAAATACCCGGAACTTATGTGGCCATCCGGTTTGAGGATATTTTGATGCTATCTTTGGCCATCAACCTGATACCCAAATTTATTTTGGACTTCAAAAAGATTTGGAAAGACAAAATATTAAGCTCCATGCTAATATTTTTTATTGTTACTTTTGTTTCCTTGATGGCAGGAGCGTTCATCACCCAAACTGCAGATCTCAGGATCGGGTTTTTACATTGGGCCAGAAGAATAGAATACATGGTTCCGTTCTTGGCTGTATACCTCCTTATTCCAAAGGAAAAAATAAAAGAAAGCGTTCTATTTTATTTTAAAATTTTGTTTGTCGTAATGGTTTTTTTGTTCATTTACGGAATGGGCCAGCGTTATTTTAATTTTCCGGTGATCATTACCCAAAACGAACAATATTCAAAAGGAATAGCTCTCAGATGGACACCGGGAGCGCATATTAACTCGACATTTGCGGGGCATTATGATCTTTCGGCTTTTGTAGTGCTTGTTATGCCGATATTTTTAGGCGCACTTTTTACTTTGAAAGGAAAGCTGACAAAACTGGCAATCGCACTTTCATCCGGCATGGGACTTTGGCTTCTTATAAATTCAGTTTCCAGAACAGCCCAGGCGTCCTATCTTCTGGCCATAAGCGTCACACTGCTTCTACTTAAAAAGTTTAAAGGTCTTGTTTTAGTCGGATCAATAAGTCTGATCTTTATGTTTATGTCTTCCGGACTGGATGCCCGTTTTACTCAGGCAATTAAAGTTCTTTATGAACATGTAACCACAGGTAAAAATTTCAGTTATGTTCCGGGCTTTACAGTTTTGGCAGAGGACGTATCTTTTACGGTACGCGATATTAAGGCAACACCCGTTCCCACGCCGGCACCTCCCAAAGTTATAAACGATGTCTCAATATCTATCAGATATAATGTTGAATGGCCGAGAGCCATAAGAGCATTTACTAAAAATCCGATCTTGGGCACGGGCTATTCTTCAATAGATCTGGCAACAGACAATGATTACTTAAGAATGTTGGGTGAAACGGGGATATTGGGTTTTGCAGCATTCGCACTTTTGATTGCAAGCATCGGGCGTCTATTATTAAATGCATTCCATTTAAGAGATAAATTCGACGATTTTGAAAAAAGTTTTATATTTGGAATCTTCGGAGGAGTAACCGGGACGTTTGTAACAGCAATGCTAATAGATTTGTTTGAAGCATCAAAATTTGCAATAATCTTCTGGTTGCTTTTGGGTTGCGCCGTAATTTTAGTCAGGAATAAATTAAATGAAGCATAAAATTGTTCAATTTTTCAGGAGTAAATATTTCGAGTATATTTTGTTATCAATAATCCTTATTACCGGATTTGGGGTAAGACTTTATAAAATCGAAAATCCCATTGCTGATTGGCATAGTTGGAGGCAGGCAGACACCGCCTCTGTCAGCAAAATATATGCCGAAAAAGGGATAGATTTACTTTTGCCGAGATACCACGACATTTCTAAGATTCAATCCGGAATATTTAATCCGGAGGGATACAGGATGGTTGAATTTCCGTTTTTCAATGCTTTAAACGCCGTACTTTTTAATTCTTTCCCTACGCTTAGTCTTGAAGTTTGGGCAAGGCTCATTACCATAACTTGTGCGCTGGTCACTTCATTTTTCCTGTATCTAATCGCAAAAAGAGTATTAAATAAGTGGGCAGGAATTTTGGCCGCTTTCTTCTATCTTTTTATTCCTTACAACATTTATTTTACCCGGGTGATATTACCCGACCCCATGGGAGTAATGTTCGGGATTATATCAATTTGGGCATTTTTGGAATTTACATATAGCAACAAAAAGTTGTTACTTCTTTTTTCTTCGGTGTTTTTTGCCATGGCACTTTTGATTAAACCTTACATTGGTTTTTATTTCTTCCCGATAATTTATCTTGCTGTCAGAAAATACGGCATAAAAAGTTTTTTTAAGAATAAGTCGTTAATTATCGGAACAATAATCTATTTATTAATTATGTTTACCCCGTTTTTTATCTGGAGATGGTGGGAGGCTGGGTTCCCGGAAGGAATTCCGTTTTATAAATGGGCTTTTAATGGTAATTTGATTAGGCTTAAACCATCATGGTGGTATTGGATTTTTGGAGAAAGACTGGGGCATCTCATTTTGGGATCATTGGGGCTGATACCTTTTACTTTTGGTCTTCTCAATACAAAGGTCAAAAACAATTTTATCCACGCCTTTTTAGCCGGGGTTCTTTTTTATCTGGTAGCTGTGGCAAATGCGAATGTGATGCATGACTATTATCAAATACTTACCATTCCTGCCATCTCGCTAACATTGGCTGCGGGTTGTGTTTATCTCTGGGAGACTAATACCTTTAACGTTTACCTTAGGAGGGCAGTCATTATCGTATCGGTCGGTGTGATGCTTATTACCGGGTGGAACCAGATAAGCGGCAATTACAGCGTAAATCATCCGGAAATTATCGAAGCCGGGTCCCGGATTAACGAAATCACCCCCAAAGACGCTTTGGTGGTAGCTCCTTACAACGGAGATACGGCTTTCTTGTACCAAACGGGAAGAAGCGGTTGGCCGGCAATCGATGATTCAATTGACAACATAATTGAAAGGGGAGCGGATTATTATGTTTCTGTTGACTTAAACAGCAAAGACACGAAGATGATCGAATCAAGGTTTGAAACAATCGAGAAAACTGATAAATATATAATTATTAATTTGAGGAACCCTATCATAAAATAACATTCTCCGTATGCCGGAAGCATGCGGTATCCTTTGAGGGAGAATGATATGATAGGTTCAATTCCTCCCCGCTAAAGCGGGGTTTCTTTGAAATCCATCATGAAAATATTAATGCTGACGCCATATTTGCCGTTTCCGGATTCGTCCGGCGGGCAGATACGTTCTTATAATTTGATTAAGCATTTAAGTAAAAAGCACTCCATAACCCTTTTTTCCCTAATTAAAGACGATTCCGAAAGAAGGTTTGTTCCCGAACTTGAAAAATATTGCTCAAAAGTACAGGTTTTCAAAAGATCCAGATCCCCCTGGACTCTGAGAAATATTTTGCTGACCGGATTTGGGGCATACCCTTTCCTGGTAATAAGAAACCTTTCACCTCAGGAGAAAAAGGCCGTAAAAGAAGAGATACTTAAAGAGCATTACGATCTTATTCATGCAGAGACGTTTTATGTAATGCCTCATATTCCCAAAACAAATACTCCGATACTTTTGGTTGAGCAGACAATTGAGTACCTGGTTTATAAACACTATATGGAAGGGACAAAAAACCCGGTATTAAAGCCGCTTTTATCAATGGACGTAGCCAAACTGAAATTTTGGGAAACAAATTTTTGGAAGAAAGCGGACGGTGTGGTAGCTGTTTCCGAATCAGACAAGAAAGAAATGAGGAAACTGGTACCCAATCTCAAAGTCGATCTGGTACCCAACGGTGTTAACTTAAGTTTTTTCAAGGAGAAAAGCAGTTGGAAAAGCCAAGATCCGAAGATTCTTTTTATTGCAAACTTTAAATGGCTGCAGAACATTGAGGCCGCGGAACTTCTACTGGATGAAGTTTTTCCGTTGGTTAGAAAGAAAAATCCGAAAGTAAAAATCTGGATTGTGGGACAGCATATTCCCGAGGAAATTATGGCGCGCGAATCTGAAGGAGTAATTATTGATGATTTGAAAGAAGACGACCAAAAGGGAATAAGGGACGCCTACTATCAATCTTCGGTATTTGTCTCACCGCTAAAAGGTCCGGGTGGAACAAGGCTTAAACACTTGGCGGCAATGGCGGCCAAACTTCCCCTGGTCACAACATCTGTCGGAGCTGAGGGTTTGGGGGCAACCGACGGCAGGGAAGTGATTATCAGAAATAATTCCCGGGATATTGCCAAGGCCACACTCGAAATATTGGAAAACGAAAAATTAGCCGAAAAAATTGCAGAAAACGCCAGACATCTGGTTGAGGAACGGTTTAGTTGGTATAAAATGAGTGAATATTTGGATGAGATTTATGAAAAAACCTATCATGAAAAAGCCTGAACTTTCGATAATAATCCTCAATTACAACACCAAGGAACTGCTAGCCGATTGCCTTAATTCGGTTAAAAAATATGCCGACGAAGTACCCTTGGAAGTTATAGTTTCTGATAACTCCTCAACAGACGGAAGTCCCGAGATGGTTAAAGAAAAATTCCCTTGGGTTAAATATACGGAAGGTCCAAACGAAGGTTTTTCCAAGGGAAATAACAGAGCCAGGGGAATGGCAGAAGGCTCAATGGTATTATTTTTAAACCCGGACACGGTGGTACATAAAGGGGTTTTTGCAAAAACTGTCAAATATTTAAAAGATCATCCCGATGTCGGAGCGGTAACTTGTAAGTTGGTTCTTGCGGACGGCAAAATAGACAAAGACGTAAGAAGAAGATTTCCTACCCCCAAAATAGCTTTTGAGCACCTGGCTTTGGGAATGGGTAAAAACTATTGGTATGAGGATATTCCGGAAAACACAACCCACGAGGTAGAAGCTATTCAGGGAGCGTTTTTCTTAACTTGGAAGAAAATACTCGACAAGGTTGGCTGGTTTGATGAAGAATATTTTTTTGACGGGGAGGATATTGATCTTTGTTTCCAAATACGCAAAGCGGGATATAAACTGGTCTACTATCCTGAGACAACGGTAACTCATCTCAAAGGGGTAACTAAAGGCAAAGTCACAAAATGGAGATATAAAGTTTCACCCGCCCAAAGGAAAAAGATCCGCCTGGCAGGAGTGGCTTCAATGGAAAGATTTTATAGAAAAAATCTTTGGGATCGTTACCCGAAAATTTTCAGTTATTTTGTTATCCTAGGAATAAAATTGTTTAAAATTGTCAGATATGTCAGAGTGGCGCTTATGTCTTCATACTAATGTCAAAAATTCTGATTGATGCACGCCTTTACGGTCTTGAAAATGCAGGCCTAGGAAGATATTTAGTTAATTTAGTAAAAGAGCTGTCTCTCCTTGACAGAAATAACGAATATATAATCCTTCTGAGAAAAAAATATTTTAATGAACTTTCTTTACCATCAAATTGGAAAAAAATTTTGGCTGACTTCCGTCACTATAGTTTTGCCGAACAAGTAAGAATTCCATTTATTATTAAAAAAGAAAAACCTGACATAACGCATTTTCCCCACTTTAATGTTCCTCTGACTTTCCGGGGAAAGTTTGTTGTAACCATCCATGACATGCTGATGCATAAAAGCGTGGGTCTTGCCGCTACGACTCTACCGGCGCCCTTATATTTTATTAAGAGGTTGGGCTATAGAATTGTGTTTGATAACGCAGTAAAAAGATCTCTGACAATTCTGGTACCAAGTCGGTCAGTTAAAAATGAACTTATCGGTAAATATAGGATAAATGCAGATAGGGTAAAAGTGACTTATGAAGGTTTCGACAAAAAAATTATAGACGGGGGAAAAATAGACATGCCCCGGCCCTATTTTGTCTATGCCGGCAATGCTTATCCCCACAAAAATCTTACAGGACTTCTAAAAGCCATCAAGTTGTTGAATACAAAAAGTGATCATAGAATTTTTTTGGCAATTGCTTCTGCGAGGAATATATTTACCCAAAGGATTGAAAAAATGGTCAACGAATTGGGAATAAAGGATAATGTCAAACTTTTGGGATTCGTTCCGGATGAAAAACTCGGCAATTTATACAAAAACTCGGTTGGTTTCGTTTTTCCTTCCTTTTCCGAAGGTTTTGGTCTCCCGGGACTTGAAGCGCTTGCTTCCGGAACCTTACTTTTGGCATCTGATATAGCAGTTTTTAAGGAAATTTACGGAGACAATGCTTTGTACTTTGATCCGAAAAGACCGGAATCAATTGCGAACGCGATGAAAATGGCCGAATCTATTAGCATTATAGATCGTAGAAATAAGATATTAAGTTCGCTTGAATTTGTAAATAAATATTCTTGGGCTAAAATGACCGAGGAGACAATAGAAATTTATGAAAGTTGCAATCGTTTACGACAGAGTAAACAAATGGGGAGGCGCTGAAAGAGTTCTTTTGGCTCTTCATGAAATTTTTCCTGAGGCTCCCCTATATACATCGGTTTACGATCCGGACGGAGCTTTGTGGGCAAAAGTCTTTCCAAAAGTGGTTACCTCCTTTTTGCAAAAGATCCCGTATGCAAATAAAAATCACGAATTTTTTGCTCCCCTTATGCCCTCGGCTTTCGCCTTTTTTGACTTTTCCGAATATGATTTGGTTATTTCGGTCACATCGGAGGCTGCTAAAGGGATCAAGACTTCCGGTAAAACGCGTCATATTTGCTATTGTCTGACCCCCACACGATATCTATGGAGTGGCTATAACCAATACTTTAAAAGCTTGATCTTCAAAAATATTTCTAAACCGGTTGTCGGGCTATTAAGAAGGTGGGATAAAAGAGTGGCAGGGCGCCCGGACAAAATGATTGCAATTTCCACTGCGGTTCAAGAAAGGATCAAAAAATATTATAGAAGGGATTCGGAAATAATCTTTCCGCCGGTTGATATTCCAGGATCACAAATTACAAATTCCAAGACGCAAGCAAATAACAAATTACAAAAACACAATTACTACTTATTGGTTAGCAGGTTGGATTTCGGCTACAAAAAAGTTGACCTGGCTATTAACGCCTTCAATAAATCAGGCAGGCTCCTGGTGATTGTCGGAACCGGACGCGAGGAGGGGAGGCTTAGAAGAATGGCAAAAGATAATATTGTTTTTGCAGGCAGAGTTGATGAAAAAAGGTTAAGGGGGTATTTTGCCGGGGCAAAGGCTCTTATTATGCCTCAGGAGGAAGATTTCGGTATAGTTGCCGTTGAGGCGCAAAGTTATGGAGTTCCGGTTATCGCATACAAAAAAGGAGGGGCACAGGATACAGTTATCGATGGCAAAACCGGGATTCTTTTTGATAAACAAAACATCAGAAGTTTGGAGGGGGCAATCAAAAATTTTGAGAAAACGAGATTTAATAAAAGACTTATCATTGCCAATGCCGGAAGATTTGCAAAGGAAAGGTTTAAAAAAGAGTTTCTTGATTTAATTAAAAAGATGCTAAACTAATAGCAAGTGAAAATTTTAAAGTTTTTACCAAAATCACAAAAAGCGGCGGGTGATGATTATAAAAACCACCTGTATGCATTGATTTTAGCCGGAGGCGGCGGAACAAGACTTTGGCCCAGATCCAGACAGAAAACACCCAAGCAGTTTTTAAAACTTTTCAATAACGAAACCCTCACTCAGGTGGCCGTCAAGCGTTTTGCAGAAATTCTTCCCTGGGAAAAAATATTCATAGTCACAGTTTCCCCGGAATATAAAAAAGAAATTATCAAAGAAATCCCCAGACTTCATCCGGAAAATATAATTGTTGAGCCGGCAAGACGTGAGACCGGTCCGGCACACGCATTGGGAGCACTTTTTATCGCGTCAAAAGACAATGACGCCGTTATTATGACCGAAGCGGCAGACAGAGTGGTAAAACCGGTTTCCAGATACTTGGAGACACTGCTTCGGGCAGCAAAAGAAGCATACTCGGAGCATGTTTTAATTGCTATGGGTGTGGAGCCCAGATATCCCCATACCGGTTTGGGTCATATCAAAAAGGGCAGTAAAATCCGCCTAAAGGGTAGTGTCGATTTTTACAAATTGGACGGTTTTGTAGAAAAGCCGCCCATTGAACTTGCAAAGAAATATACGGATTCAGGGAAATATCTTTGGAATGCGGGTCAGTATGTTTGGAGGGCAGACGATCTTTTGAATTCCTTTAAAAAACATCAGCCTGAAATTTTTAAATATTTGGAAGAAATAAAACCGCATATAGGCAAAATGGATGAGGCCAGATTCCTGGAGTCAGAATACAAAAAAATGCCCTCAATATCGGTGGATTATGCAATAAGTGAGAAAGAAAAGAATTTTTACGTTGTTGCCGGCGACTTTTTCTGGACGGATATAGGAGACTGGAGAGAGGTTTGGGCCAATTCCAAAAAGGACAACAAAAGCAACGTTATTATTTCCGGTGATGAACCGGGCGGAGAGATAATAACCTTTGACACATTGGACACACTTGTTCACACTGACGGCAGAATGGTTGCGGTAGTCGGGCTGGATAACATTGTTATAGTGGATACTAAAGATGCGCTTTTGGTGGTTTCCAAAAGCCATGCTCAGGATGTGAAGAAAGTTGTTGAAAAACTTAAAGAAGAGAAAAGAAGCGAACTTCTTTGAAATTATGCTATATGACATTGTAAAAAGGACTATAGATATAGTTTTGTCAGTAATACTCATAATTATTTTTTCTCCCGTGATGCTTATTTCCGCGATTGTTATCAAAATTACCTCACCCGGTCCGATATTGGTTGAAAAAACTAATACACACATGAAGAGAATCGGTAAGGACGG
>CAZSGY010000024.1:0-36107 GCA_964606975.1 uncultured Gammaproteobacteria bacterium | reverse complement strand
CATCCCGATATTCATATTTATTACAAGAAAATAGTTTTTGATCTTCAACGTTTTAGCGTAGGGGGAAAAGTGACTCCTAGGGATTTTACAGTTGCTGCTGAAATTGAAAGGCTTTTTTTAGATTTTAAATAATAAAATTATGTCTAAAACTGAAAAAACACTTGGTCAAAAGATTTGGAAAGTACTTCTCGGATACTTTACCACCCAATTTATTTTGATGGTTTTAGTGGGTCTTGCTTCGTGGGGGATTCTGGAGCTATTGAATGTTAAATATGCAGTATTTCTCGGGATTTTGACAGGAGTTTTATCGGCAATTCCAAATTTTGGCATTTTTATAGCCACTCTCTTTATTACTCTTATCACCATCTTTGACAATGTCACCATGTGGCAGGGTTCTTCACCCTGGCTTGAGGGCTTGGTGGTTTTGATTATTTTTATAGTACTAAATAAGATTGTAGATTTTTTGGTAGCGCCTTTGTTTTTGGGAGCAACCAATAAAATCAACCCTTTGGTAATGCTTTTGGTCGTAATTTCAGGCACGATCTTTTTGGGTATTTGGGGAGCCATCTTTTCTGTCCCGATTTATTTGGTTATTCGGACAGCCGTCGAGCATAATAAAGCCAAATAAAAAGCCCCATCAAGAGGTTTTGTGGGGTTTATTTCTTTTTTGAAGCTACTTTCTTGGTGACTTTTTTAACTTTTTCAGATTTAACTTCCTTTACCTGAGCGGGGGCGATAGAGGGGGTTTTTACCTTCTCTTCGACCACTGACGGAGATATTATGCTTAAAATTTTATCTAATTTGATATTCATAGCCTCCAACTGAGCCCTATTTTGGTCAAAAGCCGGAGCTTGGGGTCTGAAATCAGATCTTGCCGGTCTTCTCGAATCTTCTCTTCCGCCATTTACTTTCTCAAAACACTCACTGCAATAAACTGGCTTGCCGTTTGTCGGCTTGAAGGGTACTTGGCAATTTTTTCCGCAGTCGCTGCAGACTGTTTGGAACGTCTCGCGTCTGCCTCTGTCTTCACCAAAAGAAGATCTTCCTCTTCCTGAAAATCCGCCGCGTCCTCCGCCTCGGCCAAAGCCGCCGCGATATCCGCCGGACCTGTTATCGTCTCTATTAAAATTTCCCATAGTGTTCATTATATCACAGATTGCGCTTTATTGTCGGAGCACTTTGTGGCTATTTTTTCACCTCAAACCAATCTATTGGAGTATTGTCGTCCGGTTCGCCGTTATAGTTAACAGTGATTTCCTCTCCTTTTTTAATATTTTTAATAGCTCTGTAAGTCATGCATTGAGTTTTAAAATTCTGCTTCCAGTCTGCGTTGGGGGAGAAGGAGTGGTTATAGATGGAACCAAAACCAAGTGCGATGGAGGCTCCGCGTGTAGATTTCCAGGGATAAATGTAATGGTTAAGGAGTGTTTTTTCTAAGCTTTTTCTCTCCTTGGGGGTAAAAGTCAGAACCGGTGCATTTTCAATTATTTCTCCGGCTTTAAAATCCTTTAACGCGAATACTCCGCGTCCTTTTTTGGGAACTCTTTTGACTACTATATAACGCCTCATATTAGATATAATACCTTGTAATGAAGACTTGGCAAAGAATCAAAAATGCCCCGAATCTGATGGAAAAACACCTTGTTCGGGAAAAGGTGGTTGACACTATCCGCTCTTTTTTTAAAAAACAGGGTTTCCATGAAGTTTTTACCCCGATTTTAGTGCCTGTCCCTTCAACCGAACCCAATTTGGAGGTTTTTAAAACCCGCCTTCGCTCTGCGAGCTACGATGGGGCACAGCCAAACCACGAGAGGGATGCGTACTTGATAATGAGCCCAGAATATTCAATTAAAAAGCTTCTCTCGGCGGGAGTGGGAAACTGTTTTGAAATCGCGAAGTGTTTTAGGAATGAAGAAGAAACAAGTAACCTCCACAACCCCGAATTTACAATGCTTGAGTGGTACAGGGTGGGGGCAAATTATTTTGATGTGATGCAGGATTTCGAAAAACTTTTTATTGAAATTGTTAAAAAAGTAAATCCGGAAGCCAATTTAAAAAAATGGGAATATCAGGGAAAGTTTTATGATTTAACCCCGCCATGGCCAAGGGTAAGGATCGCCGATGTTTTTAAAAAATATGCGGGGAGCGATGTTTTAGAAATCCCGGATGAAGATTTTTACCAAATTTATTTCAACAAAGTTGAGCCCAAGCTGATGCAGATGGAAAAACCTTATTTCATTTATGATTATCCGATTTCCCAAGCCTCGCTTGCCAAACCCGCCAAAGACCCCCGTTTTGCCGAGAGATTTGAAGTGTTTTTGGCCGGAATAGAACTCGGGAACTGTTTTTCGGAGCTTACAGACGCAAAAGAGCAAAAAAGAAGATTCGAAGAAGATAAAATCCAACGGAGGACCCAGGACAAGACCGACTATCCGATTGATTACGATTTAATTGCGGCTCTCGAAAGTGGTATTCCGGAAGTTTCCGGAATAGCCGTAGGGGTTGACCGCCTGGTAATGCTCGCTGCCGACGCTTCGTCAATCGGGGAAACTTTGTTTTTTCCCGGAAAAGAGCTATTTGACCTCTAAGGCGGTTGGACTTAAAATACGCACATATGGCAAACACAATCAGCGCCGGAAATATTAGCAAAGGCAGTTTCATTATTTTTAAAGGAGCCCCTGTTTTTATCACCAAGGCGGAATTTATGTCTCCGGGAAAAGGCTCTCCCGTTATGCGCATCAGGTTTAAGAATGTTAAGACCGGTGCGGCGGGGGAATTTACATACAAAACCAGCGAAATTGTAGAAGTTGCCGAAATTGAGAAAAAAGAAATGGAATATTTGTACCGGGACGGAGAAGACTTGGTTTTTATGGATCCAAAAAGTTACGACCAAGTAAACATTCCGCTCGCTTTGGTTGAAGATCAGTTTGGTTATTTAACGCCAAATCTGAAGTGTTGGATAGTTTGGTATAAAGGCGATGCCATTGGAGTAAATTTACCCGCCCACGTTACTCTCAAAGTTACCGAATCACCGGACGATGTTGCCGGAAACCGCGTTAATGCCCCGAAAAAGACTGTTAAACTTGAAACAGGGATCGAAGCTCAGGTTCCGCTTTTTATCAAAGTGGGGGAGAAGGTGCAGCTTGATACAGGAACCGGAGAATATTTGGGAAGGGTTAAATAATAGTTTAAAATGTAAGGAATGTCTTCCTTACCGATGATACTGGTAGCCGCCCCCTTTGTTTTATTCTTGATACTTCTTCTTTGGAAAAGGACGCCGCTTATTTGGGTTTCACTCATTACCTTAATTTTGGTAGCTGCTTTAGCCATTTTTTATTGGCAAGTTTATCCGACGTATATTTTAAATTCGTTGGTCAAGGGTTCCCTTGTTGCTTTTGACATTCTAATTATTATTTTTGGAGCGGTGTTTTTTCTGGAAATTATCCGAGAAACAAAAATTCTTGAAAATATCGGTTACCATTTGGAATCGATTTCAAAAGATCTCCGTGTACAAGTAATATTTTTAGCGTGGTTTTTTGAGAATTTTTTGGAAGGCACGGCCGGGTTCGGAACCCCGGCTGCCGTTGTTGCCCCGCTTTTGGTAAGCCTTGGAATTACTCCGTTAAATTCTGTCATAATTGCACTCCTGGGTAACAGTGCCTCAGGTGTTTTTGGCGCCGCCGGAACTCCTATCAAGGTCGGTTTTGGCGCACTTGCCGGCCCTTCGGTTCCCATAATGGCCGCAACCATTAATTTGATTGGAATTTTGGTACCGGTTTTTATGCTCTGGTTTTTGACCAAAGACAGGGAGAATCATAAGAAAGAATTTTTGGAGGCGCTTCCTTTTGCAATTTGGGCCGGGGTTGCTTTTGCTGTACCTTCTATTTTTGTAGTCTATATAGGTCAGGAATTTCCTTCGATTTTGGGATCGGCAATAGGTTTATTTTTGGTCCTGATTACCACCAAACTCGGCATTTTTGTACCGAAAATGGAGAAAGATCTCGTGGACACGCCACATCCCGCCAAACTTCCCTTGATCAAAGTTATATTTCCTTACCTATTTTTAATTGCAATTTTGATTGTAGGTAAATTTACACTTGGTTCTTCGGGTGTTCGAATCCCACTTCCCGTAGCCCATACATTTACTTATTTTAATCCCGGCTTCGCCTTTATTATTGCCGGTGTAATAACGCTACTGGTATATAAAAGAAATATTAATCTTTTTGCTAATTCCGCGAAGGTGGCCTTTAAAAAATCATTAAGCCCATTTTTAGTTATCGTTTTTATGTCGTCAATGGCGCAAATTATGGTCAATTCCGTCCACAATGCAACCGGACTGCCGTCGATGGTGGGTATGCTTGCGGTTTACGTTAAAAATAATTTTCTTCCGCTTTTGGCGCCTTTCGTCGGAGCTTTCGGAAGTTTTCTCACAGGCAGTGTCACAATTTCCAATCTGATGTTTGGAAACTTTTTGGCTGTAGCCGCGGGGGATTTGGGTTTTAGCGTAGATAGAATTTTGGCGCTTGCAGTTGTCGGAGCGGCGGCGGGAAACATGATAGCCCTTGCGGACATACTGGCTGCGGAAACAGTTGTCGGACTGAAGCACAAAGAAAGAGAGATATTAAAAGGAGTTATAGTGCCATGTTTGATTTATGTCGGTTTGGTCGGTTTGGTGGGAATGCTTTTTTTCAGTCAACATTAACACCTCACATTTCCGCCGCAGTGCTGACAGCTATTTATAAGTTGTCCATGGGGCCTTATATTAACGGCTCCGCAGTGCGGACAAGTAAAATTAAGCGAACCGTATCTATCCTTATTTCCTGCGAAATTTAATGTCAGCGAGTTTTGCTCAAGGCCGGAAAGCGTTTGATTGCCGGCGCAGCTGACCGAAAAGGTGCCGATTATTCCTTTTTGTTGCATCTCCATGGCAATAAGTCTCGAATCCTTGCCGGAATGGATTAAATCAACGAAATATTCAATCAAATCTTTGTCGGGCTTAGAGGTTTGGGTTTCTTCCTTTCCAATTAATAGAAAAAGGTCCGTAAGGGTGAAGTTGTCATCGGTTACAAATAGTTTGTTGCGTAGAACTTCGGGGTCACTGACTTTTTCCAAATTCGGATTTAGCTTTGATGCGATTTCTAGTGTGTGCCGCCTTGAGGTATCAAACAAGACGGTAACATTAAAGGTTGTCTTTTCGTAGTCCTCGGTCTCAATCTTGTACATAGTTATTTTGTTGCAGGGGTATGCTGCTTCATAAGACGGACTAATCCATAAAGCCACACCTGATTCGTTTTCGCCAACCCATGAAGTAAGACAATCCAAAAACTCGGCATCCTTCTTGCCGAGATAGGTCGAGGTATCTATTTTTATTTCGGTTTCTGTCTTTAGATCAACCAACTTTCCTTCTTTAAACTTGAATTTGTAATCGTCAGCGTTCCTGTGTGTTTCGTTAAAAGCACTGACAATTTCCTGGCCCAAGCGGTCCGGTTCTGTAAATCTCCACGAGGGAATGAAGTTTTCAATTGTTTTCGTTGGGGCTTCTAAGTAAGTCATATTCCTGCTCGGGACTAAAGGGTTGGGTTCTGGATATACAGTTGCGGCACATCTACGGAATTTCACCGTATTTCACCAATTGAAAACAATTTACTTTTGTAAAGTTTAAAGGTCAAGTAGCAGATGTAGTATCATAAATGGAAAGGGGGTGAGAAGAGTGAAACTGTCTAGTAAAAATAAAGAGCAAATCTCTAAAGTCCTGATGTTTGGGGCAGTTATTTCCGTCCTATTTTCAATGTCTGGATGGATAGGGAGTGATGTCTGGCTGGCATCCACGCAGTGGCTTTTGGTGGCTGCCGTGCTTGCTCTTTTTAGTATTTATCTTAAATAAAGACTTATGCGGTTAAACTGCGTTAATTTTGCGGTAATTAAAGCAGTTACCTAAACTTGACTTTAATTCGGTCAAGTGGTAACTTTCGCTCAAGGTGAATATTAAAAAGATCATTTTGCTTTTTTTGGCCTTGATTGTGATTGCAGCTCTACTGGTGTTTGTGCTTCCTAAATTTAAGAAAAATAATACTCCCGTAGTTCCTCAAGAAACTCCCGGCATTGAAGAAAGGATCGAAGAAAAATTTAACGGTCTAATAATCCCGGATGACGAAGAAAAAACCGAGCTTAAAAATGTCTCGGGAGGGGAGGGAATCGGTATTGCTACAAGAAATGAAATATTGGCCGACCTGCCTCCGCTTGGCCCGGGCGAAAGTTACCAGGCGCTTATAAGTAACGGTTCAAAAACAGTGCTTTTGGGGTCAATGAGGTTGGCAAAAGGGGGCTATATCATTGAATATGATTCAACTAAATACCCCGGATACAATCAAATCATTGTTAGCAAAGGTTCGTTGCATATATTAGAAGGTTCATTTTAGTCTATAGACCGGGATGCCACTTTTGAGTTAATATAACTTAGGCATGCAAGTAACAATATACTCCACAACCAGTTGTCCGTACTGCAAAATGCTCAAAGATTATTTATCAGGTAGAGGTATCCGGTATAGCGAGAAAATGGTGGATTTGGATGAGACAGCCAAAGCTGAAATGGCTTCTCTCTCCGGCGGTTTTTTGGGAGTGCCCTTTACCTTAATTTCTAAAGACGATGGAACAAAGGATACGGTGATCGGGTTCGATGAAAGAAAGTTGAGCCAATTAATATGATCTTTGTCAATTACAAAACATACGAAGAAGGAACCGGACGGGGGGCTATTGCCTTAACCAGGATTCTTGAAGAAGCGGCCCATGAAACTCAGATTAAAATTATTCCGGTTGTCCAGGCAACCGATATTAAGGAAGTAATTACCTCAACAACTCTCGAAATCTGGACTCAAAAAATCGACCCGTTTGAACCGGGTGCTCATACGGGAAGCGTGTTGGCAGAGGCGGTAAAGGAAGACGGTGCGGCGGGCACCTTCCTTAACCATTCTGAGTCAAAATTTCAAAATTTTGAAGAGCTTGCCAGGGCAAGCGACCGGGCTAAAGCAAACGATCTAAAAACACTGATTTTTGCGGCCGATACAAAGGAACTTAGGGACGTTTCCTCTCTTTCTCCGACCTATCTTGCGTATGAACCTCCGGAGCTTGTTGGCAGCACTACCGATTCTGTTGCCAGCAGACCCGAGGTGATTAAAGAAAGTTCAGAAATTGCAAAACTAGCAGGAATTCCTTTGATTGTCGGGGCCGGTGTCCATTCAGCCGAAGACGTGAGAATATGCCTTAGAGAAGGAGCGGCCGGAATTGCTGTAGCCAGTGATATCCTAAAATCGGAAAATCCGAAGCAGGAAATACTTGATTTGATCGAAGGGTTCAGATAAACGGGTTCTACTAAACATTATGAAAATTTTTCTTGGCGCAGACCATAGAGGTTATGAACTGAAAGAAAAAATAGCCAGGTGGCTTTTCGAAATGGAATACCCCTATCAGGATTTAGGAGCAGACCATTTTGATCCCCATGACGACTATACAAAATATGCAGAAAAAGTAGCCTCGTTGGTTGCCAAAACCGAGGGTTCCCGGGGGGTTCTTCTTTGCGGAAGCGGAGTGGGGGTTGATATCATGGCCAATAAATTTGACGGAGTCAGGGCATCAATTGGAAAAGATGTTTTTCAAATTGAGGCTGGCCGAAATGATGATGATATGAACGTATTGGTTATTGCCGCCGATTTTACCGATGAAAAAGATGCGAAGGCCATGCTTATCGCGTTTTTGGAAACGCGATTTTCGGGTAAGGCTAAATACGAGAGAAGACTTCAGGAGATAGAAGAAATAGAAGCTAACAATTAATGATGGACCTGCCCAAAATTACCGATATTGATGTTGCCGGAAAAAGAGTAATTGTCAGAGCGGACTTGGATATTGATATCGGTGAAAATTACAGGCTTGAGGCAATTCTTCCTACGTTTAAGTATTTATCTTCAAAATCGGCAAAAATAATCGTTATCGGGCACTTGGGAAGGCCCGAAGGAAAAACGGTCGAAGAATTAAGGATTGCTCCGGTGGCAGAGGCCTTAAAGAAAGTTGCTCAAGGAATCGAAATAGAGGTTTTGGAAAACTTGAGATTTAATCCAGGCGAAGAAGCAAATGATATAAATTTTGCCAAAGAACTATCCGGTTATGGAGATGTTTTTATAAATGATGCTTTTGCTTCATCACATAGAAATTCAGCTTCTATTACCATGCTTCCAAAACTTTTGCCCCACGCTGCCGGTATGAGATTTATTAAAGAGGTAGAAAATTTAAGCAAGGTTTTTGATAACCCTGTTAGGCCGGTTGTGTTCGTTATCGGCGGATCAAAAGATGATAAAAAGGACTACATTAAGAACCTGGAAGCTTTTGCGGATAAAATTTTAATTGGCGGCAGGCTGCCCGAATATTACGGTGATCAGGCACTTGAGAGCGTCAGAAACATTTCGTCGGAGAGTAAAATTGTTATGGCCAATCTGAACCAGGACAAAGAGGACATAACTCTTAACTCGATTGAAAGGTTTGAAAAAGAGATAGAAAAAGCGGGGACAATTATTTTGGCCGGTCCGATGGGCAGGTATGAGGACAATGGTCACAGGCAGGGGACTGAAAGGGTCTTTAAAAAAGTTGCGGAAAGTAGTGCATTCAAAATTGTCGGGGGAGGAGATAGTCTTTCTGTTCTTTCAATGTATTCACTAAAAGACAGTTTTAACTGGGTTTCTGTCGGGGGAGGGGCAATGCTCGAGTTTCTATCTAAAAAGACTCTTCCAGGGATCGATGCTCTTCTTTAGCGCATCCAAAGATTTATTACGGACGGTATTATCTCGGAAAAGAATCGAAATAAATTTTTGTATTGTTATTTTTGATTCTTCGCTGCTGCTGTAAAAAGAACCCCCATCCATAGGATAAAAACTGCCGGCATCTTCTTTTCTAAGCTCACCCTTAACCATCCTGATGATTTCGATTTGGGCTATGTTTTGCAGCATTTTAAAGGTGCCTATTTTTTTAAGCCGGCGAAAAGAGTAGGTGTATTTCGGTTCTTTAATCAAATCAAGTTTGATTCCCATTTTGCCGGCTCTGATAAGCAGGTCTTCACCCTCGCTCCAGGGGATATTGGAATCAAATCCCCGGAGTTTTTCGAAAAGATTTTTTTTGATAAAAATCATGGATTCCAGAACGTAAGGCCTTTTTGAATTTTTATTTATCTCCATGACGATATTCATAAAAGTCGCAGTGAGTTTGTCTTTTTTTATGATGCTGTCGGGAGATATCCAGGTGGATACAATATCGGGATTTTTCTCTTCAATATAATTGCGGACTCCCTGTAAAAAATTCTTAGGAAGGCGGTTATCGGCGTCCATGAAAACGATCCACTCAGTATTTGCGTTTTTGGCCCCAAGATTCCTTTGATAAGAAACATTCTTTTTGTTACTGACTATCACTTTGGCTCCCAGTTTTTTGGCTTTTTGGGTAGTTGAATCTTTCGATTTAGCATCGACAACAATGACCGAAAAATCGGAAAATGTTTGTTTTTTTAAATCACCAAGCAACCGCGGTAGATTTTTCTCCTCATTTAAAGTGGGGACTATGATAGTGAAGTCGTTTTTCTGCATCCTGCATTATATTATACGATGAAAGCGTCTTAAATATTTTATATTTAGATTGTATAATGAATTTAATCTACTCATATGGCTAAAGTTAAGGTCGGCATAAATGGTTTTGGTAGAATTGGAAGAATTGCTTTTAGAATCGGCGTTTTGAAACACTCCGACGAAATCGAATTTGCTGCGATTAACACTTCGGGCTCTATGCCCACATCCGGATGGGCGCATTTAACCAACTACGACACGATGTATCGTGCTTTTCAGTACAAAGTTTTGGCAAAAGACCTGAAGGATCCGAAAGAGGCAACCGACGAAGATCCGGTGATAGGGGAGTTGTCTATTCCTGAAAGAAACATAAAAGTTCCGGTTTTTGCACAAAGAGATCCTGCCAAAATTCCTTGGGGAAAATACGGCGTTGATGTGGTAATTGAGTCCACGGGAGTTTTTACCAAGGAAGAAGATGCCAAAAAACACGCAATTGGCGGCGCTAAAAAAGTTGTTATATCGGCTCCTGTTAAAGGAGGAAATGTTTCTACATATATTATTGGGGTGAATGAAAGCGACAACTTGCCGCAGGTGATTTCAAACTCTTCCTGTACCACAAACTGTGTTGCTCCGGTCGCGTCAGTAATTCAGTCAAAATTCGGGGTCCAAAAGGCATTGATGACCACGGTTCATAGTTATACCGATGACCAGAATTTACAAGATGCGTCCCACAAGGACCTCCGCCGCGCCAGGGCGGCCACCCAAAATATTATTCCTACTTCTACAGGAGCCGCAATTTCGACAACCGAAACAATTCCTTCTCTTAAGGGGTTGTTTGACGGTATGAGTTTAAGAGTTCCTACCACCACAGGGTCTATAACAGATTTTACTATGCTTTTAGGTCGCGATGTTACAGTAGAGGAGGTAAATAATGCATTTAAGGAGGCAGTAGAAAATCCCCTATATAAGGGAATAATAGCCGTAACTGAGGAACCTTTGGTATCAAGTGATATCATCGGTAGAAGCGAATCTGCGATCGTCGATCTATCTTTAACGCAAGTGGTTGCGGGAAATTTGGTAAAGATTTTTGCCTGGTACGATAACGAATGGGGATATGCAAACAGATTGGTTGAACAAGTAATACGTGTCGGACGAACTCTTAATGGGGGAAGGGCTCCAACAGATCCTTTAACTTTAAGTTTTAAATCCTAGATTTAGACATTAGAATTTAGAGATTCATAGAATATGGAAGAACTCAAAAAATATTCCGGTAAAAGATTTATTAAAAACATAGCCTTTTTCGGCGATGCCAATATCTCCGAGACGGATGAAACATACGTTCAAGCATTTGAAGTGGCAGAAGCGTTGGGTAAAAGGGGCTATATGATCATTGACGGCGGAGGTCCGGGGGTGATGGAGGCAGCAACAAGCGGAGCGAAAAAGGGTGGGGGAAAAACAGTTGCCATAACTTTCGATCCGGTCGGTGCCGTTGGTTATGAAGGGCGTTACATTAAAAATGTAACCGACACGGAAGTGGTGACTACTAATTACATTGAACGCATGTTTAAACTTCTTGAATACGGGGATGTGTTTATTATTTTTAAAGGCGGGAGCGGAACGGTGTCTGAATTCGGTACAGCCTGGGTGCTGGCTAAGCTTTATTACGGACATCATAAACCGATCATTCTTTACGGTCATTTTTGGGCCGAGATCTTAGATACTTTTAGAAAAAATATGAATATTGATAGCACCGAAATGAGTGTCTTTGAGATATGTGGAAGCTGTGAGGAAGTTTGCAATGCAGTTGAAAGATTTGAAAAAAGGATTGCCGAAAGAGACCACACGGAAGATGGCGATGGTACCATTGACGGGGCTTTTAAAGTATAGCAACCAGGCGTTAGCGGCTTGCCACTGGAAACTAGTATGAACAAAACAACAGAAGAATTGCAACAAACCGCTCTTCAGGTAAGACGAAACATCATTGAGATGATTTACAAAGCCGGTTCCGGTCATCCCGGGGGATCGCTTTCGGCGGTGGAAATTCTGGTGGCATTGTATTTTAAAATTCTTGAAAAAGATGACCGTTTTTTCCTGTCCAACGGACATATCTGCCCGGCACTTTATGCTGTTATGGCTGAAAAAGGTTTGATTGCAAAAGAATCGCTATCCGGATACACCGAGTTGGGTTCTCCCTTACAAGGACACCCCGAAAGAACCAAACTTAAGGGTATTGAAAATACATCCGGACCCTTGGGTTTGGGACTTGCTCAGGCCGCGGGTTTTGCCTCAGTCAAAAGAAATTCTACCGTCTACTGTATGACCAGCGACGGCGAGCACGATGAAGGAAATCATTGGGAATCGGTAATGTTTGCATCTAAATACAAGCTGAACAATTTAATACAAATAGTTGATAGAAATAGAATTCAAATAGAAGGTACCACGGAGGAAATTATGCCGGTGGGAAACCTGGCGGAAAAATATAAAGCATATGATTGGGATGTGGCAGAGATTAACGGCCACAATTTCGATGAAATTTTTATGGCAATTGAAGCATTCAAAAAGAGTACAGACAAACCCAATGTAATTATTGCAAACACCACTTTTGGCAAAGGAGTTTCTTTTATGGAAGGAAATCCTGATTGGCACGCCCGCGCTCCAAGCGCAGAAGAACGCGCTCAAGCTCTAAGAGAGCTGGCGCTTGAGACAGAGAAAGGAGATAGAGATGTTTAAATTCCAAAGGTTAAATGTTTGGTTGAAAGCAAAAAATTATTCTAAAGATTTATTTTTCGTAGCTAACAGTTTACCGGTCAGCTACAGATATTCATTTACAGATCAGCTTGTAAGAGCCGGACTTTCTATCACAAATAACATAGCAGAAGGAACTGGCAGGATAAGTAAACCTGAACAAAGGAATTTTTTCAATATGTCAAAAGGATCTGTGTATGAAACTGTCAATATTTTATTAATTTTGTCTGAAATGGGGCTTGTAGATCATAAAAAACTAGACGAATTAACTAACAAAGCCGATGAGGTTTGTAAGATGCTAAGCGGACTGATTAGAAAATAATATTTTATGTCTCAATCTCTATCTCAAATCTCAAATCTCAAATCTCAGAGGGACGGATTTGGGGAAGCTCTGGTTGAACTGGGGGAGAGAAACACGGACGTGGTTGTTCTAACGGCGGATCTGGCTGAATCAACCAGGGTTAAAGAATTTGCCGATAAATTTCCGGACAGATTTTTCCAGGTAGGCGTTGCCGAACAAGCTTTGATAACTGTTGCGGCGGGGATGGCCCATGCCGGAAAAATCCCCTTTACTACCAGCTATGCAGTTTTTTCTCCCGGAAGGACATTCGAACAGATAAAAGTTACAGCTGCCCTGAATGATGTTCCCATAAAAATAATTGGTGCGCATGCAGGATTCGGAGCTTCAATGTACGGTGCGACCCACCAAAGCCTGGAAGACATTGCTCTTATGAGGGTAATTCCTAATATGGTTGTTGAAGTTCCGGCCGATTTTTATGAGACCAAAAAAGCAACCTTAGCCATAGCCGAAAACGGAAAACCGTCATATTTAAGATTGGCAAGACAGGATGGCCCGGAGATAAGAGGCAGAGATAGAGACAGAGATAGAGACAGAGATAAAGATAGAGAGATGGAATATCGGATAGGCAAAGCTAATGTTTTGTACGAGGGTAAAGATCCGCAAGTTGCAATAATCGGCT
This sequence comes from uncultured Gammaproteobacteria bacterium, assembly GCA_964606975.1. Taxonomy (GTDB): domain Bacteria; phylum Patescibacteriota; class Microgenomatia; order UBA8517; family UBA8517; genus UBA8517. Next base: position 22,786 of record CAZSGY010000024.1, on the reverse strand, counting down.
GCGGACCAATTCTCTCAGAGGGGCTCGCGGCAGCAGAGGAACTATCCAAAATCGGGATCGAAACACAGGTTATTAATTGCCACACAGTAAAACCCATTGATGACATTGCCATTACAAATGCTGCAAGAATTTGCGGCGGAATCGTAACTATCGAAGAGCATCAAATAATGGGGGGCTTGGGCTCTGCGGTTGCCGAAGTTATTGTTCAAGGTCACCATGTTCCCATGGAATTTGTGGGGGTTAAAGATTCATTTGGAGAGAGTGCAAAAACATATCAGGAACTTTGGAAAAAGTATGGACTGACTAAGGAAAGTATTATCGAAGCTGCTAAAAAAGTAATCCTCCGCAAAAACTCCTGATTCGCAATTAAAAAGATTTGTTCAAATATTGTTCTTGGGTGGGGTTGTAGTAGAAATCGCACAAATCTATATTTGCAGTTTCTTCACCCGCCTTAACCGCGACGGGTATGTTTATATGTCCGCTATCCGGAGTGCACTCGTTGGTGTGCATTGTTTTGGCACACTCATCGTAATAGCCTGAAATAAATTTGTCTGGATCCTCAGAGCTAGCGTGTGCCTGATATCTGAGATGATAAACACCATCCGGCAATTCAAAGGAATAAGTTAAACCCCCACCGTTGAAAGTTCCTTCATAAGTTTGGGTGTAAGTTTTGCCCGAATCTAATTTTTTGGCTACGATTTCACCCGGTGGTAAAAAACTTGAAGGGTAGCAAAGCTTCCCGGTTACAGTGCCGGTATCGGTTACAACAGCCTCTGTTGTTGGACTGGCATTTGTGGCGGGAGTAGGGGACGAGGCGGGTTGGCTTACGTATTTATATCCAAAATAGCCGACCGCTGCCAAAGATATTAAAACCAGTGCTATCAAAAAACCTTTTTGTTTCATCATGGGCAAGGCGCAAACTCACAGTTGGGTTCGGTTCTTCCAACACTACTTCCATCCGGGCAGATTTTGGCTTCAAGTGTGCAAACTTGTTGTGTTGCAGTTGGAATTGGGGAATTGGCAGCTTCCGTGAATTTGAAAGTGGAGAGAATCTGATCGACAATTTTATTGTCATCAATATTTTTGTAATTTAATACAGCAAAAACCAAATACTTTGATTGGTTGTTAACTTTTAACCAACAAAAAGTAAGCATGCCGTCGTAGCTTGTTCCACATTTTGCCAACTCTGTCCCAAAAGTTCTTTCTTCGTCAAATTCTATATCCTGCGATATGTCTAATACTGGAGTTTCTTCAATATTGAATTCAACACTGCCCTTTGAAATATCAGGTTGGTAACTAAACCTTACATACTTTGTGTTTTCGTCTGCAGGTTTAACTTCCATCAATCCAAAGTTTTCGACCTTCCAGGATGGGGGGTATTTAATGGAGTATTTTGCAGAAGTATTTAAATATGTCTTCCAATCAGCAGTTGGATCTGGGGTTGCCAGGGCAATCGGGGATGGTGTTGGAAGCAGCGCAACTTGTTTTTTAAGTTGCGAATTTTGATAGAAAAAGAATACTGTCGTTCCCAATAATAAAATTATCAAAATGAACATAAAAGCTACAAGTTTTGCCGAACTTAATTTGACTGGGGGAACATCCTGCGAGGTATTATTTACCGGAGGAACATTGGTGCTTGGTGTCGGTGCTTGGACAGAACCATCTTCCATAGATTAAATATACAACGTTTAAAATTTTATTGGAATCTCAAAAGTTTTTGAATTCTCCGAAAGTCCGCTGGGATTATCGTTTTCGATTACCAGAGTTCCCGAACCGGACGAATTCTTGAAAGTCAGAGTTGCGGTGAATTCAACCATTCCACCCTCCATCCAACTTCCCGGGACAACCTCCGCTCCGCCGGTTTGGGCGATTATTTTTTTATCAGAATCAAGAAGTTTAATGGGAAAAGTTCCTTCAAACATCCATTCTGCAGGTATGGTTCCCTTTATGCTTAACGGACTTTTAATCTTAGAGTTTGCGGCAGGTGTCGAAACATTTGGAATGGAACTAGACGGTTCCGGCGAAGGACTGAGTATTGGCACGGGAGAGGGGGTCACCTGATACATTGCCAACTTTTCCTTTAGGGATTGGTTTTGACTGTATAAAAATATGATTACACCAAGTGCTGAAAGAATAAAAACGGCAAAGCTGATTACAGCCGCCAAACTGCCGGAAGATTTTTTATCCGTCTGCCTATCACTTGCAGGAAATATTTGCTGGTTATTATCAGGATCCATGCTTAGAAGATTTTAGCACAATCCGCTTTACTCAAAAAGCAATTGGCTTTAAACTGATAGTTATATATAAAAGCCATGAACGAAACTGTCCAAAAACTGCTTGCGGCCGGAAAAGGAATTCTCGCAGCTGATGAAAGTACAAACACCATCGAAAAAAGATTTGCCCAGATCGGTTTAGAATCAACCCCGGAAACCCATAGAAAATATCGTGAGATGCTTCTTACCACTCCGGGAATTGAAAATTATCTTTCAGGAATAATTTTTTATGATGAAACAGTCCGCCAAAGCACCAACGACGTACCTTTTGCCCGGTATGCAGATCAAAAAGGAGTCGTTCCGGGAATCAAGGTTGATGAAGGGCTTGAGCCGTTTAACGGCAGTGAGGAAAAAATTACCAAAGGAATTGAGAGTCTTTATGCCAGATTAAAGGAATATAAAGAAATGGGTCTGAAATTTACCAAATGGAGAGCGGCTATTCAAATTTCGGATATTTTTCCGAGCAATGCATTCTTAGATGAAAATATGCAGCGTATGGCAGAATTTGCCAAAATTTCTCAGGCAAATGATCTTGTTCCCATTGTTGAGCCGGAAATACTGCTTGATGGAACACACACCACAACCCGTTGTGAAGAGATCGAGACAAAAGTGCTCCAGGTTCTTTTCGAAAAACTAAAAAGCGAAGGTGTTGATTTGAAAAACCTTCTTCTTAAAACCAGCATGGTTCTTCCCGGAAAAGACAGCAGTGTCAGGGCATTGCCCCTAGAAGTTGCTAACGCAACCTTAAGAGCACTCAAAAAATCTGTACCCCCGGAAGTTGCCGGAATCGTATTTCTTTCCGGCGGACAAACACCCGACGAAGCAACCAATAATTTGGATGAAATAGTTAAATTAAAAGGAGACGCTCCGTGGCAACTGTCATTTTCGTTTGCAAGGGCGCTTCAGTCGGAGGCGATGGAGGAATGGGGCGGCAAGGATGAGAATATTTCTGCTGCTCAACAAAAATTTATCAGCCGTTTGCAAAAAGTTTCAAATGCTCGCAATGGAAAACTCTAATTCAAATCCGGTAAATTTTGATTTACTTTCAATAGGGGACGCAGCGATTGATGTTTTTATGACACCTACGGAAAGTGAAGCCTTGTGCCGCGTAGACACAAAAGAATGTTTGATTGCTTTTTCCTATGGTGAAAAAATCCCTGTTAAAAATTTGGAATTTTCAATTGGAGGAAATGCTGCCAACAACGCCATCGGCACAAGACGCCTGGGAATTTCAACCGGAATTGTTTTAACCCTTGGTGAAGATAATATCGGCGACATGATTGTTAAAAAGCTCAAAGATGAAGGGGTGGATGCTACTTATGTGATACAGCAGCCTTCAACAACATCCAATTATTCCACAATAATAAACTATCAAGGCGAAAGAACAATTTTTGTTTACCACGCGCCGAGAAGTTACGAATTTCCGGTTCATTTGCCTGCGGCTCCTTGGGTTTATCTTACAAGTATGGGGGAAAGTTTCAGACCGTTTTATAATCACATGGCTCTTTGGTTAAAAAATAATCCACAAATAAAACTTGCTTTTAACCCCGGCAGCTGGCAAATGCGCGCTGACTTCAATGATATTAAAGAAATAGTGGCATTGACTCATATTCTGTTTGTTAACAGAGAAGAAGCTGAAAAACTTACCAATTTTGGTGAGTCACATGACAAAGAAAGAGAACTTTTAATCGCACTTTCAAGACTTGGCCCGAAAGTTTCAATAGTCACAGATGGGGCAAAGGGTTCGTTTGCTTATGACAGTTTAAACGGCAAATTTTTTAAAGCAGGTGTTTTTCCTATCGATGCTTACGAAAGGACGGGGGCGGGGGACGCGTTTGGTTCCGGGGTTCTATCAGCACTAATTCACGCCAGGCCTCTTGAAGAAGCTTTGCTTTGGGGAACGTGCAATTCCACATCCGTAATCGGTTACACCGGGTCGCAAAGAGGGCTTTTAACTTTCGATGAAATGAACACTTGGTTGGCACGGGCCAAGAGCGGCGGCTTGGGTGTAGTACAATTTTAACACCAGTAAACAGATGAAAATATTTGTTACCAGAAAAATACCGGGATCGTATTTAGACAATCTTAAAGATGCCGGTTTTGAAGTTGTTGTCTCGGAAAATAACAGAATCTTAACCGGTGAGGAGCTTTTGTCCGGCATTACCGGAGTTGATGCAATCCTCAGTCTTCTTACTGACAAGATCGATGGCGATGTGATGGACGCCGCTGGGCCGCAGCTAAAAGTAATTTCAAATTATGCAGTCGGTTATGACAATATCGACGTGGAGGCTGCAACCAAAAGGGGGATAGTGGTCACCAACACCCCCTCAGACGAAGTAAATGAAGCTGTTGCGGAGCACACCTGGGCGCTAATTTTAGCTTTGGCCAGAAGGATTGTTGAGGCAGATGAGGCAACCAGGCGCGGAGCCTATAAAGGCTGGGAGCCAGACATTTTTTTGGGGACAAATCTGATCGGGAAAACATTGGGGATTGTCGGCATGGGCAGGATCGGATCAATGGTTGCCAGGCGCGCTGCCGGCTACAAAATGAATGTTTTATATAATAAACGCGAACCGGATCCGGAAGCGGAGCGTGAACTGGGTGTTAAGTTTGCCTCATTAGACGATCTTTTAAACAAAAGCGATTTTATTACTTTACATGTTCCTTTAACTCCCGAGACGAGACATATGATCAACAAAGACGCTTTTGCCAAAATGAAAAAAGGGTCATACCTCGTAAATACTGCCAGAGGTCCGGTGGTTGATGAGAGAGATCTGATTGACGCATTGGATTCAGCCCAGATTGCCGGAGCGGCTCTCGATGTGTTTGACAATGAGCCGCAAATATCGCCGGAACTAATTGCCAATCAGAAAGTTATTACAACTCCCCACATAGCCAGCGCCACTTGGGAGGCCAGAAACAAAATGGGAGAGCAGGCGACGGGTGCAATAATTGATGTGTTGAATGGCAAAATGCCTCAAAATATTGTTGATGAAAAGGTTTGGCCTGCCCGCAGGCGCTAAATATTTAGCTTTTATATCTCATGTCAATTTTTAAAAAGAAAGATGAAGATTTGGAAGAAGAGAATTTGGAAGAGGGGCGTAAAATCACAAAGAATCTTAAAGATCTAAAGCCGCAAAACAAAAAGAAGAGAAAAGAGCCGCCCAAACCTTGGGGTAAAAAAGAAAGACTAATTGTCTTGATCGTACTTCTTGCTACGACCATTGTTTCCGCTATACTACTACTTAGTAACTCTCTCGATCTTGGTTATAAGACGAAGAAGGTCAGATTGCCTAAAATTAACTTGGATTCGATTAATATTTTTAAAGGTGAGACAATAATTATTGAGAAAAAACAACAATGAACCAATTAACATCCCCCGTAAACTTAATTAAAAAGTCCTGGAACATTTTTAGCAAAAAGGAGAACCTCATATATTTTGTTAAAATTTATCTGCCTTTAGGTATTTTGGCGTTCTTGTCATTATTTTTTTCGTATATTCCGGCCCTTTATAATTATGCCGGTTCAGCATCAGGAAATTGGATCCAATTTATCTATGGACTTCTTTTTGTATTGGTTGCCACTTTTGTAAATTTAGCCGGAATAATAGCAATTTCGGGGATGCTAAAAGGAGAAAAACCCAGGATTCAGGCTGTCTACAACAAAACCCGGTCGAAATATTTTAGATTTTTCTTGCTCACAATAGTCATCGGTCTTATTTTGGCTTTGGGGTTGGTTTTGCTTATCATTCCATTTATTTTGTTTGCCACCTGGTTTGCCTTTAGCAAGTATTTGTTTGTTGAAAAAGGTCTGGGTATAAAAGCTGCTTTAACTGAAAGTAAAAATATGGTTAAAGGAAAGTTTTGGAAAATACTTGGCAGACTTACCGTTTTTGCTTTATTTTCTACGCTTTCACAGATGGTGTTATCATTTTTGCCCTATGGAGTGGGTAGTGTGGTTTTTGATCTTTTTGGAGCGCTTTTTATTCTTCCTCAGTTCTTACTTTTTAAGGAAGTCGCTTCAGAAAAATAAATTTAACGGTTGAAAATTGTGCTTGCCCCGCTATCTAAAATATTGTTCCTCTTTTCTTCTTTGGTGGGTTTAACATCTTTATTCATTTCAACAGGAACACAGCGCCTTACCGGTCTGGATTCGTCTAAAAACCACTCTTGTTTTGTCAGACAGCCGTCGCAGGGTAGGGTGCCGGTAGCGGAACAAATATTTATTTTGCTGACCCCTTCGGGTACTTTCCAATCAATTGAAGGTTCGGTATTCAATATTGCAGTCATGATTTTGTTCCAAATAGGGGAAGCCCCGGTTACGCCGGAAGCCACTCTACTCATTGGAGAATTATCGTTATTGCCCACCCAAGTTAATACTAAATAATTTTGGTTGTAGCCGATTGTCCAGTTGTCCCTTAAGTCATTGCTCGTCCCTGTCTTAACTGCAACCTCGGGGTGATTTTTAACAACTAAATAAGAATTGTACCCGAATTCCGGTGCCCTGGCCGCATTATCTTTTAATATATCGGTTAAGAGGAAAGCTGCACGCGGGTCTAACACCTCTGTCGCTTGGGGGGAATTTTTTTCTAAAATCTGACCTTTATAATCTTTAACTTCAAGTATGGGGACAAGTTCAGGCCTTTTTCCGGAATTGGCTACGGTTGCATAAACCTTGGAGAGATCAAGCGCGGTAACTCCGCCTCCGCCCAGAGTCAGTGAAAGGCCGTAGTCAGACGGGTCGCTCCAGGTGGTTATTCCCATTTTTTGCCCCTGGTCTATCATTTTGGCGATGCCATAAGTAGCCAATACTTTTACCGCCGGAATATTTCTGCTTTCTGCCAATGCGGTTCTTAAAGTAACGTTGCCTCTGAATTGTCCGTCATAATTTACAGGCGAGTAGGGCGTTGTTCCTGCAGCATAAAAAGTTATGGGTGAATCATTGATAATCGAGGCAGGAGTAAAACCATTTTGAAGGGCGTAAGCATAGTTGACAACCTTAATCGAGCTTCCCGGCTGTCTAATGCTGGTAATCACATTTACGTTTCCGTCTTCTTCAATTGCAAAATAATCTTTGGATCCGACCATGGCCAAAATTTCCCCCGTTTGCGGGTTTAAAATCAAAGCTGCTCCGTTTCCGACCTGTAAATTTTTCAATTTATCAATCTCAGACCAGACTACCTGCTCAGACATTTCCTGAATAGCAAGGTCAAGGCTGGTAGTTACTTCTAAACCTCCCTTTTCAACCACCTCCTCACCGTATTTATCAACTAAAAGTTGTCTGACATACATTACAAAATGAGGAGCTTTTATTTCTGTTTTCTGGGAAACAAAACGCAATTTTTCTCCTGCAGATTTTTCTGATTGCCCCCGGGTTATATATTTATTTATCACCATAAGACCCAAAACTTCTCTTTGCCTCTCAAATGCCAGATCAGGATTGGAACCGAACGGAGAATAAGTTGTGGGACTTTTGGGAAGGCCTGCCAAAAGTGCGGCCTCAGCAAGACTTAATTCGGAAACATTTTTGCCAAAATATGTTTCACTGGCCTCCTCGATTCCGTATGCAGTTCCACCGTAACTAACTTCATTTAAATACATTTCCAGTATTTGATCTTTGGTATAAATTGTTTCAATCTGAATTGAAAGAATTAACTCTCTGATTTTTCGGGTTAAAGTTCTTTCGGGGGAGAGAAGAGTGTTTTTTACCAACTGCTGCGTAATTGTTGAGCCCCCTTGAATGGAGCCGAATTTAAGATCCTGCAGCAATGCCCTTGTAATTCCCCGGATAGAAAACCCGGGGTGCGAATAAAATTCAGCATCTTCTGCAGCCAATGTTGCCAATTTAACGCTTTCGGGAATTTCGGACAAAGGGATTATTGTTCTGTTTTTATCTTTATATATTTTATAAAGAAGGTTGCCGTTTCTGTCATAAATTTTTGTTGATACCTCGGGGCTTCTGGATGTAAAATCTCCGACGGTCGGCATGTCTTTAATGATGAAAAAGTAAAATGACAACCCGGGGAGCAATACTGCCGCAAGTATAAATATCACAACCGGTCGAATCTTTGGCAATCTTATCTTTATTGCTTTTTTGGATTTCGGCTTTCTTTTTCTGATTTTTTTGGCTTTTTTGGCCTTGGCTTTGGGTTTCTTTTGAAATTTGATTGAAGCAAGTTTGTCGATCAGCAAAATAAGAGTCTCAATGAGATAAAAAACTGGTTTTCCAATACCTCCCAGTATGCTTTTGATAATTTTCACCATTTTAAAATGTGCCTGCTTTTCCCGCGAATTGTAGCAATAAAGTCAAATAAATAATAGAAGAACACCTAGAACGGGTAATCAATGGTAGCCGATGCGGAAGCAACGGGGCAATTGAGACAGAATATGGTGCCGTTAGGATCTGTGTAGATGGGCTTATTTTCGGTATGAACCGCATCCGGGGGGTCCGACGGCGAAGCGATTTGTCCTGTTGCATTATTTATGAGAACGTCCTGATTGACCACGTTTGGCATGGCCGGCACGGTCCCGGTTAAGAAGTATTCAAATCTTGTACCACAGCCGGGGTTTCCGGGATCCTGTGACGGAGGAATACCTCCCGTGTCTGCACAAATAGTTGCTCCCACAACTCCTTCAGGCTGGCTCGGCCAGGCATGGCCTTTTTCGTTTTGATCATATGCTCCGGATTCGGATTTGTTTAATACAGCTTTCATTATTTTATTCCAAATTGGAGAAGCTCCGGAGACTCCCGAGACGGCTCCTCCCATCGAGGAGTTGTCGTTGTTTCCGACCCAGGTGACAACGACGGCTTGGGACGAATATCCCACAGTCCAATTATCACGCCTATCGTTTGTTGTTCCGGTCTTAACTGATACTTCGGGGTGGCCTGAAACATTCAAGAATGAGCTGGGACCGAAAGCCGATACTCTTGCGTTATTATCGTAAAGTATGTGAGAGATTAGAAATGTCACTGCGGGGTCAAGTATTCTGTCTCCGGTAAGGTTGTTTTCCTCGGGTTTGTATTCTTGCAGCACATTTCCTTTCCAATCGGTAACTTTTGTTATTGCCACCAAAGGTTGTTTAACACCTTGGTTTGCCAAAACTCCGTAAGCAACTGCCATATCAAATGGTCTGACCAAAATTCCGCCTAAAGTAGCCGAAAGACCGTAGTCCTTGGGTTCGGTAAGGGTAGTCAAACCCATTTCTTTGGCAAAAGCTATAAAGTTTTCCAGACCGTTTAACGCCAGCACTTTTACTGCCGGAATATTGAATGAATTGCCAAGTGCGAACCTGGTTTGGACCAAACCGTGATATGTCCCGTCATAATTGACCGGACAGTAATTAGACTGTCCTGCGACTTTAAAACAGGTTGCCATGTCTACAAAAGCCGTTGCCGGCGTAATTTTTTTATCTCTGATTGCTAAGGCATAATTTAAGGGTTTGATGGAACTTCCCGGCTGTCTTTGTGCCAAAACAACATTCACTTTTCCGTCTTCGTCTTGGGCAAAATAATCTTTAGATCCGACCATTGCCAAAATCTCTCCGGTTGAGGGCCTGGTAACAATGGCTGCTCCATTACCGACCTTTTGTTTGCTAAGTTTACCGACTTCTGTCGCCACTGCGTCTTGGGCAATCTCCTGTATTTCAAGATCAAGAGTTGTGTAGACCCTCAAGCCTCCTTGTTCGACCATTTTGTCTCCGTATTCATTTGCGAGCTGCTCTTTTATCCAAAGCGCAAAGTGCGGCGCCTTAGTGGCTGATTGTGAGGCGTACCTTAATTCTTCTTCAAACGCACTATCCGCCTCGCTTTGCGTTAGATATTTGTTTTCGACCATTTGTTTAAGTACTTCTTTTTGTCTGCTTTTTGCCAGTTCCGGGTGTGCACCGAAAGGTGAGTAGGTTGAAGGCCTTTGGGGCAAACCCGCAAGAAGAGAGGCTTCAGCCAAGGTTAGGTCTTTGGTGGTTTTGCCGAAATATGTTTCACTGGCTGCTTCTATGCCATATGCGGTTCCGCCGTAGGGGATTGAATTTAGGTATAACTCAAGAATCTGATCTTTGGAATAAATTGTTTCAACAACAATTGTCAGAACTAATTCCTGGGTTTTTCTCCGGATAGTCCTTTCGTTCGTCAAAAGCGAATTTTTGACAAGCTGTTGAGTTAAGGTTGACCCTCCTTCGGCGCGGCCGGATGTGACAGTTTTTGAAAGCCCTCTGGCAACTCCCAAAATATCTATGCCTTTATGCTTGTAAAAGTTTTTATCTTCAATAGAAATAGTTGCTTCTTTCAGGTAATCGGGGACTTCCTTTATATCAATAGGTGTTCTTTTCCTGTCTGTGTAGATTTCGTAAACAACGTCTCCGTTACGATCAAAAATCTTGGTAGATACGGGCATTGCCTCGGAATTTAACCTGGTGGGAAAGGGAATACCCCAAAATAAGTAGATAGCTACCCCCGTTACCAGGCCCCAATAAATAACGGCCTTAGTTCTTCTCTTGGTTGAAAATAACCATCTGACTTTGCCGGTTATGGCATTTAGTATTTTTTTCATCGGGACGGAAATTATATTACATTATATTACATAGCATCTACTTAAATAGAGCAAAGCCCGACAATTTGCTACAATAGTTTTGTGGAAACGCTTGAACAACTTGAACTCCGCCCTTGGTGGAAATATTTGGGAGAAGATATTCAAAAGCTTTTGCTTACCTCAGGATTTATCTATGATGCCGTAGAAAGTTGGGGAGGAGATCTACCCGGCGGCAAAGAAAAATTCCACGATTATTCGTTTGTACTTTTTCCCGCAGCCAAAGCTTATGAAGGATTTTTGAAGAAATTGTTTTTAGAAATGGATTTTATTACTCAAGAAGATTATTACGGAAAACGTTTCAGGATCGGGAAAGCATTGAATCCGTCTTTGACAAAGGAATTTATATCTGAAAGTGTCTATCAAAAACTGGTAAATTTTAATCACAGTAAAAAATTGGCGGATAATCTTTGGGAGACGTGGAGGCTTTGTCGAAACCTGCCTTTTCACTGGTTTCCAAATGAGAAAAACGCCGTTACACTCCCCGAAGCCAAAGAAAGGATTGGAATGATTGTAAATGCAATAGACGAAGCTTTTAAAGAGTGTAAAATATAATAGTAGATAAAAGGATGACTGCCAAAACCACAGTTATAAAACACGTTACGATTTACTCCGTCTATTTGGTTTTGATTTGGGCATTTTACAGATTTTTGTTTGATCTCCCGGATCAGATTGAGGAATTGATTATTAAACCAATTATTTGGCTGATTCCCATCTTTTGGTTGAATATAAAAGAAGGGTTCCCGCTAAGCTCTCTCGGCCTAACTCTAAAAAATTTGTTCCCATCAATATATCTTTCGTTGGGTTTGGGTGCAATCTTTGTGTTAGAAGCCGTACTGACAAATTTTCTAAAGTATGGCAGATTTAATTTTATGGCCAATATCGGAAATGTGCCTATTCTCACCTCTTTGGGAATTTCTTTTGCCACTGCTTTCTCAGAGGAATTATCATTTAGGGGTTATATATTCGGCAGGCTTTGGTTTGCCTTAAAAGATGAGTGGGCAGCCAATATAACCAGCAGTCTAATCTGGACCCTGGTTCACGTTCCGATTGCCTTTTTTGTTTGGAAGTTGGATTTGATTTCCGGTCTTCTATACCTATTCCTAACCGCCGTCTTTGGAATCGGATCTGCTTTTATTTTTGGTAGGACCAAAAATATTTTCGGATCGATATTGTTGCATGTCCTTTGGGAGTGGCCGATTATTCTTTTTAGGTAGAATGAAAAAAAATATTCTTGCTTTTGGAATTTTTATTGTCGCTTTTGTTATTCTCTTCATTTCTATTTTTGACTCCTCATCTATTACATACTCTTTTGCCAACACTCCTCCTCAGCCTTTTAGTGAATCAAAGGAGAGTAAAATTAACTATATTCTTCCATATGCAGGCAGAGTTATGCCCGACAGCCCTCTGTGGGGTCTTAAAGCTTTGAGGGATAAAGTTTGGTTCGGGATTACCACATCTCCTCTGAGAAGAGCACAGCTCGCACTATTATTCGCCGACAAAAGACTTGTTATGGCAGAAGCCATGTTTAAGAAAGGGGAGCCGGAGGTGGCAATGTTGACCTACTTAAAAGGGGAGAGGTATCTACCGATTGCTTTTGAACAGGAAAAGATTGCCAGGTCGCGGGGATTAAACACCGACGCCTTTTTGCAAAGGTTGGCGTTAGCCTCCCTAAAACACAAAGAAGTTTCTGAATATCTGGTTGAAATAGCTCCGGAAAACGTTAAACCGATGATTATTAGCACTGAGGTCTATGCAGAAAATACTTACGAAGATGCCAAAAATGCCCTGATTTCCAGAGGCCTGACGCCGCCAAACAATCCGTTTATTAGGGATTAATGACTTCGATTGATGCATTTTTTTACGCGGGCTAAAATTTATTTCCGCAAGAAACTTCAGGAATTATCAAAAATGTAGGCGTGGGCTACGCCTGAGATGATGCATTTTGATTAAAAACTTACTAGTTGACTATCTACTGGTAGTGTTTGATAATCACTCTTATCACTATTGGTAGAGTTTTTACTTTACATGCGTGAAATACATAAACTTACCAATAAGCAAATATAGTTATGAAGTGTCCTTTTTGCGGAGCCGCCAAAACCAGTGTCTTAGAGAGCAGGATTGTCGAAGATGAGTCGATAAGACGCAGGAGAGAGTGTGGAAAATGCGGCAAGAGGTTTACAACAGTAGAGCAGGTAAAAAAAAGTTTTCTTTGGGTGGTTAAAAAGGACGGCAAACGGGAGGTCTTTGATAAAGAAAAAATAAAACGGGGCATTTTAAGAGCTATTGAAAAACGCCCGGTTTCTTTGGATTTGGTTGATGATATTACTGACGAAGTCGAAAAGGAAATGCTCAGAAGCGAAAAACAAGAGATACCGACCAGGGTGGTGGGGGCAGCAGTATTAAAAAGACTCAAAAAGGTAGATAAAGTTGCCTGGCTCCGGTTTGCAAGCGTTTATCTTGAATTTGAAGATTTGAGTGATTTTGAGAAGTTAATTGACAGGTAAGGAACATTAACAGAACAATATTTCTCGGCAATACTTTTGCGAAAACAGCACTCGGACACATTTGTTTTTTGTAGATTTGTCCCGTCCGGTGCTTGCAATCTCGACCGCAAGATGTATTTTGTTAGATAACAACGTTTAAGTGTTAGCGGTCTGCGATAGCTTTCTTAAAAGCACTGCCTCGATATTGTTCTTTAGGTGTTTATCTTGAATTTGAAGATTTGAGTGATTTTGAGAAGTTGATTGACAGATAAAATAAAATGGCATTACAAACTGTTAATAATAAAAAAAGTAAAAAAGTTAAGCAAAGAAAAATTGTCTATAAAAACGGCGAAACGAAAGTTGTCTTGGAAGATTTAATCGCCCCTTCATACGAAGAGATAATGACTGAGGTCAAAAAGAAAGTTGGCGAGCGGCCGGAACGAAGCGCTTCGTTGCCAAACGGAATTTGGACTGAGCAGGCATTGAAGGTATTGAAAGAAAGATACCTTACCAAGAATGAAAATCTTGAGCCCATTGAAACACCCGAAGATATGATTTGGCGTGTTGCCTGGGAAATGGCTTCGGCAGAAGCCAGGTGGGGAAAGTCCCGCAAGGAGGTATTAGCCACAGCTAAAGAGTTCTATTCACTTTTAGTCTCCAGAGAATTCCTGCCAAATTCGCCGACTCTCATGAATGCCGGCACAGGAAACGGTTTGCAATACTCAGCCTGTTTTGTTTTGCCGGTGGAAGATTCTATGGAAGGTATTTTTGATGCTATCAAATATCAGGCTTTAATCCACAAAACAGGAGGCGGAACAGGCTTTTCTTTCAGCAGGTTGCGGGAAAGCGGATCGATTGTCAGAACTTCTTCAGGAATTGCTTCCGGGCCGGTTTCGTTTATGAGAATTTTTGATGCTGCAACAAACGAAGTTAAACAGGGAGGAAAAAGAAGAGGTGCGAATATGGGAATACTCAGGGTTGATCATCCGGATGTTTTGGAATTCATTCATTGTAAGGAAGACGGAGGGATTACTAACTTTAATATTTCTGTCGCTATAACGGATAAATTTATAGATGCCTATTACAAAGATGAAGAATATGAGCTTATAAGCCCCAGAACAAAACAGGTAGTGGGGACGCTTTCCGCCAGGAAAGTATTTGACGAGATCGCGCAGATGGCTTGGAAAACAGGTGACCCGGGACTCATTTTTATTGATAGGGTTAATCAGGGTACCGCCAATCCGATTCCGGCGATGGGTCCTGTAGAATCCACAAATCCCTGCGGAGAACAGCCACTTTATCCTTTTGATGTTTGCAATTTGGGCAGTATTTTCCTGACATATTTTGTCAAAGATGAAAACGGAAACAAAAGTGTTGATTGGGACAAACTCAAAAAAGTTACCCATCAATCGGTGAGATTTTTGGACAATGTTATTGAGGTTAATCCCTTTCCGCTTCCCGAAATAAGAAAAGTTGCCTTTAATATCAGAAGAATCGGTCTTGGAGTAGGCGGATGGAGTGACATGCTTTTAAGTCTTGGAATTCCTTACGACAGTGAGGAAGCGATGTCTTTGGCAGAAAAAGTAATGAAGTTCATTCAGGATGAAGCCGTATCGGCATCCGAAAAATTGGCCAAAGAAAGAGGTCCGTTTTTCCTTTGGCCGGTTTCAATTTATAGAGAAGGCGCACCAAGAAGACACTCAACTGTCACAACCATTGCTCCCACAGGGACAATATCAATTATCGCCGGCGCCAGTAGCGGAATTGAGCCCATGTTCGCGATTGCATATCAGCATGTTGTTAAAGACAAACATCTGGACAGAAAGTTGTCATTTGTAAATCCTAAATTTGAGGAAATTGCCAGGGAGCGGGGTTTTTGGACAGAGGAACTTATGGCTAAAGTTGCCGAGAAGGGAGTGGTAAGGGATATTGCCGAAATTCCGGAAGATGTCAGAAAGCTTTTTGGAACCGCTCACGAAATTGATATTGATTGGCATATCAGAACACAAACAGCTTTTCAAAAATACACCGAAAATGCTGTCAGTAAAACTATTAACCTTCGGCACGATGCGACGGTTGACGACGTCAAAAAAGCATATCTATCTGCCTGGGAAGGAAATTGTAAAGGAATAACTATTTTTAGAGACGGAAGTAAAAGTGAACAGGTTTTAAATCTGGGATTAAATAAAAAAGATGAAAAAGTGCAGCAGCCGGCGGAGACCCCGCAGACGATTTTGGTGCGCCCTGTGAAGGTTGAAGGCGCTACTTATAGAATTGTTACGCCTCTCGGGAGTGCGTTTATTACGGTAAACCAGGACGAAAGCGGAAACCCGTTTGAGGTTTTTATCACCATCGGTAAGGCGGGAAGTGAAGTTGCGGCTATGGCTGAGGCCCTAGGACGCATGATCTCTACAACCTTGAGATTTGGGAATCATAAACCTCCGATTGAAAGAGCACGCGAGATAGTTGAACAACTGAAAGGTATTGGCGGAGGAAGATCTGTCGGATTTGGACCAAACAAGGTCAGATCTCTGCCCGATGCTGTAGCCAAGGCAATTTCACTGCATTTTGGGTTTAATAATGTGGGCCACGACACCCCCGGAGTGATAGAGGCTGCTTCAGATAAGGAAGAAGTCAAGGTTGTTGGTGATATCTGCCCTGCTTGCGGCAGCCCGGCGCTGGTTTATCAGGAAGGTTGTTCTAAATGCTTTGCCTGCGGACACTCCGAATGCTGATTCTTTTGCTCGCAAATATTTTTCGCGTGATATTATCAATGGTATTACCAAAATAACCATGCCGATATACACAAGAAAAGGGGATAAAGGAGAAACCGGACTCTATTCTTCTAATAAATCAAAAAAGAAAAGGGTAAGCAAAGCTTCCGCCCGGGTTGAGGCTATCGGATCTATTGATGAAGCAAATACTTTTCTTGGTCTGGCGGCGGCATTCTCCAAGAATAGAATAACAAAACAAAAAATTTATGATATACAAAACCATTTGTTTGAAGTGGGGGCGTCTTTGGCCGGTGCCAAAATGACGATTTCCAAAGAATTGGTAGATAAAATGGAAAAAGAAATCGATGACATGGATAAAAAGTTACCCAAACTGACTAATTTTATTTTGCCGGGAGGGGGAGAAATGGCAAGCTTTCTTTTTATGGCTAGAACATTTATCCGCCGGGCCGAAAGGAGAGTTGTCTCCCTTTCTGAAAAAGAAAAAGTAAACTCCGGTGTAATGGTTTATTTAAACCGTCTTTCCGATTACGTTTATACCTTGGCACGATTTTCAAACTTCAGAGAAAAGATAAAAGAAACTCCCTGGAAATCAAAATAGTATTGATGTGGTCAAGAATATGGCTTTGATATACAATTGAGGTATGCCTGCCACACCCGAAGTTCCAAGACCGGAAGCCCCGCAAGTTAGCGAGCGGCAAGAAGAGTTTGTTATTCCCGAAACCCTCCAACAAAAAACGGGTATTCAGGTAGTACAAAAAAACTTTAAGGCTCAAATTAAAGACGATCATGGGATTCCCTTGATCCAAACTCCGCCCTCCCACGTAATAGAAGTTACGCCTCCGGCTGATGCAAAAACTCTGGAAGATTGGTCAAAGGGTTCGGTTGACTCGTCCCAAACATGGTTAGGTGCGTTTTGGCAACGGGTTATTAAAAAAGCCATACATTTTGGTTGGAGAATCGCTGTCGGCGGAAAGCAAATATAAAAATGTTAATAGATGTAGATTACACAAGCATTTTATTGGTAATTGTTTTGATTTCGTTTTTGATTTTTTTGGCAGTCGGGCTCGGTTATTCCGTTTTTATTTATTTTAGAAATAGGGACAGGGAGAAAAAATCGATAGATTCCGTCCTTCTTCAGGTGGCTTTGCCCCGAAATAACGAGGCAAAAATAGACGTTATGGAGCAACTTTTTGCCGGCTTTTATTCAATTAAAAAAGGCGGTTGGAAACAAAAGTTTTCAGTCCAGCCTGCAATCTCTTTTGAAATTGTAGCCAGGCGCGAAGATATCCGCTTTTATGTTTGGACACCCAGCAAATTAAAAGATTTGGTGGAAAAACAAATCAACGGAGCCTATCCGGAGGCGGAAGTGGTAGAGGTTGACGAATACAATATTTTCGAAGAAGGGAGTAGGGTGGCCTATAAATCTCTGCAATTAGGTAAAAATAATTACTATCCGATAAAAACTTTTAAAGATTTGGCAACAGACCCGCTACTGGCAATGACCTCCGCACTTGCAAAAATGGGACCGGATGAAGCTGCCGTAATTCAAATTGTTATTTCACCGGCAGAAAGTGACTGGCAAAAAGAAGGCGGAAAGTTCGTAAGCGACACCAAAAAGCAGGAAAGCGATGCCGAACGCGCCAAATTTTCCACCTCGGGCAAAACTTTGGAGGCGATTGAGGCAAAAATTGCCAAACCCGGATTCGAAACGTCCATAAGAATTGTGGCAGTTGCAAAAAGCGAAGAAGTTGCCAATAGCACGGTAACAAATATCAGCGGTGCTTTTGCTCAATTTTCCGGAGACCTGAACAGCCTGAAAAGTAGAAAAATTAACAGAAAGTCGGCTTTTATGGAAGACTTCTTATATCGCTACCAGCCGATGTTTAATACTTTTGGAAATCACGTTTCAATTTTCAATTCGGAAGAGTTGGCAACTATTTTTCACTTCCCCAATAAACAGGTAACTACACCCCACATTCATTGGCTTAATGCGAAAGTTGCACCGGCTCCGAGCCAAATTCCTACAGAGGGTCTTTTCTTAGGAGTTAGCGCTTACAGGGGAGTCAAAAGACCTGTGTATATAAGTAATGAGGATAGAATGAGGCATCTTTATATTATCGGAAAGACCGGTACGGGTAAGTCCGAGCTTCTTAAAGATTTGGTTTTGCAGGATATCAATGAAGGAAAGGGCGTTTGTTTCATGGATCCTCACGGTGATGCAGTTGAGGACATTTTAAAACTTGTTCCTCCGGAAAGGGCAGAAGATGTTATTTACTTTAACCCGAGCGATACCGAAAGGCCTCTGGGGATGAATCTTTTGGAAGCAAGAACGGAAGATGAAAAACATTTTGCCGCAACGGCTGTCATAAATCTGATGTATAAACTTTTTGATCCTTATAAAACAGGAATCGTCGGGCCACGTTTTGAACACGGAGTCAGGAACGCCATGCTTACTGTGATGAGCGAACCGGGAAACACTTTTGTTGAAGTCATGCGTGCAATGACAGATGCCGAATATGTCCAAAGACTTTTACCCAAGGTTTCTGACCCAATCGTCAGACGTTATTGGACTGATCAAATTGCCCAAACATCCGATTTTCATAAATCCGAGGTTTTGGACTATACGGTTTCCAAGTTCGGCCGCTTTGTGACCAATAAATTAATCAGAAATATAATTGGCCAGTCGCAGAGCTCATTTGATATGAGAAAAATAATGGATGAAGGCAAAATTTTGCTTATTAATTTGGCCAAAGGTCCGTTGGGTGAAGAAAATAGCAACTTCTTGGGTCTTCTTTTGGTACCCAGAATTCTTATGGCGGCTATGAGCAGGGCGGATGTTCCGATGAGTGAGAGAAGAGACTTTTACTTCTACGTTGATGAGTTTCAGAATTTTGCCACACCGGACTTTGCCGTCATTCTTTCCGAGGCCAGAAAGTATAGGTTGGGTTTGACGGTTGCCAATCAATTTATTGGACAGGTTGAAGAAGAAGTCAAAAACGCCGTTTTTGGAAACGTCGGCACATTAATTGCTTTTAGGGTGGGTGTAACCGATGCAAATTATCTTCAACACGAATTCAC
Source organism: uncultured Gammaproteobacteria bacterium (assembly GCA_964606975.1). Taxonomy (GTDB): domain Bacteria; phylum Patescibacteriota; class Microgenomatia; order UBA8517; family UBA8517; genus UBA8517. Next base: position 3,630 of record CAZSGY010000024.1, on the reverse strand, counting down.
TCCCACATTCGGAGAGGACGATCTTCTGAATGTTGAGCGCTACCATGCTTATTGTAAAACAATCGTTAATAATGAGCCCGTTCCTCCTTTCTCCATGGATATGAGTAAGGATATGGCTAAACAGAAAGCTGCCGAGAATCCCAGAATTGCAGAAATAATTAAGGAAATGAGTAGGCTAAAATACGGGAAAGATGAGAAATTGGTTGAAGCTGAAATTGTTAGAAGATCAAACCTATAAAGAAGGTGCTCGTTGATTTTGTTAATATTTTCTCTTAATATCGGATATTGACCATGAATAAAATCGGAATTATAGGAAACGGCTATGTAGGAACGGCAACCGGTAAAGGTTTTGCCACAAGCCCCGAAAACCAAATCTTCAGTTACGATAAATTTAAAGAATCGCCCAACACTCTCGACGAAGTTGTAGAAAATTCTGACTTTATTTTTATTTGTGTTCCCACCCCCATCTTTTCCGATTATTCGGGAATGGATATGAGTATAGTTGAGGGTGTGGTCGGTGAGGTCGCAGAGAGGGTTAAGGATTCAGGAAAAATTGTAATCATTAAGTCCACATCCTTGCCCGGAACAACCAAAAAGATGGCGGAAAAATATCCCCAGGTAGATTTTGCAATGAACCCCGAATTTCTTACCCAGAAAAATGCGAATGCGGATTTTTTGAAACCATATAGGACTGTGATTGGCTGCGAGAAGCTCGAGGTGGGGGAGAAAGTAAAAGGAATTTATCAGACAATTTTGCCTCCGGATCAAAAATATATAATTACTGACACGGCAAGTGCAGAACTTGCTAAATATATGAGTAACCTTATGCTTGCCAGCAAGGTTCTCTTGGCTAACGAATTCTATGATCTTTCCCAAAAAGTCGGTGCAAATTATAGCGATGTCCAAAAAGCAGTTGAGGCAGACCCCAGAATCGGAACACATCTTGGTGTTCCGGGACCTGACGGAGACCGGGGTTTTGGTGGGGCATGTTTCCCCAAGGACACAATCGGAATATTGGGACTTGCCAAACAAATAGGCATAGATATGTCTGCACTTCAGGCTATTTGGGATAAAAATCTTAAAATAAGACAAAACCGGGATTGGGAAGAAATGCCTCAAGCTTTCAAAAAAGATACTGAGTGATTAGATATTGAGTATAAATAGAAGGTATAAATTAACTTCAGTTTGATTTAGGACTTGATTTCTAAGATACTGATTCTATTGTTCGATTATGACAAAATTCATTGAAAAGAGGAGAGTTGTTGAACTTCGTAGGCAAGGTAAAAGCTACAGTGAAATTAGAAAAATAATAAAGGTCTCCAAAAGTTCTCTCAGTTTATGGTTAAAAGATATTGTGTTAACAGATAAACAGGTGTCTGGCTTAAAAATAAAAAAGGTTCAGGCAGTTGAAAGATATAAAGCCTCAATGAAAGAAAAACGTAAGGTTAGGTTAGATCAGTATTATAAAGACCAGCTCAAAAGATGGATGCCACTTTCTAATAGGGAAATGTTTTTAGCAGGCCTATTTTTGTATTGGGGGGAGGGGAATAAGGTTAGTAATAACGTAATAAGTATAGCTAATACAGATCCTGACGTAATTAAATTTACAATCCTATGGTTTAAAAAGTGCCTTGGTTTTTCAGAGGATAAGATTCATATTAGACTACATCTCTATAACGATATGAATATCAAATTAGAAACTGATTATTGGTCAAAAGTCCTGAATATCAAAAGTAGTCAATTTTCTAAACCTTATATTAAAAAATCTATGGTTGGACAGGTCAACCAAAAAGGCTTCGGTCATGGAACATGCACAGTTTCTGTCTTTAAGACTGTTGAAAAGGAAAATATAATGATGGCGATTCGGGCGATTTCAGATTATTATGGAGAGAGGCGTAATCTGGTATAATAGCCTCGTGTTTAAAGGGCTCGTCGTTTACCGGCAAGACATTACTCTTATAAAGTAAATACAGATGGTTCGACTCCATCCGAGCCCACAGAATTTTAATATATCTTCAGGATTATAATTCTACGAGGACCTGTTTCTTACCGGGTTCGGTAATCTGAGCAAGTTCGAAGTAACGCTCCGTGGTAGAAAGGCGCTTGTGACCGGAAACGTGGGAAAGAAGAACTATATCGACTCCGGCTTTAAGATTTTCAACGATAAAAGTAGTTCTTAAATCATTAACTGAATAATTGGGAAGCTCAGCTCTTTGCATATATCTGGCGATTGATGCTCTGATATTTCTTACAGCCAAAGGTTTGCCATTTTTACTGACAAATACGTACGGTGAACTTACTTTTGGTCTGACTTCCAGGTAAGAATTTAAGATATCAAGTGCAGGTTTATTAAGGGGAACATTTCTCTCCGGCTGAGTAGCATAGGCCTCAATCTTTAATGAATCTGTTCCGACGTTTTCAGTTTTTAAATTGGCAACCTCGGAAATTCTTAGACCTGTTTGTAAAATAAGTTCGATTATTGCGGCAATTCGGGTATCACCCCTGACAACATCTCTTAAGGCTCTGTATTCAAGAGGGGATAGAAATTTTGGAAGTGTGCTTTCAATTTTAGGATGGGCAACTGAGGCAGAAGCATCCGAGGTCACAAAGTTCTCGGCAATCATCCATCGGAAGAAAGTTTTGACCGCGTTTAATTTTCTGCTGACGGATTTCGGGGTGTATTTATCATTCAAAAGAGTGTCGCGGAAAGCGTCTAAATCATCCGGTCTGACCTGATCGGGCATTACTTTTTCCCGACCAACGAGAAAATCCACCAACTGAGTCAAGTCGCTGCGGTAAGCCAAAACGGTTGCCGGAGAGCGTCTTTTTTCATTTAGTGAGTCAATGAATTTAGGGAGCAGGCTTTTAATAGGTTCCTGTGCCATAATAAAATAGTTAGCAGTTAACTTAGGCAATTATAGTCTAAATTTTGAAATAGTCAATGCATTACAGGATATAATTAATCATGGTAGATAAGAAGTTTGAATCTCTTAAGCTTAAATTTAAGAACCTACTAAGGTATTTGGCGTGGGTTATGGTGGTAATACTATTGGTCTCCACAATTAAAAATGTAAACAGAGTTTTTAGCATCAGAAGGCAGGTTTTAGAAGAGAAAGAAAGGGTAGAAAAAATGCAGTCGGATAACGCCAGACTTCAATCTCAAATTGCAGAAGCCCAGGGAACAGAATTTATAGAAAAACAGATCAGGGATAAGTTGGGTCTTAGTAAGACGGGGGAGGCGATAGTGATTTTGCCCGAGGAGTCGGTGCTTAGAAGCCTTGCGCCCCCGTTAACTTCAAGTGAAGAGTCTCTGCCGGATCCGAATTGGGTTAAGTGGAAAAAACTGTTTTTCTAAGAACTTCTTGTTGCGGGGTTGGGAGTTGCGCCCAACCTGTGAGATTATGAGCCTCACGTGCACTGTACACTACCCCGCATGTAAACTAACTAGTCGCAATTATAGCATATCAAGGCAATAACTCGATAGGTTGGGATCCAAAAATGGTAGGCTCAGCTTGCCTCTCGGCAAAAAACAGTGCCTCGTGGTAAGCTCAGCTTGCCTCTCGGCAAAAAACAGTGCCTCGTGGTAAAATATAGCCTGAGTCTGGGCAAGTTTCCAAGCCAGGGTAGCTC
>CAZSGY010000023.1:0-31051 GCA_964606975.1 uncultured Gammaproteobacteria bacterium | reverse complement strand
ATTTCGGCAAATTCCAAATTCCAAGAACCAAATCTCAAATACTATTAGAATAAACGATAGCAAAAAATTAAATCCGAAACAAAGAGAGAAGGCAAACTTTTGGATCAAGAGAAACGCCCTTTGTTACGGAATAGGTTGGGCGAGTGTCTCCCAGATAAATAAGTTTGGGATCAAAAAGGCGAGCGAAATTGCCTTCCGGAAAGCAATTAAAAACTGCGGGAGACGAATCGACTACTTATTAATCGACGCTTTTTACATCCCTTATGTGAAGGGCTTGAGGCGCGGAAACCCTGCCTGCGCAGGCAGGCAAAAACCCATCATTAATGGGGATGCGAAATCTTTTTCAATTGCCGCTGCTTCAATCATTGCCAAAGTTTATCGGGACAAGCTGATGGGCAAACTCGCAGAAGATCCCAAATATAAAAAATATTTATGGGGCAAAAACAAAGGCTACGGCACTCTTTCTCATAGAAAAGCTATTAAGAAGTATGGGCTAACCAGATTTCATCGGGAGAAGTTTGTAGAAACTTCTTTTAGAAACTCCTCTTTTTCTCAAGTTCAATAGAGTGGGCGATGCGGTACTTGGCTTCTTTTCTTCTTTCAGCCGGTTTTTTGTAGTGCTCGCGGTCACGATACTCCTGCATTACACCCTCGCTGATGGTTTTTTTGCGAAAGCGGGCAATAAGCTTGTCATCGCTTTCACCTTTTTTCTTTTTGATTATGAACATAAATTTTGCAAATTTCTGTTCCACCTTACGGTGTGAACATTTTTGTTTTTTTGGTCGCCCCCTTTCTTTTACTTTTCCACTGGCTTGTAATTTTAACATATGTTATTATTTGTTGAAATGTCTAAAAAGAAGGCTCTCATAACAGGAATTACCGGTCAGGACGGTTCGTATCTTGCCGAATTTCTTTTGAAAAAGGGGTATGAAGTTTCGGGAATTGTCAGAAAGACCAGCAATATGGCTTACCCCAACATTTCCCACACCCAAGAAGAGCTTCAATTAATTCAGGCAGATTTGCTTGACCCGATTTCTATCCGCGAATCTTTGCAAAAAGTGAAACCGGACGAAGTCTATAACCTTGCTTCTCAATCGCATCCGGCTGAAAGTTTCAGGCAGCCGATTCACACGGCAGAAATTACAGCTATCGGTGCACACAGAGTCCTGGATGCAACTTTAGATGTTGTTCCCAAATCTAAGTTTTATCAGGCCAGCAGTTCGGAAATGTTCGGGTGGGTGAGAGAAATTCCCCAAAATGAAGAAACACCATTTAATCCGGCCAACCCATATGCCGCATCTAAACTGTACGCTCATGCGATCACTAAGATTTACAGAGAAAGCTATAACATGTTTGCTGCAAACGGAATTCTTTTCAATCATGAATCACCTAGGCGTCATCTCGGTTTTGTAACTCAGAAAGTTACCTACGCTGCCGCTTGTTCAAAACTGGGAATTAAAAACTCAGAACATCTGAATGAAGAGGGTGAACCCATTGTTAAAGACGGCAAGGTGGCACTTGGAAATTTACAGGCTAAACGCGACTGGGGATTTGCCGGGGATTATGTCGAGGCCATGTGGCTCATGCTTCAACAAGACAAACCGGACGATTTTATAATCGGGACGGGGGAAATCCACACTATCCAGGAGTTGTGCGAAGAAGCTTACGGCTATGCAGGACTTGATTGGAAAAAATTTGTAACCATTGATCAAAGGTTTGTACGCCCGACTGAAACGGGTCCATTGGTCGCAGATCCCACAAAGGCCAAAAAAGTTTTGGGTTGGACTCCAAAAACCTCCTTTAAGGAGTTGGTTCGCCTCATGGTCGATGCCCAGGTCGCTAGATTGAAGTAACACTAGTTGCGATCCGATTGTAAAAATCCACGACTGATTCTACCGACTCCGATACCGCCTCGTTAAGCCGTCCGTCAAGATTTTGTATGGGGGTAGCGAATTTTTGTAAAACTTCGAGGTAGGGTTTTTCCTGTTCATCGCGTGCGGCATACTCTGATGGTTTGTAATTTTTGCCATCCCTGCTTTTTCGTCTATCGTCAATCACACTTTTCGGGGCGGTGATAAAAAGCACTAACGTATGTTTCTGCATTTCTGCTGCATACTCGGGAAAAAGATGATCAAAGAAATTTCCTGAGGCTATTTCTGCTGCCCGGGAAGGGTCAATCCTCCAAACCAAATTTTCAGCGTTTAGCAATCTTTCTATTTCGCTTTTTGGGGTTGCCTTGTTTGAGGTTCCGGTTTGAGTGATGGGTTCAACCAGTTCTCCGTTCGCATCCAATTCCTTAAGCTTGGCGGGGGTTAAAAAATGGTAATTTACTCCATCAACCTCTCCGGGTCGGGGAGGGCGGTCTGTACAGGTGACTACCTTTTGAAGATTTAACCTTCGGATATCAGGACTTTTCAAAAAATTATCCATTACAGCATCTTTTCCCGCACCCGAGGCTCCGGTAATTATTATCAAAACGCCGATCTTGGTTTTTTCCACTTCAGCTTAAGTATATAACATTCCTTTAGCCTGTATTTTTGTTAAGTTATTGGTTTTATTAAATTATTAGTTTATTATTTATTTATGCCCATCACCAAAAGCGACGACGAAACTAAAATAAAGAAGACTTTTCCTAAAGGAAAAATTAAACTTAGCATAGACAAGGAAGCACTCAAGAAATTCAGATTGGTAGTAGTAGCTTATTCAAGTGTTCAGCGGGAACATTTTGCTACCAGATCCGCATATGAAGCCGAGGTCGAGGTGGAGGAAAGAGCTATTGAAGTTTCTGAAGAGATCCGGAAATTGGGAATCCCTGTCAGAACCCTTCCGGGGGACCAGTATTTTTACACCAACTTATTGGTAGACAAACCCGATTTGGTTGTAAATTTGGTTGATACACTAAAAGGTAGGGACCAACTTCAGCCTTCAGTACCCGCAGCTTTGGAATTGGCGAACATTCCCTACACAGGTGCCGGCATGGAAGGGCTTATTATCGGTAATAGCAGAAATCTGACAAAAAGACTTCTAATGGCTCACGACATACCGACTCCTCCTTTCCAGTTTATCCGCCGTGCAGGCACCAATATTGATGAAGATTTGGGGTTGCCGCTCATCTGTAAACTGAATGAGGGTGGGGGAAGTGTGGGTATAAACAATAATGCAGTAAAAGAGACCGTGAGGGCTGCGAAACTCAGGATAAACCAGCTTATTTCCACCTACCACTTTCCGGTAATAGTTGAGAAATTTATTGAAGGGCCGGAAGTGACTGTTGTGGTTTTTGATGATGGCCTGAAACGCCATGTATTTATGGCTCAAAAGAAATTTGGATTCAAGCCTGACGGCAAGCACGAATTTACCAGTATTGAGTCTTATGACAGCTGGAAGGCGTATAAATACATTCCTGTTGATGAAAACAATAAATTTGAGATAACAAAACTTGCAGTAAGAGCGTTCGGAGCCTTACAACACAAAGATTATGCCAAATTTGATGTCAGGGTCGATGCTGACACAGGTATTCCATACTTTACAGATAGCAACCCGAACACCGCCTTTGGCCCTGACCGCGGCCTTCCTATGACTGAGGTCATGGCTATGCACGGAGTGGAGTTTTCCGATACCGTGGCCAGTCTTCTGTCTAAATATGCCAAAAACCTGGTCTAAAACCCGCCTGGACAAAACCCCATTCTGGTCATAAAATAGACCAATTATCAAATCCCGCTAACTTTATATGGAAATTGAAAAAAACAAAAAAACCAGAAGGCTAATGCGCGCACTCCTGAAATTGGAAGACAATGTCATGGGCAAGCCTTTTCCGGAGATGAAGCGTGTTAAACAGATTTCCGGCTATCACTGCGGCCCGGCGGTTGTCGTCGAACTCTTTTCATTTTTGGGAAAAAGTGTTTCTCAGATCGGAGTAGTCAGATCTATCCGTGCCCAAAAGAAAATCAAGAAATTCGGGCTTAACATAAATGACCTGGCCAAGGCTGCTAACGTATTGGGCAAAAAAGAAATTGTTTTTTGGAGAAAACGCCAGGGAAGTATTAATGACATTTTTACTGTTGTCGAGAAATATAAACATCCGGTTGGTGTTGAGTGGCAGGGTGTGTTTTATGAAGATGAAGACGAAGATAACGGGCATTATGCTGTTATTACTAAAGTCGATAAGAAAGGCAATTATTTAAGAATTTGTGATTCTTATTCCCATTTTGCCGGGGTAGACAGGAGATTCAAAATTAGGGATTTTGAAAAAAGATGGTGGGATGTGAATAAAATTAATGGGAAAAATATTGTTGACAAGAAAATGATGTTTGTGATTACCAAGAAAGGTGAAACCTGGCCGAAGAAATTGAGTATGGTAAAGATATTGGGTTAAATACTCCTTACAGTTATTTCCAGGTAACTTCCGCAACAATTTTTCCGTCAAGAACGTAGTAGTTTAAGTCTCCGTCAAAAAGTTTTAGGATGTTCATGGTTTGGTAAATTCCCATTCCGCCTCCCGGGGCATCACCGGAACTTTCCCTCTCTCTGTCCTTCGTCGTTATCCAGCGTCTGGAAGTTTTTATTTTATTTAGTAAATCGAGAGTTTTTTCGGGATTCTTTTCGACAACGTCGTCTTCGATTCTCATGGAATTTGCGGTTACTGTCAGATGAACTGTTTTGGCACCCTTGTCTACACAGTTGTCGACAAGTTCCGCCGCAATTCCCGGTAAAAACTTGGATATGGGTTTTTTGTTGAGTTCCTCCGGAATATTACCGCTGGTTTCAAGTTTGACATGGAAATACTCGAGACAGGTCTCGATTTCTTTTGGAAAGGATGTAATATTTTCAGTCATCATAGATTTGCGTATATTATAACAGAATCGTTAGATTCCACTCTTCTATCCGGGTCTGATTTGATTAAGACAACCTATGTGGTATACAATATAGGACATTTTTGAATGTAACCCATGACAACAGAAAGGCGACGGGTCGAAATCGTAGATAGTCCGGAAAAACGCAGGAACTTGTCTCCCAGGGCGGAAGCTTTTTTGCGCATTTATAATCTACAAAAGGAGTTGGGTGCCGAGGGGGGCGATTTCATACACGAACTATTAAAGCAGGGTATTACCCCCAATAATATTTCTAACAATGTTGATGAATTGGTTGAAATTGTGGGCGCACGAAGCATTTCCGATAGCGATTACCGGCAGCCAAAAGTAACCAAAAAAGGCGGTAAAAAATTTTTCTCTATCCCCGTAGGTTCAGAGCAGATAAATACCGAATTTAGACCCTATGAGCCTCCTCAAAGCTCATCCGATTTAGTACAAATCGAAAAGATAACTTTCGGACAAAGAATATTAGGGAAAATTTTCAAACGCTAAACACTATGAAAGAAAGAATACACGAACAAGAAGCTTTGGTGATAGACAGTAGTCCGTTTTCGGCTGATTTTGGTAGCAAAGTGGAGAAAATGATAACTTTGGAAAGCCAAAAATTTGTTAACGAAAACGCCAAAAGAATAGGAAAAACTATGGCTCTGGCTTTACCTTTGACACTTTCGGCGTGTGCAAGTTCACCTGAAACTGCAACATCTTTTAACCCGACTTATATAGGTTTTGCAGCCGGAACTCTTTCTGCAGTTGAAGAAGCTTTTGAAGCTAATGATAAAAACTTCTTGAGAAAATCGACCTCTATAGCAGTTAAATTTGCCTCCGGTTTTACCGCAGGCTATGTTTTGAGCCACAATCTTCAAAATCAAGGCTCTTGGATTTCCTCGGAAAAATTACCCTATACAATAGCTTTGGTTCCTTCAGCCTATGGGATTATCAGGGAAACGAAACTTTCAGATCTTGGCAGGGGTGTCCAAAGTAAAATTTCTGACGCTAAAGAAAAACACAGTCAGGCAGAGTTTGAAAGGCGTGTGGTTCAGCTTGCCCATCAAACCAAATCCCCGAATTTAAGGACCGCTGACGAAGCTTGGAAAAAACTTCAGGATATGGGTGTTGACCGAAATACCGTGTCCAAAATTCTTTCGCAAAGACGTGGGTAACGCCGACTCCAAAATGGGATAGCAAGAACTTACCGCCTTTGTTAGTATTAATGCATGTTGACGTTAGGCAACTTCGGGCATAAAAAAAATTAAAATGAGAATCGCATTTTGTTACAACGTCAAAAAAGGAAAACCTTCAAAAGATCCCGGTAAACAAAAAGACATTGAATTTGACAGCCCCTCAGTTATCAGCGGAATAAAAAGGACGTTATCGGAGTTGGGACACAATGTTGTGATGATTGAAGCAGATGAAAATGCCTACATCAAGTTAAAGAAGCTAAGAAATAAAATTGATTTGGTTTTCAATATAGCTGAGGGGTTGGGTGGAGATGCCAGGGAGTCACAGATTCCGCTTTTTTGTGAAATGCTTGGAATTGCCTACACACATTCATCTCCGACAGTACATGCAATTAAGCTTGATAAAGAATATACAAAATATCTTTTAAAAGGAGCCGGTATAGTAAAAGTTCCCGGGCAATCTCAATTTCCTTTAATAGTTAAACCGAACAAAGAAGGATCAAGTAAAGGAATAATGGACGCAAATGTAGTAAAGAATGAAAAGGAATTGAGAGAAAGGGTGAGGGTGATAAAAGAAAAAATAGGAGGGGAAATATTGGTCGAAGAGTATATTGACGGCAGGGAATTTACAGTTAGCATCTTGGGCAACGAAAATCCGGAAGTTTTACCGATTGTGGAGCAAAAATTTGATTTTTTACCAAAAGGAATGAATAAAATTGCCAGTTACGAACTTAAATGGTTTTATGAGGACAAGTTGAAAAATCTTCAAGATGCCTATGATTGTCCTGCAACAATTAATAAAAAATTGAAAGACAAAATCGAAAAGACCTCTATCGCCATATACAAATTTTTAGATATCAGAGATTGTGCCAGAATTGATTACCGACTGGACGAAAAGGGGAACTTGTTCTTTTTAGAAATCAATACTCTTCCCGGAATAAATCCCGATCCTAAAGTTATATCTTATTTTCCTTTGTCTGCCAAGACTGCAGGCATGAGCTATAAGGATTTAATCGAGAAAATTATTTCACTGGCTACAAAACGGTATGGTTTAAAAAGGGATAAGGTTTAGAAAGATTCGCAATGAGACTTATGCATGACTGCCCTTTCTATTGAAGGATTGTCGACTCCGCCGTAGTGAATGGAGTCGAGAAGTTCACAGGTTTTGGTGTTTATTACACCGCCTCCGATCGGTTCAAATTTTTCGTTAAAGCCGAAATCGGATACTGCCATGCCAAAAATTTCGCTATGAGTAATTTCACTGAGGTTGTCGACCCACGCATAGGGGATGACCACAGAAGAAGGTGTCGGACAGGCCACAAATGAGAAATATTTACTTCCTTCGTTTGCCACATTCAGAAAACGAATTCTTTTACCCTCAGTAACTTCCGGATTGCCTATTTTTTCCATTTGGCAGGGGCGGAGGGAATTGAACCCCCATTAACGGTTTTGGAGACCGCTGTTCTGCCGTTTAACTACGCCCCTAAGTGCTCATATTATACTCTAAACAAATCTATATTGAAAAAGACAGAAGTTTGTAGTACTATCGACTATAGGTTGCACATTTACATTTCATCGAGGGAGGCAAAAAATGTCTACAAACGACGAAAGACCCAGAGTAAGTTGGTCGGGAAGACGTATCGGTGATGTATTCACCGATATAGACGGCAGTGTATGGCAGCTTCAGGTTGATTACAACTTGAGGAAGGTGATTCCTGTCAAAATCCAGGGGCCGCCAGCGCCTATAAAAATACACACCAGTTCTTGTTCTAAACCGAATATTCGGCACAAATTTTAAAAGTTTTCTTTTAATAAATAGCTAGTCTAAAAAAGGGCACAACGCAACCTGGGAGAACACCTAGATAATTTTTCAAAAATGACCTTATCCTGCAAGGGATATTTTTTGAATTTTATCTATGTTCTCCCGTGCCCGAAATACCTTTAAGTTACCTTCATAGTGTATAATCTTCACAATTATGGGAACTTTGGAGCATGAGGCACGAATCGATTTTGAGGCTATTGGCAAAAAACTTCAGTCGGCTGAGAATCTAAATGAAGACGAAAAGTTTCTGGTTTTTAGCAGGGCAACTAATTTTGCCTCTGATTTAATTGACCAAAAGCTGGAAAGACCGTATACGGCCTCACCGATGGATATTGATGTCCGGAGCCACATGACAGTAATAGTGCTGGATAGGGTGGTTTCCCAATATCAAGCCGGTTCTACGATGTTATTCGACAATCTCAAGAAAGCAGTTTGTGAGTTGTTTGTGATTAAAAATAACGACCTTACCGATGAAAGACTGTGCACTTTGTTAAGCAGTAGTCTTGACGAATATTTTGCCCGGGAAATTAATGACGAAGTCAGTAAAAAAATGGGCTTCATACGTAGCGCCGTCGAGAGTATTGTACCCAATAAGGTTTAATTTCTTCCGCCAAGCAGCCAGGAGTTATTTGAGCTTGGATGTTTCTTTGTGTACCTGAACTTTTCTGCAGGCATGACAATATTTCTTAAGTTCCAACTTGGCTCCTTTTTGTCCCTTTAATTCCATGTTTATTTTGTTCCTCTCTGTAATGTAATTTTGATTTTTACAGACGGAACAAATTAAAGCTACTGTTTCTCTAGCCCCACCTTTTTTTGCCATATAGACGACATTTTAACACAGATTTAGACACTAGGGAATATGTAGGCCATGTTGTATAATTGAATCCGAATCATGCCTGGGTAGCTCAGTGGCAGAGCACGTACTTGGTAAGTACGGGGTCGTGAGTTCAATCCTCACCTCAGGCTCAACTTCCATGCTTTGCGTCCGCACCCCTTTAGATTATGAAGCTGCCATCTCCAAAAGAGTAAAATCCATATTTTTCTTTTACGGCCTCTTGATATGCCTTTCCGATTATGGATGATCTGAAATTTTCAAATTTTTCGCTCGTATTCGGATAGCTGACAAAAGCGGAAACCAAAGCCAAAAGTGTAGATTTTGGTAGGTGGAAATTTGTTATTAATGAGTCAACAAATTTGAATTTGTAAGGGGGATAGATAAACAGGTTTGTAAAATTTGAGTCGCCAACTATCAATTTACGATTTTCATTTGCAACTGTTTCTAAAACCCGGGCTGTAGTTGTGCCAACTGCAATTATTCGCTTACCGCTTTTCTTGGCTATGTTGAGCTTATGGACGGTATTTTTATCAATTTCAAAATATTCATAATGTATGGCGTGGTCCTCGATGTTTTTACTTTTTACGGGAGCAAAAGTTCCCAAACCAACATGCAAAGTTACATATTCGATTTGGACTCCTTTGGCCCTGAGTTTATTTAGTAACTTTTGAGTAAAATGAAAACCTGCTGTTGGCGCTGCAACCGAGCCTACGCTATTTGCGTAAACTGTTTGATAAACCTTTCTTAAATTATCCTCAGATCTGTCGGATTTGATATATGGGGGAATCGGGGTGTGTCCATGAAGTTTAAGAAGTTCCATGAGCTTGTCTTTTGTCAAATGGGTGTCAATTAAAACTGTTTGGTCTTCATGGGCGATAACATTAAATAAGTTTTTGTTTAGCGAAATATTAGTGTTTATTTTCAACCCCGGATGGGTAAGGGTTTTCCAAATTTTAGGTTTAACTTCTTCCAAGAAAAGTATCTCGACTTTTCCACCCGTGACTTTATTAGCATAAATTCTGGCCGGAAAAACCTTGGTCTTATTTAAAACCAAAACATCATTACTCCCCAAATATTTCTCAATTTCATAAAAACGGTGATGGAAAATTTCCCCATTTTTTCGATCAATAACCATTAAGCGGGAATGGTCGCGAGGAAAAGCGGGGGAGTTGGCTATGAGGCCGGTCGGTAAGTTGTAATCAAAATCTGTGGTAAGCATGAACCGGTTGAGTCCAACAAATCACGAACGCATGTGAGTGCTGAGGTCAGGATTCGAACCTGAGTAGCCCTTTCGGACGCGAGATTTACAGTCTCGTGCGTTTGACCGCTCCGCCACCTCAGCTCGTCGTAACTCGACGCGCTAATCGTATCACAAAACCTTCGGTTTTGGATCCTAACGCTTGTCGGTTACTCCTTTCAAAATTCCCATAGAAATTTTGTTACTGTGGAAGCCGACGAATGGATTCGCCGTGCATTTACCTTACTCGGCACCAAATCCGTGAGTCGACTTTGAGCCGACGAATGGATTCGAACCATCGACCCCCTGTTTACAAAACAGGTGCTCTACCGCTGAGCTACATCGGCGCTAAAGGAATTATACCAGCAAGTGAAGCTAAATTCGAGTCAAAAAGGACCCCGCCTTTAAAAGCCTGGCTGCATTCCTGGAAAATCCAGGTGGGTAAGCTGCCTTCCTCCGCTCAAAGGCTTTGGTCGGACTCCGCCTTCCCGTTGCAAATTTATTTGATCAGGAAATTTAAACCAGATCTTCTATCGACAGGGTCACTATTATATTACCATGGACGTCAACCTCAAATATAGCCCGGGATGAGTAATTTGAGAAGAAAATTAATAATGGGACCTGTAACCATTCCCAAAAGTGAACTGCCTCCGAAAGAAGGGAAAATCAGTATAAAAATTAAAATGATGCCGAATCTGTCCATAAAACGATTGAAGGAGAGGACATCCTTTTGCGGCAGAAGCCCTGCCAGAATTTTGCCTCCGTCCAGAGGGTGTATTGGTAACAAATTAAAGACCGCCAAAACTACATTAAATTGTATTAAATAAGTAAATAAAGTTATTGTGCTGAAGTCGGGGAAGACGGCAAGCAATATTCTCAAAAATATGGACAGGATAATTGCAAACGCAACATTGGTCAGCGGGCCCGCAAGTGCAATTAGAGCCAAGTCCTTTTTGGGGTTTTTGAGATTATAGGGGTCTATCGGCACGGGCTTTGCCCAACCGAAAACAAACGGAGAACGCAGAACAATGAGTGTAAGCGGTAAAACAAGAGTACCGAAAATGTCGATATGCTTTAAAGGGTTTAAAGTAAGCCTTCCCAATAGTCTCGCGGTTGGGTCACCCAGCTTTTCGGCAACGAATCCGTGGGATATTTCGTGCAGAATAATTGCCATTGCAAAGCCTGCGACACCGATAATAAAAATTAGTACATCCATTGCGATTTAAGGTTGTTAATAGTATAATCTCAATCTAGCTTCTAGTCACTAGCAGCTAGGAAAACTATTATGGCATACATTTGCGATAACTGTGGAAAAGGAATAGTTCACGGACGCCAAAGCACTCACGGCAGAGGTGTTGCCGGTAAACGTTGGAAGAAGAGAGCTCAAAAAACAGCAAGAGTTTTTAAACCCAATCTTCAGAAGATTGCTGTTGTGGTTAAAGGTAAAAGCGTCCAAATGCGACTTTGTACCAGTTGTATATCTAGATTCAGGAAGTCAGAAAAAATTAAAAAACCTCAATCTTCGAGAAAGGCAGCTTCTTTGTAAAAAGAGCCTGTGGGGTAGTATCAGCAAAATTTCATCTCGTTATAACCTTCTTTAAATTGTTTCCAGGTAACGCTCTCTTTTCCTTCCAGTTGGACTTCGTCCAAAACAAGTTTGTCCTCCTCAATATGGCTTTTAAGTAATTTCAATCTTTTCTTGATTTGCTTTCCTGAAATTGTGAGGCAAACGTATGTCCAGGCGCCCGGCCAGGGATCCATGGCTCTTATAAATCGCTCAGCATATTCCGGGGAAGATTTGTCTATTTCTATGTAGCCGTCTTCCTTTTTCATTATTTTGGTAAAAGTTGCCGCCTTTTCATCCTGTGGCTTTAGTTTAATTTTGCCTTGGGTGTAGGGGGTTAGCATCTCAACTAATACATCGGCGGACTTTTCAAAAAGCCTGTCTCGTAGCACACCTGCGGTATCACCTATGGCAATAGCTTCTTTAAATTGAGTGATAACGGGTCCGTGGTCCATTTTTTCATCCATTTTAATGATAGAAACTCCTGTTAATTCATTACCGTCGGCAATGGCTGCGGGGACGGGGGACGCTCCTCTGTATTTCGGCAAAAGTGATGGGTGAACTACCAATATTCCCTGAGGGAATAAATTAATTACCTCTTTTTTGATAATTTCACCGTAGGAAGCTAGAATTCCCAATGTTGCATCAGGGGGACTTTCCAAAAGTTCGGAAGCGGAATAATAAATGGGCACGCCGTGCTCGTGCGCCCATTTGTCTATCGGTGAATACATGACAACTTTCTTGCGTCCGACAGGTCGGGGCGGTTGTGTAACCACTGCAGCAATCGGGGACCTTCCCGGTCCGGTTACAAATTTCTTATGTATTTCCTTCAAGATTGGTAATACGTAGTATGGCGTTCCAAAAAATACTATTTTCATAATTTTCTTTTAATTTCCCAGGGGTGTTATTTCGGTCAATACCCGGGTTTTTTGCTCCTCAAAGGAGTTCAACCTCCTCCCATTCGTCACCTTCAACTTTATAAAGCGGTTTATTTTCGCTTATGATATGGTCTACAAAGAGTATACCCTCTAGATGATCGATTTCATGCAGAATAATTTGAGCATGAAAGCCTTCAAAGGTCTCAGTTATGCTTTTTCCCGATTCACTTAGATATTTTAAAGTAATTTTTGGTGCACGCTCAAGCGGCCCGTAGTAGTAGGGAATAGAAAGACAGCCTTCCAGAATTTCTTTCTTGCTCTGCTTTTTAGCGGGATGGGATTCTTTTTCAATTTTTAGTATTTCAGGGTTAATGATTACTCTTTCAAAATTTCTATCTTTTGCCAGAAAAACTCTGAGATTTTTACCGATTTGCGGTGCCGCCAAACCAACGCCCTCCGGGTCTTTTTGCACACTTAAAGTATCTTTAAGATCGTTAATTAATTCTTTTACCTTCTTGTCAATTTTGACAACAGGCTTGGATTTCTTTCGCAAAACAGGATTGGAAGAAAGAACGATTTTTCTTATCATATTCAAATTATATCAAAAAATCGGCCAATCTGGGAGATTCCCGGACTAATTCATACTTTCTAAGTACTGTTTGGACATTGAATCGTTGGGGTCAATTTTATTAAGTATGTATTCAAGTTCAGCTTTGGCCTCAGAATTCTTTTTGGCATCTATAAGTAAAATTGCATAGGCGAGCCTGGCATCTTTGTAGTTCGGCTTTAGTTCAATCGTTTTTTTGAGCGTCTCAAGTGCCAGATCGTTTTCTCCGATTCTTGAGTAGACAAGACCCAGGTTGTAATGAAGTTTGGCGTCTGTCGGAGCCTGTTTGATTGCTTCCAATAGGACATCTCTGGCACTAAGCAAATAATTTTGATCGATTGAGGCTAACATAATAAAAACGCCGAACTCTACACGCTTCATATTCACATTGGCGGGTGAAAGCTCCACGGCCTTAAGTGAGTTTACAATTGCCGCCTGCGAAAGCTGAGATGCGCCAGTTGCCTCTTTGGCCTCATTGTAGGCAAGAGCCAGAGTGGTATAAGACCTTGCCAGTTCAGCAAAGTAAACACTCTGGTTGGGTTCAAGTTGAGAGGCTTTGTATAGATAGGTTACCGCCAAGTCCTGCCTACTAACCTTATTGTAATTTGATCCTTTAGCAAAAAGTAGGTCGGCATACCAATAGCGACAAGCCAGGTAAATGATAAAAGCTGCAAATAAAAGCACGATGTATGCCCCGGTCTTTTGAGATGTATTTGCCTTTATTTCTTCCGCGTCATTTATTTTAATATCGGAACTTGTAAGAACTATAGAAAATGCCGGCAGCAAAAAGAAAATTAATTGCACAGGAACAACCGAAAAACCGAAGAAATTGGTGACCAATATTGATAAATATCCTGCGGTGTAAGCAATTAAAAAGGTTGAAATCTCGTTCTCGTTTTGTTTGAGCGAATTTTTGAATAGTAAATAAACTGCAAATCCCACCATTAGCAAATAAGATAGAATTCCTACAGATCCGGAGTTGGCTAAGTAATTTAAATATTCGTTGTGAGCTTTGTTGTAAATAAAATCCCACTCTGAAGTTAAGTTGTGGGCAAGAGGCCTGGCGAAATAATAAGAATAGGCAAATGTTTCTACACCCGTTCCAAAAATTGGATAACGTTTCCAAATATCTAGCGCTCCCTGCCAAACAATTTTCCTGATGGTTCCGGATTCTGTTCCACCGAATTCCAACACAGTCCCGGTATTCTGAACAGCCTTGGGCTCGGCGGACATTCTTTTACCTTGAATCAGTTTGTATGCGCTTGGAGTGTATTGAGTACCAAAAATGGCAGCAGAAATTAAGATTAGAACATTGAAAACAATGAAGGGCTTAAGAAATGTGAATTTGCTTTTAAAAAACGTCAAACCCCAGAATATCAAGGAAGCAAAGCCAAAACCGATCAACCCCGAGCGGGAACCGGTAAAAAGTAAAACGACAAAAAAGAGGGTGGAGAGAGTATAAGGAATAAATTTTTTATAGTTTTTGTCAGATCTGTTAGCTAAAGAATTTGCCCACGTTATCGGAATCAGTGCAACCAACCAGGCGGCGAGCCAATTGGGCTGTCCGAGTGTGGAGAAAACTCTTGATTGGACATCTTGCTGCCAGATATTTTTGTCTATACCCAAACGTTCCAAGACACCATAAATTGCTACAAGAGTGGCAGAAAGCAAAATAATGCTATTTATCTTAAAAACACCCTTGCGGTTTATATTTGAGACAAATGCCCAGTAAAGTAGGGAATAGCAAATTAATGAAAGCATTCCTCCGTTAAATCTTGAATAATATCCAAGCCAGGAAGTGGTAATGTCGATAGAAAGTATTGTCGAAATGAGTTGCGAGCTTAAAAAAATTAAGATGGGAATATCCAATATTGTGCGACGGAATATGATTTTTCCGGAATAAATCATTCGGATGACCCAGGCGCCCGTTATAAGTGTTGTTAAGATATAAACCAGAACCATTTTGTTAAATTCAAAAAGTTCTGAAGTAAAAGGCCATAGAATTAAAGGAGTTAAGAAAAACAATATTTTAAATAAAAATAAAATTGTTTTTTGGGGTGATTTCACAATCTAAATTGTAACATAAGAAGTTGGAAACCCTTTGCATCTTTTTTGCAAATAGGTATACTCCTGTTGCTAGGCCATGAAATTTATAAATCCTATTGATCGACTGTTGGGTATGTTTTCCCACGATATTGGTGTAGATTTGGGAACCGCAAATACGCTTGTTTATGTCAGGGGTAAAGGTGTGGTTATCAGAGAACCCTCGGTTGTTGCCAGACATAAGAAAACTAAAGAGGTTCTGGCAATTGGTGCTTCGGCAAAGAAAATGGTGGGTAGAGCTCCGGCAATAATCGAAGTAATCCGTCCGTTAAGAGATGGGGTCATAGCCGATTTTGATGCGACCGCCGCAATGCTTTCTTATTACATTAAAAAGGTGCACGAATCGGGAAAAACGTTTCCTCAAATTCCCAGGCCGCGTGTGATAATCGGGATTCCCTCAGGGGTTACCGAAGTTGAAAGAAGAGCCGTTGCCGAAGCAGCTTTGGATGCGGGAGCCAGAGAAGCCAGTTTGATCGAAGAACCGATGGCAGCTGCGATCGGAGCTAACCTTCCCATTTCCGGACCGGAGGGGAATTTTATTGTGGACATTGGCGGTGGCACGACTGAGATTGCCGTAATTTCATTGGGCGGAATAGTATTAGGCCGCAGTGTCAGAATCGCGGGCGATGAAATGGATGAAGCAATCATTAATTATGTTCGTTTAAAGTACTCGCTTTTATTGGGTCAGCCAACTGCAGAGTCTGTAAAAATGGGAATAGGAGCTGCAGACCCGGGGTTTGCAAATAAAGACGTTGAAAAAGAATCTAAATTCACGGTTGTCAGGGGTAGAGATTTGGAAACGGGGCTTCCTAAATCAATAAAACTTACCGGTGAGGAAATTCGTGAGGCTCTAAGTCCTATTGTCCAGGAGATTATTGGGAACGTTGTTGATACTCTTGAGGAAATGCCGCCGGAGCTGACAAGCGATATAATGAAAAGAGGAATCGTTTTGGCAGGTGGAGGCTCATTAATCAACGGAATCGATAAAGCAATTTCAGACGCTGCCAAAATGCCCGTATGGGTCGCCGACGATCCGCTCACTTGCGTGGTCCGTGGATGTGGCGTATGTTTGGAAGACAACGGACTCTTAAAAAAAATTAGAGTAACTAAGGGTTTGCAGTAAACAATTATAATTGAAACATGCATCCATTATCTTCAGAAAGGTCTCAATCGTGGTTGGCCTGGTTTTTAAGAGGCACACTTTTTCTTCTCTTTTTGCTTTTATTTGCAAAATTATTTGAGGTTCAGGTAATCAAAGGTGATTACTATAAAAGTTTGGCAAAGGAAAATCGGATCAGACGTGTCATTATCCCGGCTCCGCGGGGAAGAATTTTGGCCAAAGGCGGGGAGGTATTGGCAGGCAATATCGAAATAAAGAAAAAAATTGAATTTACCGATTCAGGGGGGTTTATTCTTTCAGAAAATTTAGCCGGAGCCGACAATGAAGAGATTGTGAGCGATTACAAAAGATACTATCCCTTGGCAAATAAATTTTCCCATGCATTGGGTTATTTGGCAAAGGTTGGTGAAAATGAGGTCGGCAAAATTAATCCTAATTGCCCGGAAAAAGGGCCGAGGAGATCCGACACATTAATCGGCAAGACGGGGCTTGAGGAGTCGTATGAATGTTTATTATCCGGCACACCGGGGGAGGAAATTATTGAAGTTGATGCCTCCGGCAAAAAGGTACGAATTTTGGGTAAGAAGGATCCTGTACCGGGACAAGATTTAATAACTACCGTTGATCAAGGTTTGCAAATAGAAATTGCCGGAAAGATGGAGGGTAAGGAGGGTGCTGTTATAGTTACTGACATAAGCGGACAGATATTGGCACTTTATTCATATCCGGGGTTTGATCCGAATATTTTTGTAAATGAAGGCAATAGTCAGGAGATCAGTCGATTACTAAACGATGAGGATTTGCCGTTTTTTAATCGGGTAATCGGAGGCACGTTTCATCCCGGATCAGTATTTAAACCGCTGGTGTCAATTGCGGCCTTGGAAGAATCCGCAATAGATGGAAATTATCGTTACACTGACGAGGGTGTAATTAAGGTAAACGATTATTCGTATTCAAACTGGTATTTTACCGAGCATGGCGGAACGGAAGGATCTATCGATTTAACAAAAGCGATTGCCAGATCTACGGACACCTTTTTTTACACAATCGGCCAGTTGGTCGGTCCCGACAGCATTGCCAAGTGGGCAGATACGTTCGGCTTGAATGCTCCAACGGGAATCGACATCCCCGGAGAGGTTGGCGGTTTGATTCCAACTCCCGAGTGGAAAAAGATAACCAAAAAAGAGTCGTGGTATTTGGGTAACACATATCATATGTCAATCGGACAGGGAGATGTCTCTGTAAGTCCCGTTGAAATAAACACCTATATTGCCGCTATCGCCTCCGGTGGTGCACTTTGCCAGCCAAGATTTAATTTGAACAAAAATCCTGTTTGTCAAAAAATAAAAGTTTCTCAAAACAATCTGGATTTGGTAAGAAAAGGAATGGAGGATGCGTGTACCGTAGGCGGAACAGCGTATACTTTTTTTGATTTTCCGGGTAGTCATGGAGGAATCAAGGTAGCCTGTAAGACCGGAACTGCCGAAGTCAGTGCAGACGGAAACCCGCACGCTTGGTTTACTTTTTTTGCTCCTTCGGAAAAACCGCAAATTGTTGCCACAATTCTTATCGAAAAAGGCGGACAGGGTTCAAGCGAAGCCGGGCCCATTGCCCGGGAAATTGCAGACTACCTCTTTGCCTCATTTGCCAACTAACCCCTTTTAGTTCTAATCTAATATAGTGACTGAAAGTCAATATTTGACGGCAATCTCCGCTTTTAATTATTTTGGCCCTGCCAGGGTACGGCTTTTACTTTCTTATTTTAAAACCGCCGGGAAAATTTGGAACGCCGACGCAAGCGTCCTTATAAAAATCGGAATTAGCAGCAAAAAGACTTCTGAATTTTCGGAATTTAGAAAAAAATTTTCTTTCGATGCGTATTTCAAAAAGCTTGCTGAATTGGGAATAAAGGTTACGACAATTCTTGATAAGGACTTTCCGATAGCACTACGAGAAATCGACAACGGTCCGGTGGTTTTGTATTACAAAGGAAACCTGAAGTGTTTAAAAGGAAGTTCTGTGGCAATAGTGGGGGCCCGGAAAATGACTTCATATGGATGTGAAATAACAGAAAAATTTTCAACTGAACTTGCCGGTTTTGGGATTGCCATTATTTCCGGTTTGGCACGCGGTGTGGATACTGTTGCTCACAAAACTTGTATTTCAGTGGGCGGTGTGACGGTTGCGGTTTTAGGAAACGGCTTGGATAGCATTTATCCCTTTGAAAATAAAAACTTGGCTGATGAAATTATAAAAAAGGGCGGCCTTATACTTAGTGAATATCCTCCTGGATCACCGGCGATTCCAATAAATTTTGCAGTCAGAAACAGGATAATATCGGGTTTGGCAAAATGTGTATTGGTTATTGAAGGAGCTGTCAAAAGCGGGACATTATTAACAGCAAGCCATGCGGCAGATCAGGGAAAAACGGTCTTTGCCGTTCCCGGACAAATAACTTCACCATTGTCTCAAGCACCGCTTTATTTGCTCAAAAACGGGGCCAGAATGGCGACAGAGGTCGGCGATATCTTAAGTGAGCTTGATATTGACACCAAGGTAGACAGGGAGAAAATGGAAAAAATCGCTCCGGATAGTCCGGAAGAGATGGTGATACTCGAATTTTTGGAAAATGAACCGCTGCATCTTGACGAGCTTGTTAGAATTACAGGTAGCAAAACTTCCGATGTTTCTGCTAGACTGACAATCATGGAAATGAAGGGAATGGTTAAAAGTTTGGGGGGAGGAAAATATAAAAAAATATGAATTTGATAATTGTCGAATCACCAACTAAGGCAAAAACTTTGGGAAGGTTTTTGGGAAGTGATTATTCCGTTGAAGCAACGGCCGGACATATTAAGGATTTACCGAAAAGCAAACTGGGAATTGATACCGAAAATAATTTTAAACCTGATTTTATTGAAATACCAAAGAAAAAGGACGTCATCAAAAGACTTACGTCCGCAAGTAAAAAAGCTAAAGTAATTTATTTGGCAACAGATCCTGATCGTGAAGGAGAAGCGATTGCCCAGCATGTTTTTGAAGTTCTGGATTCAAAAACAAAATTTAAAAGAATTACTTTTCATGAAATTACCAAAGAAGCTTTAGAAGACGCTCTAGCCAACCCTCACGATATCAATAGGGACCTGGTTAATGCTCAAATTGCCCGAAGGGTGTTAGACAGGCTGGTCGGTTATAAACTTTCGCCGCTTTTATGGAAAAAGGTCAGACGCGGCCTTTCAGCGGGCAGAGTTCAATCAGTTGCTGTGAGACTCATTGTCGAGAAAGAAAGAGAAATAAAAGCTTTTAAACCTGAGGAATATTGGGAAATATTTTCTAATGTTAAGGGTAAGAGCAATAAAGATTTTGATATTCAGTTAGTAAAAGTAGATGGTAAGGCAGCCAATGTCAGCAATAAAACCGATGCGGATAAAATTCTTTCCGACTTGGGCAGGGGTGAATACAAAGTTGCCGAAGTTAGAAAAAAAGAAGTTTCCAAAAGTCCATATCCGCCGTTTACTACTTCAACCATGACCCAGGCAGCTGCCAGGATATTCGGCTGGTCTTCTAAAAGAACAATGTCTATTGCTCAAAAACTTTATGAGGAGGGGTTAATCACTTATCACAGGACAGACTCTTTCAACCTTTCCAAAAACGCTGTCGAAAATGCGCGTAAATTTATTACCAGAGAATACGGTAAAAAATACCTACCGGAGTCTCCCAAATTTTACAAAACCAGTTCAAAGTTGGCTCAGGAAGCGCACGAAGCAATCAGGCCGACAAATGTTAATACCAAACTTACAGTTAGCGGAAAGTGGGGGCACGATGAAGAGACCCTCTATAAACTGATTTGGTCCAGGTTTATTGCCTGTCAGATGAACGCCAGTTTATATGATGAAACCGTAATAGATGTCATCTCCAACCCCGGAAATTATTTGCTTCGCGCAGGCGGCCAAATTATGAAATTTGACGGCTGGAGGCGGGTAATACCGGCAAAGAAAGACGGTGAAGCGTCAGTGATTATTTTGCCCGAAGTAATTGAAAACGAGAGCCTGAAATTTATAAAGACTTGGGGGGACCAGAAATTTACACAACCTCCGGCAAGATACAACGAAGCCTCATTGATCAAAACATTGGAAAAATTGGGTATCGGCAGGCCGTCTACGTACGCGCCGACTATCTCAACGATACAAATAAGAAATTATGTTGAAAAAGACCAGGGCAGGTTTATGCCGACCAGTATTGGCGAAGCAGTCAATGATTTTTTGGTAAAGAATTTTCCAGATGTTTTTGAATACAAATTTACTGCCGGGATGGAGGATGGTCTTGATAAGGTGGCGGACGGTAGTGCTAAGTGGATAGAGGTAATCGAGAAGTTTTATAAACCTTTTGGGACAAAAGTCGGTCAGGTAGATAAAAAGGCCGAGAGAGTAAAAATAGAAGCCGAAAAACTGGGAAAGAAATGTCCGGATTGCAGCGAGGGCGAACTTGTGGTGCGTATCGGCCGCTTCGGAAAATTCATCTCTTGTTCAAGATTCCCTGATTGTAAACACACAGAAAAATATATGGACAAAGTGGGAATCAAATGTCCTGAATGTAAAATCGGTGACGTTATTATTAAGAAAACCTCAAAAGGAAGAAAGTTTTTCGGGTGTACCAGATACCCTGAATGCAAATGGGCGAGCTGGAGAAGTCCTAAAAAGGAAGCAGAGATAAAAAGCTAGGCTTTTTGGTTTTCATACTTCACCACATCATTAAATTTGTATTCCAATTTTATCCCGGACTTTTTAAACATTTGTTCGCTTTCCTGTCCGGCATAATATTTTCTCTCAGCATAAACACGTTTAATGCCGCTATTGATCAAAAGCATTGCACAGGTTTTGCAAGGGGTCATGTTTACGTAGACAGTTGCATCGTTGATTGCTATCCCGCGTTTTGCTGCCTGGCAAATTGCGTTTTGTTCCGCGTGTACCGTACGGACGCAGTGAAGTGAGATGGTGCCGTCGTCGTTTAAGGTCTTTCTAAGATCGTGACCAACCTCATCACAATGGGGAAATCCCACAGGGGAACCTGCGTATCCCGTAACCAGAATTTGCTTGTCTTTAACAAATACACAGGCGGCGTGACCTCTATCACACGTGCCGCGGGTGGAAACCGCCTTAACAATGTCGATAAAATAATCGTCCCAGGACGGTCTTTTGTCGACATGTTTTTTAGTTTTGTTTACTGATTTTTTGGATGACATCGGAAACGCTTTTGTATAAATCCGCCACTGTGCCATTATTAGCAAACTTGTAGTCTGACAACAATATGCATTTAGGTAAATTTTGAGAATTGGGATCAGTATTTTGCGACTCCTTTTTTTCCTGTAACTTAAATTCTTCAAAAGTTACCGAGTCCTTTTGGCTGGCCCGAAGGACGGCTCTTTCGTATCTGATTTTTTGATCGGCATCAACGGCAAATAAATATCCGCCGTTTTCTTTAATGAATTCTGCCTCTTTGGGATTTCTGATACTTTCGATGATTGCATTTGATCCAAGGGTTTTTGCTTGAGCGAATAAAATTTTAGTTATGTAGTCAGGTCCGTTTTTTGTCCTGATCCCGTTAGCGAGTTCCCGCATTGAATCCCGGTTGACGGGTTTCCCAAGTTTTAACAACTCCTGAGTTAGGTAATCGGAGACTGAAAAATGTTTAAAACCTTTTTGGGAAACAAGATATTCAACAACCGTTCCTTTGCCTGCACCAAGTGTTCCCGTAATTCCGATGGTCAGCATTTAGTTATCAATATATCTGTGATAGAATTTTTTGCAATAGTATTCTTAAAACCCTTATGACATTTTCAGATTTCGATAAATATCAGGAAGAATGCGGCAAAACAGCAGTTTATCCGAAAGTCGGAGAAAAATTTGTCTATCCTCTCCTTGGTTTAGTTGGAGAAACAGGTGAAGTTTCCGAAAAAATAAAAAAACTTTTTCGTGATGACGGCGGAAAATTAACACCGGAAAAAAAAGAAGAAATTAAAAAAGAATTGGGGGATGTTTTGTGGTACTTAGCCCAACTTTCAAAAGAATTGGGGCTAAAATTTTCAGAAGTCGCTATAGGAAATCTAGAAAAACTTGCTTCGAGAAAAGAGAGAAATAAACTTCACGGTGACGGCGACAACCGCTAACTTACCTTCTTTCCAATCGTCTGAATTCAAAGTCGGGGTTTTCGGTGTGCGACTCCAAGGATATGGTGGTCCATTCTTCGTTATTAATTTCCGGGAAATAAACGTTACCTTCGCAGGATTTTGAAACCTTTGTCAAATATATAGTGTCGGCCAAAGGCAGCATTGACTTATAAATAGATTCTCCGCCAATGACAATAAGTTCATCTTCCCCGGCTGTTTTTGCAAAGACAACCGCCTCCTCAATACTTTTAAAAACAGAAACACCCTCCGGGGAATAGAGGGGGTTTGATGAAATTACCAGATTAACTCTTCCGGGCAAGGGGTGTCCGATTGATTCAAAAGTATTTCTGCCCATCATAATGTGGTGTCCCATTGTGATTTCTTTAAAATGTTTTAAATCTTCGGGAATATGCCAAGGAATTTTGCCATCTTTTCCGATAACATTATTTTCGGATACTGCCACTATAATTGAAATTTTCATACGGAAATCGGCGCTTCGATTGCGGGATGCGGATCGTAGCCTTCAACCCTAATTCTACCGGAGGTTATTTCCTCAAACGAATTGTACCAATCATCCAAAATCAATCTTGGTAGATGCCGCGGCTCTCTTGTAAGCTGCTGCCTTGCTTGGTCTAAATGATTTAAATAAACATGTGTGTCTGCAAGTGCCATTGTAAGTTCTCCCGGAACCTTGCCGGTCATCCTGGCAATCAAACCTGTCAAAAGGGCATACGAGGCGATATTAAAAGGAAGTCCCAAAAAACTATCAACCGACCTTTGCACCATGAAAGTATTTAATTTTTCTCCATTAACTTGGAATTGAAAATAAAGATGGCATGGGGGAAGTGCAACATTGCCAAGATCTTGAGGGTCCCAGGCTGTGACAGCGATTCTTCGCGAATCCGGATTTTTTTTAATTGTGTCGACAGCATTTGCCAATTGATCAATTTCTTTTCCATCTCTGGCTTTCCAATGTCTCCACTGATACCCATAAACCGGTCCGAGATTTCCATGCTTTTGGGCAAATTTTTTATCAGTTTTTATTTTCTCTATAAATTCGTTTTGTTTTTCTTTCCATTCCGGAGTGTATTTAGGAAGTTTGTCTGCCATTCCTGTTTTCTCTAAATACTTCTGATATGGCCACTCGTCCCAAATGTGCACATCCTTTAGCACAAGCGGCCTAATATTTTGCTCACCGCTAATCATCCAGAGAAGTTCTTCTTTAACTCCCTTAAACCAAACTTTTTTTGTTGTTAATAGCGGGAATCCTTCTGAAAGATCAAACTTTAATTGTCGGCCAAACACCTTTAGAGTGCCAGTTCCTGTACGATCTGTGCTTTCGGAGCCGTTTTCTAAAATATCTCTAAGAAGATTTAAATATTGACCGTCTGCGTTATTAATTAAGCTTTCCTGATTTTCTTTTCCGAGTATCCTTTCACCGTTCATAATTACGGTTGATATTATAGCCAATATTTCTGATAGTCCAGCCCCAAATGCTACTTGAAAAGTGTTTTTAGTAATAGCAAAATGCCAGATAGCATTTATCATGAACGAGAGAGAAAACAACAAAGAAATACCTCAAAAGAGAAGTTTGGTAATCGGACTTGTAGGTTGTCTTGCCAGCGGTAAAACCACACTTTCTGCGGAACTCGGTAAAAGATGGGGAATAGCCCCGGTTGAAGAAAACTATCCGGCCAACCCTTTTTTGGAAAAATTTTATGAGAATCCCCCTGAATATAGTTTTCGATCACAAGTTAATTTCTTAATTTCCAAAGTTGAACAACTTAAGGCGCTAGATAAAAACAAGGTGTCGATCATAGACCCTGAACTTGATATGGATTTTATATATGCGAAGACACATTTTAAAATGGGTTGGATGAATGAAAACGAATGGAATTTGTATCAGAATATTTTTTATACCATTACGGCAAAAGATAATTTGGTTTATCCCGATGTACATGTTGTGGTTACAACCAGCCAGAAAGAAATTAAACAAAGAATTATCGATAGGGGGAGAGGTTATGAGATGTGGATTTTGAATAACTATCCGGAATATTTGGAAAAACTTTCAGATTCAGTGAATGAATGGGCGAATCGGGAAGAAAAGAATTCATTTAAATTTATTGCATATACAACTAAAGAAAACGCTTACGGTGGGGTGGAGCATTTGGCAAATCGGATAGAAAGCCATATTTGCAGCCGGTTTGGAGTAAACGGCAATTTTATTATTCCGGAAATTAAACCACCCAAACTTAACGGGAATTCAGATTATTTTCCGGAAAAAGTAGTAATCCATTAAAATTCAGATAATGAAGAAAAGAGGAAAGTTAACACAAGGTAGATTCATTGTCTTTGAGGGAGTCGGCGGAAGCGGCAAAGGAACACAAATCGAACTGGCTAAAAATCTTCTTAAAAACAACGGTATTGAGGCCATTTATACAAGGGAACCCGGAGGAATCGAACCGGCCGAAGAGCTAAGGAGATTTATATTTGACTTAAGAGATAAAAAGCTTATCAAAGCTGAGGGTCAAATGGCCTTATTTTTCGCTGCCCGTAAGTTTTGGATGGATGGGTTGGTAAAACCAAATTTGGATAATGGAATAAGCGTTTTGACGGACAGATGTCACACTTCAACTGGCGCTTATCAGGGATATGCGGAAGGCGGCGACCAAGAGACAATCCTAAATGTTTCTGATATTGTTTTGGGAAATTATAAACCTGATGCGGTTATGCTTCTTGATATTTCTAGGGAGACTTCGTTAGCAAGACGCGGCAAGAATATAAACGGCGACCCATTTGACAAAGAATCCCCGGAATATTTTGACAGACTTATCGCAGGTTATAGGGAGATGGCAAGTACCGGTTGGGGAAACCTTAATTGGTACGTTGTAAACGGTGAAGAAGACGCATTAAAAGTATCAGAATCGGTTGCCGGTATTTTGGAAACCGTTTTTGAAACAAGGCTCAGGCGCTAAATGATATAATTTCCATATGAATAAAATTGTTGAATGTGTTCCTAATTTTAGTGAGGGGAGAGATCAAAAAATCATCAATGCTATTTTTAATGCTGCAAAAAATACTAAAAGCGTCAAAGTTTTTGAACTTGAATCCAACCCCGATCATAACCGCATGCTTTTTACCATAATCGGACAACCGGACAATGTTCTTGAATCGGTTTTCGAGGCAATCAGGGTGGCGACAGAATTAATCGATATGAACGGACACACAGGTGAACATCCGAGGATTGGCGCCACGGATGTTGTCCCGTTTATTCCTGTTTCCGGCGTCTCGATGGAGGAGTGTATCAAACTTTCGGAAAAATTAGCCGCAAAAGTAGGAGACGAGCTTAAAATACCTGTTTATTTATATGAAGAGTCTGCCAGACGTCCGGAATACAAAAACCTGGCGGATGTGCGTACCGGAGAGTTCGAGGGCTTAAAAAACAACTTTAAACCTTCGGATTTCGGACCTTCCTGTATGCACCCGACGGCGGGCGCAACTGTTATCGGAGCCAGAAAATATTTGGTTGCTTATAATGTAAATCTTGACACAACAGATGTTCAAATCGCTAAGGATATTGCTGCTAAAATCAGGGAGAAAAATGGCGGGCTTCCCGGAGTAAAGGCTTTGGGCTTTAAGGTTGACGGCCTTGCCCAGGTATCTATGAATTTAGTCGATTTTGAAAAAACAAATTTCGACGAAGCGTATAGAGAAATTGAAAAAGAATCTGAAGCGCACGGAATAAGAATCAAAAGTTCCGAGATTTATGGTATGATTCCGCTTGAAGCTTTGGTTAAAGCTGTCAAAAGCACATTCAAGGTAGACACATTTAAATCTGAGCAGGTTTTAGAAAAGAAAATTTACGAATAATGACAATTAAAAGTCAAAAAATTGAAGAATTTTTGGAAAGCGTTGCCGGCAGTAGCCCCACACCGGGTGGCGGGGCAGTAGCTGCCGTTACTGCGGCAACCGCAGCGTCTTTAGTAGAAATGGTCTGCAATTTGACCATAGGCAGGAAGAATTATGAAGAAGCCCAAAAGAGGGCCAAAGAAATTGCGTTGTCTATGAAAGAAGCCAGATTCAGTTTGCTTGATTTGGCCGATGCCGATAGCGATGCTTTCAATAAAGTGATGCAGGCTTATAAAACTAAGGATAATGCAAAAATAAAAGCAGCTTTATATTGGGCCGTTGAAGTACCAAAAAAAGTTGCCGAAATTGCCGATGAAATCCGCGTTTCAGCTTTGGAAATGTCTAAAATCGGTAATAAAAATGCCTATTCAGATGCCGCCAGCGCAGAATACCTGGCCAATGCTGCCTATGAGTCGGCTCACGAAAATGTAGAGATCAATATAAAAACCCTTGCCAGCCTTGGGGCGGACTGATATAATACCCTTACACACATCGGTCAGGCTTTCTGGAAACCCGGTTCGACTCCTTGCAGTCGCTCAGGGCATTAACTTCCGACCGGTGGCGGAATAAGAAAGCTATAAAATCCCAGGGTTTTAGGGGTAAAAATAAATGTCAAAAATAAACATTTCATTAGACGAACTGATTGAAAGCGGTGCACATTTCGGGCACCAGACCAAACGTTGGAATCCAAAAATGGAGGAATACCTTTATGGACAAGAGGAAGGCGTCCATATTTTTGATCTTACAAAAACCAAACCTTTGATCGAAGAGGCTTTAAGTTTTTTGGTCAAATCTGTTAAAGAAGGAAAAAAGGTGCTTATTTTGGGAACAAAAAAGCAAATCAAAGATAAAGTTGCCGAAACTGCGACAAAAGTTGGCATGCCATATGTCAACGAAAGATGGCTTGGGGGAACAATATCTAACTTCAGCCAGATTAAAAGATCTATCGATAAGATGGAAGAAATGAAAGAAAACCTGGCAACCGGTTTTTACAACAAATATACAAAGAAAGAAAGACTTCTTATTGACCGGGAAATTGACAGACTTGAGAAATTTTTCGGAGGTATCAAATCTCTGACCGGAACCCCGGATATTCTTTTTGTAATTGATACCAAAAGAGAGGCAGCAGCAATACACGAAGCAAGCTCTAAAAAAATTCCGATCGTCGGAGTGGTGGACAGTAATGCCGACCCCGATCTTATCGATTATCCGATTCCGATGAACGACGATGCCAGCCGGGGTTTGGAATATCTACTGGATCTATTGGCTGGCGCAATTTCCGAGAAATAGAAAATTCTATCAGTAATTTATGCAAACAAGTTTGCAAGAGGGTGAATTTTATATAATAAATTAGAATGTCAAAAATAAATATTGAATTGATTAAAAAACTCAGGGAAGAAACCGGAGTTGCCATAATTCGTATCCGCGAAGTTTTGGAAGAAGTTGACGGGAGTGAGGAAAAAGCTCTGGAGATCCTTAAAAAAGAAGGATTTGAAAAAGCAGCGAAAAGGGAAGGTAGGGAAACTTCAGAAGGTAAAATTTTTGTTTATACGCATCACACGGGTCGGGTTGCCGGAATTCTGGAACTTCTTTGTGAAACCGATTTTGTTGCCAAGACGGAGCTTTTTGATAAAACCGGAAAAGATCTGGCAATGCAGGTCGCCTCAATGGGAGATAAAAATTTTGAGAAACAGGACTATGTTAAAGATCCCGGCAAAAAAGTCTCCGATTTGGTTAAAGAGTTGATTGCTAAGACCGGCGAAAACATTCGCATAGGCCGGGTTTTTCGTGTAGAATTAGGAAAAGAGTAATGGACGAATCTTCAATACGTTCAAAAATGCAAGCCGCGTTTGACGTGCTTGCAACCGATATCGGTTCGCTGCGCACCGGGCGTGCAACTCCTTCACTTGTTGAAAATATTGTCTGTCCGGCATACGGCGGAACCCAGCGGCTGAAGGTTTTGGAGTTGGCGACAATCACTGTTCCGGATCCCAGCCAAATCATTATTAATCCTTGGGACAAGTCTATTATCGGAGATATTAGAAAAGGTATAGTTGAGGCCAATATCGGTTTAAATCCTTCGATTGACGGAGAGATGATCAGAATCATTATTCCTCCCATGACCACAGAAGACAGGGAAAAGTATGTAAAACTTCTTTCGGGAAAACTTGAAAACGGAAAAATCAATATCCGGCAGGTTAGGGGAGATGCAATGCATGAAATTAAAACCAAGTTTGAGAATAAAGAAATCACTGAGGATGACAAGTTTGCTTTCGAGAAAAAGCTTCAGGAAATTACTGATGAGTTTACGGCTAAAATTGAAGAGATGGGTGAAAAGAAAAAAGCTGAGCTTCTACAGATTTGATCCGGAAATTGTTGTAAATACCAGGGATTTTGCACTTGTTCCCGCGTGATTCATCATTCATAATACGTAGACAATGATTGTTTCAATCTTGATATTTCTTTTGGTTTTATCCCTCCTTGTTTTGGTCCACGAATTCGGACATTACATTTTTGCTAAAAAATCCGGGGTAAAAGTTGAAGAATTCGGTTTTGGTCTTCCACCGCGCATCTGGGGAAAGCGGGTGGGCGAGACTCTATATTCAATTAATGCTCTTCCTTTCGGAGGGTTTGTAAAACTCCACGGTGAGCTGGAAGAAGGGCCGGAAACGGATGTCAAACGGTCGTTTCTTCATAAAAGCAAAAAAGTAAGAGCCTCTATTGTGATTGCCGGAGTCATCATGAATTTTCTTTTGGCGATTTTGACTTTTGCAATTGTTTATTCTTTCTCGGGGATTCCCAGAGACACTGACAGGGTAAAAATCATTGACGTAACAGCAGATTCACCTGCAGCCAAAGCCGGAATTGTTGCGGGGGATATTATTGCTAAAGTAAACGATGCGGATGTCTCAAGTTCTCAGGAATTTATTGACAAAACCGCGGCTAATCCCGGTAAAAGTGTAACTTATGAAATTATTCGGACAGATTCCGGACAAGATCAAGTTCTGAAAATACGGCTTACCCCCAGAGAAAACCCGCCGGAAGGCGAGGGACCGATCGGAGTTACCATTACAACGATGGAAATTTATTATCCGCCTACTCTCCTTCGCCCGTTTTACGGAATTTACTACGGCTTTAAGGACAGCGTCTACTGGGGTAAAACGGTAGTGGTGGGGCTTTCAGACATGTTGACATCCGCTTTCCGCGGAGAATCGATTACCGGGGTTTCAGGGCCTATTGGTATTTACGCCGTGACGACGGAAGCGTCCAAAGGAGGAATACTTATGCTAATAAATTTCATCGGAATTCTTTCGGTCAATCTGGCAATTTTGAACATTCTTCCTTTTCCGGCGCTTGACGGGGGAAGGCTGTTTTTCATCGGTATCGAAGCCGTTACCAGACGTAAAGTTTCGGCAAAAGTTGAGGCAATAGTCAACAATATCGGTTTTATTATTTTGATCATTCTTCTTTTAGTAATCAGTGTCGGCGATGTCAGAAGATTAATTTCCACGGGCAGTATAGAGGGATTCATCAATTCACTGAGCAAGTGATACAATAGGCTTAAATGAAGCAGTCACAACTTTTTCCCAAAACCAGAAAAGAAGCACCGAAAGATGCAGAAAGCACAAATCATAAATTGCTTGTTCGTGCCGGTTTTGTTGACCAGCTGATGAGCGGAAGCTGGACGCTTTTACCCCTGGGTCTTAAAGTCATTACCAAAATTAATCAGATAATTAGAGAAGAAATTAACGCCGTCGGTGGGCAGGAAATGCTTATGCCACTTCTTCATCCCAAAGAAATTTGGAGCGAGACGGGGCGCTGGGACAAAGCAGATGAAATCATGTATAAGCTTACTGATTCAAGAAAAAAGGAATATGTCCTTTCCTTCACCCATGAAGAAATCGTCATGGATCTCCTCCGCAAAAATATAAAAAGCTATCAGGATCTGCCGGTTTCTATTTATCATTTTTCAACAAAATTCAGAAATGAACTACGCGCCAAGTCGGGAATCTTGCGGGGTAGGGAGTTTATGATGAAAGATCTTTATTCAGCCCATGTAAGCGAAGAGGATATGGTGAATTATTATGAAAAAGTAAAAGCCGCTTACGTAAAAATTTTTAAGCGCATTGGTTTTAATTTTAAAATTGTCGAGGCCTCAGGTGGAGTATTTACCGAAAGACACACCCATGAGTTTCAAGTTTTGGATGCAAACGGAGAAGATATAATTTATGTTTGCGATAAGTGTGATTTTGCCGTAAATAAGGAAATATTTGATGGAAATGAGCACGAAAAATGTCCGGTTTGCAAACAAGGAAAAATTGAAAAAAAGGAGAAAACTGTGGAAGTCGGAAACATTTTCCCCCTGGGAACGTGGTATGCAGAACGTATGCGGGTTTATTTTGCGGACGAAAAAGGTTTAAAGAAACCTGTTTGGTTTGCCAGTTATGGAATTGGTCCGACCAGAGTTATGGGAACTTGGGTAGAAGTTTCTCATGACGATCGTGGAATAATTTGGAATAAAGCGATTACACCTTACGATGTGCATCTTGTTGAACTTCCGGGCGGCAAAGGAAAAGAAATTTATGAAAGATTAAAAGAAAAAGGTATCGATGTTTTGTGGGATGACCGTAATGTTTCCGCGGGTGAAAAATTTTCCGATGCGGATTTGATCGGAATTCCTGTGCGGCTTGTTACATCGGAAAGAAACGGAGAAAATGTTGAATGGAAAGAAAGATCTTCCGAAGAAAACAAACTGCTGTCGGT
>CAZSGY010000022.1:0-6996 GCA_964606975.1 uncultured Gammaproteobacteria bacterium | reverse complement strand
GTTGCTCTGTTGGCTTGTTCAATAGGATTAATAGCTGCGATAACTATAGTGGCGATAACTCCAAGAAGTGCGATAACTATAAGAAGCTCGACTAATGTAAAACCTTTATTGGCAGTTATTCGTTTCATATCTCTAAGGTTATATTAAGTATTAACCGTCCCAAAAAACTTGTCAAGTGGCATTACACACATCACTTTTTAAATACTACTGGACAAGCTATAAACAGGCAGTATAACGGCAACCACCAGAAAACCAACGCCGATTCCCAGAATGATCATAACGATCGGTTCTATCGCGGCAGTTAAGCCCTTCACTTTTTCATCGCTTTCCACTTCAAATATGCGGCTCACTTTAGTCAGTACTTCGTCCATTTTTCCTGTTTCTTCACCGACCGCTACCATCTGGCTCAGAATAAAAGGAAATGCCTCCGGATGTTTGGAAAAGGCATAGGCAACAGGAAATCCCTTTTCTACCTGGTTTGCCGCATCCAAGAGGGCATCGGAAATCAGAGTATTTTCGACCACGTCGGCAGTGATACGCAAACCCTCGAGTATGGAGACTCCGGCCCCGACCATCATTGAAAGCGTACGCGTAAGCTCCGTGAGAATTATCTGACGTTGAAGCTCCCCGTAAACCGGAATCTTTAAAATAAGTTCATCAATCTTACGTCTGCCTTCGGGAGTGGCTTTGTAAAGCCGAAAAACATAGAAGCCGATTCCAAAAATTGCAAATATTATGAACCAATATTTAACAGAAAAATCAGAAATTCCAATAAGTATTCTGGTGGGTAAAGGCATTTCTGCTCCGAAATCCGAATATAAACTCAAAAGTTTTGGAATGACAAAAATCATCATAACGGCAGTCACCGCAACCATTCCGACAACAATGATAATCGGATAAATAAGCGCCCCTTTTACTTTGCTTCCAAACTCATGTTGTTTTTCTAAATTGTCTGCCAGACGCAAAAGAACCGCATCCAAAACTCCACCAACCTCACCTGATTTTACCAGTGCAATGTATGTCTGTCCGAAAACTTTAGGGTGCTTACTTAAAGCGGCTGAAAAAGATTCGCCGGCCTCTACGTCTGCGAGCAGTTGGGCAACTATTGCCTGCATGGATTTCTTGCTCTGGGATCTTAAAATTAAAAGGGCTTCGGTGATGGGAAGTCCGGCGTTGATCATTGTAGAAAGCTGTCTGGTAAAATTGGCGATATCCCCGGAATTTATTTTTTCCTGCAGCTTTTTGATCAGGATAAAAGGGGATTCTATTTTTGGAGTTAGGGAAATAACAAAAAGACCTTTACTTCTAACCAGCTTGGCGGCAGAAGCAAGATCTATGGCTTCAACTTCACCTTTAACAACCCGTCCGGCTTTGTCTTTGGCTTTGTAGTTAAATCTCTTCATCTATGAGAACTAACCTCCTCTAACCAATCTCATCAATTGCTCTGGTCTAAGAGACCAGCTTTCCGCTTCTTCGAGAGTTACGGTGCCGTTTTTAACAAGTGCGGCAAGAGATTTCTCCAGAGTGGACATTCCCATTTCCTGGGATGTTTCAAGAATGCCCTCAATTTGATGCGTTTTGCCTTCACGAATTGCGGTCTTAATTGCGGTTGTGCCAAGCATAACCTCATAAGCAACGGCGCGGCCTTTCTGTGTGGCCGCAATAAGCCTTTGGGAGAAAATTGCCTCAAGAACATTTGAAAGTTGCAACTTAACCTGCCTTTGCTGTTCTTCGGGGAAAACGTCAACAATTCTGTCCACCGACTGGGCGGCAGAGTTTGTATGCAGGGTCGCAAAAACCAAGTGTCCTGTTTCCGCAATTGTCAAAGCAGCGGCAATAGTCTCATAATCACGCATCTCGCCTACAAGCACAACATCCGGGTCTTCTCTGAGAACAGACCGGAGTGCAATTTCCCAGGAGTGGGAGTCGCTTCGCATCTCCCGTTGTGAAATGATTGATTTGATAGGATTAAAAATGAACTCTACGGGATCTTCAATAGTAACAATATGGCAAGCTCTGCTTTTGTTTATTTCCTGAAGCATGGTAGCCAGGGTTGTTGATTTACCGTGCCCTGTAGGACCGGTAACCAAAACCAGACCTTGTTTCAAAGAAGTAAATGAATGAAGAATGGGGGGAAGCCCCAATGATTCCATTGGCGGAATCTCTATGGGAATAAGCCTGAATGCAGCAGCGTGTGTATTTTTTTGTGTGTAGGCATTAACCCTAAATCTTCCTTTTTCAGAAAATGAAAGTGAGAAGTCGATTTCTTTGTTAACACTCAAACGTTCCAGCTGTTCACTGGTTAATGTCTGTCGCAAAAGTTCGGCAATTGAGTCCGGGGTCAAAACACCTTCCCCGGGAATGGGTGCCAACACCCCGTCTATTCGAATTGTGGGAGGTATTCCTGCTATTAAATGCAAATCACTAGCCCTGCTATCAAAAACTGTTTGTAGAAGTTGTTTTATTTCCATAGTTTAATAATTGTTAACTATTCTTGAGCAACACGTAGTACCTCTTCCACTGTAGTAATTCCTTCGACAACTTTCAAGTACCCGTCCTGTTTCATGGTTATCATGCCTTCTTCCTTGGCCACTTTATCTATTTCTGCAGCTGAAGACCGCTCTGAAATAAGTTTGCTGATTTTTTCCGTCACCGGCAATACTTCAAAAAGACCGACGCGTCCGAAATAGCCGGAACTACCGCAATCCTCATCCCCTTTGCCTTTATAAAACTTAACATCACCCTGAGGTTTCCAAAGCGGGCCCAACTCAGTTTGAACTTGTTGAACTATTTGGGGATCGGGGGAATAAGACTCCCGGCACTCGGTATGAATTTTTCTGACAACACGCTGGGCAACAATACAGGTAACTGAAGATGCTAAAAGATAGGGCTCCGCACCCATGTCCAATAAGCGGGGAAGTGCACCCGAAGAATCGTTTGTATGCAAAGTTGAAAAGACCAAATGTCCGGTGAGGGAAGCCTGAATAGCCAAATCCGCCGTTTCCTGATCACGAATTTCTCCGACCAAGATAATGTTGGGGTCCTGACGCAAGAATGCCCTAAGACCATCGGCAAAAGTCAAACCGGCGGCGGGATTCACTTGAACCTGATTGACCCCGGGGATTTTATATTCGATAGGATCTTCAAGAGTAACAATATTGACTTTCGATGTGTTCAGCTTGGAAATTACCGAATAAAGAGTCGTAGTTTTACCTGAACCGGTAGGTCCACAAATCAAGATAATTCCGTGGGGTCTGAGAATTGCATCCTGCAAATTCTTTAAGCCCCTGCCCCTCAAACCCAATTCCGGCAGGTCGGGAACGCCGCCGCTTTTTTTCAAAAGCCTCATGACAATCTTTTCACCCCAAGTGGTGGGTAGGGAGGAAATACGAAGATCCACCTCTGCATCTGTTCCTTTAAAATTAAACCTGCCGTCCTGAGGTATCCTTTTTTCATCAATCTTCATGCCGCTTAAGATTTTTATTCTGGAAATTAAAGAGTCGTGAAGCTCTTTAGGAATAGAAAGTTTTTCCTGTAAAATTCCGTCAATTCGGTAACGGACCCTGGTGGAACGTTCTTCCGGCTCTATATGAATATCCGAAGCCCTGCTTTTAATAGCAAAGTCCAATATTTGACTGACAATTTGGGCAATTTTCTCTTCTCTAATAAAACCGCCTTTGTTTTTTTCCAGAAGCTCCACTTGGTTGCTATCGGCTGCAACGTCTTTCATAGCAGCTGTAACCTCCTGAGTCAGCGTGGTAGTGTATCTTGTCTGAATAAAATCTTCTATTTGTTTAGGAAGCGCGGCGTAGGGCTTTATATGGTATCCGGTTTTTTGCTCAATAAATTCAATTGCGGACAAATCCAAAGGGTCGGCCATAGCCAGCGACATAACTTTTTCTTTAGGCTCCAAACCAATGGGGAAGACTTTAAAACGTTCGGCTACTTCCAACGGAAGTGCAGCTAGGGCGGCGGGGGCTACCGGGCTTGTATCGAGTTTTACAAATGGTATGTTATAAAGTTGGGATTTTGCCTGAACCAAACTTTCTTCAGAGACCATTTTACCTTTCCGGATAATATCTTCCTGAGGCGAACCGCTTTGAACCTCTGCCAGTTTTACCTGGTCAGCCCGTGCCTGGTCAAGAGCACCCAAACTGACCAAAACATCAGCCAGGGTAGCAGGAGTAGAGTCCGGTTGGGGCTGTAGCGTCTGAGAATTGGGCATGGCAGTAATATTTCATTATTGCGTAAATTCCCGGTACTCGCAAGTCCGTGCTTGACTTCCAAATTGGAAATTGTAAATTGTTAATCATGCACGCGTTTCTATTTATAGGGGTTGAAACTTCAAGTCTCATGTCTCAAATTTCGGATTTGGCCGGCAAACTTCATGCGGAAGTTATGGAATTTCCGTTAAAAAAAATCGAAGATGTGAGAAATCTGAATAATCTCGTCAGGCTATCATTTAAAGAGCCTACACTGATTGTTTGCAAAGACATCCAAGAGGCCGGTGAAGAAGCACTAAACGCATTTTTAAAAAATCTTGAAGAACCCCAGCAAAATATATATTTTGCCCTCACCACAACTTCCGCCAGAAAAGTTTTACCGACAATTACCTCCAGATGTCAGGTAGTAAAGATTGCAAATTCCAAATTACAAATTACAAACAACGAAGAAATGGAAACTTTTTTTGCTTTATCCACAGGTAAAAGGCTTTCTTATGTCGATAAAATAAAAGACCGCCAACTGGCAGTAAAATTTGCCGAAAATATGGTCAATTTTATGCACATGCGCCTTCACAAAAGTAGAAGTACAGGCAAAAAAGATGTAAAATATAGTGTCGACCTAAAAGAAATCAAAGCGGGCATAAAAACTCTCTCTAGACTAAAAGCAAACGGCAATGTAAATTTACAGTTGTCCAATTTTGTAATCAATAATGGCAAATAACGACTATACAGCAGAACAAATTCAGTTACTTGAAGGCCTGGAACCTGTAAGAAAAAGGCCGGGAATGTATATTGGATCAACAGATTCAAGAGGTCTTCATGAATGTCTGAGAGAAATTGTTGATAATTCAGTAGACGAAAGTTTTGCCGGAGTTTGTAATACTATTTGGGTTTCACTAAATAGCGACGGAAGTTCAACAATTCGCGACAACGGCCGCGGCATACCTGTAGAAATGCACAAAAGCGGCGTTTCCGCTCTTGAACTTACAATGACCAAACTTCATGCCGGAGGTAAATTTGGCGGAGGTGCCTACAAAGTCTCGGGCGGTCTTCATGGAGTCGGAGCATCTGTTGTCAACGCTCTTTCGTCATACTTCAGAGTTGTCGTCTTAAGAGATAACAAAGCCTACTACCAAGAGTACCGCAGGGGAAAACCGGATAAAAAAGTCAGTGAAGCCACACAGGAGCAGTTAAATAAGTGGTTTCCAAGTGAGTGGGGGATTAAAATCGGCGAGAAGCAGACCGGAACCATCACCACATTTATACCCGACAAAGAAATTTTCGGAGATTTGATACTGGAAAATAACAAAGTCAAAAATTTACTTAGGGACCGCGCATACCTTGTGGCCGGACTAAGTTTCCACTTCGTCGATAAAAACGACGGAGATGAGGCTTCGTTCTATTTTGAAGGCGGGATAAAGTCTTTGGTTACCCACTCAAATCGCGGCAAGAACGTCCTGACTGACACGGTTTATATTTCTAAGGCAGATGAGACAATTTCCTGTGAAGTTGCCTTGCAATACTCCGATTCCTTCAATGAAAATGTTAAAGGGTTTGTTAATGGTATTTACACAACCGACGGCGGCACTCATGTTACCGGTTTTAGAATTGCGCTTACCCGATCCATTACCGATTATTACAAACGCATACTAAACGGCAATAGTAAAAACGGCAACGGCAAAGATGATGTCGGATTTACCGGGGACGACATGAAGGAGGGTCTAACCGCAATTGTTTATGTAAAAATGCCTTCCGAGTCGTTACAGTTTGAAAGCCAGACCAAAGCCAAACTCAATAATCCTGAAATCCAGGGTTTTGTGGCTACAGCCGTAAAGCAAGGACTTGATACTTATTTTGAAGAACACCCCTCAGATGCCAAAAAGATTGTTGAAAAAGTAATGCTTGCCGCCCGTGCCAGGCTTGCTGCCAGAGCCGCCAAAGACGCGGTTTTAAGAAAAGGCGCCCTTGAAGGAGCAAGTTTGCCCGGAAAATTAGCCGATTGTCAAAGCAACAACCCGGAATTTTCCGAATTATATCTTGTTGAGGGAGACTCGGCCGGCGGAAGCGCTAAACAGGGAAGAGACAGAAAATATCAGGCGATTCTTCCTCTTAGGGGAAAGATCTTAAACACCGAAAGAATCCAGCTTGATGCCATTGTTAAATCCGAAGAAATTAAAAATCTTATTGTTGCCCTCGGCTGCGGAATAGGCGATTCCTTAAACTACGACAAATTAAGATATCACCGGATAATTTTAATGACAGATGCTGACGTTGACGGTGCCCACATCGATGCCTTGTTCCTAACATTTTTTTACAGACACATGCCGGACATTATCAATAAAGGATATCTTTACATTGCCCTTCCTCCGCTTTTTAAAGTTCAGGTTGGCAAAGAGTTTAAGTATGCCTATTCTGAAACAGAACGTGATGAATTTGTTAACGCTGCCAACGGGCAAAAAGTATCCGTTCAAAGATACAAGGGTCTGGGTGAAATGAATCCCGCTCAGCTTTGGGACACAACTATGAATCCTGAAACAAGAACTCTCAAAAGAGTTACTATCGAGGACATGCAAGTCGCAAGTAACATGTTTGACATGTTAATGGGAGAGGAAGTTCCTCCGAGAAAGAAATACATCCAAACTCACGCAAAACTCGCAAATTTGGATATTTAATCTGAACGGCAAATAAACCTCGATTTACCTCTTCCCGTGCCTTACTTAATAATTGAGCCTTACTGGCTCATTGAAGTGGCAGCTAACACAAAGACAAGAAT
>CAZSGY010000021.1:0-47144 GCA_964606975.1 uncultured Gammaproteobacteria bacterium | reverse complement strand
AATAATGGACCACCTGGGTCTGGGCGTGATTAATGGTTCACCGATTATTAATCATAAAAAAGCATCGAAGCCCAAGGAGAATCAAATAAAAGAAATGTCGGGGATGAAAATTAATGAAACTCTTTGGAAAAAAATTGATGAAGTTGAGTTAACTTCTAAAACACCAAAAAATTGCTATATTGAGTTGGCACAAAAAGCAAACTTTCCTAAAAATTCTTATTTTAATAAGCTTAAAGAAGCAATGATCACATGGGCAAATCTGTTTTAGATCCTTATCATTTCTCATTTAGAAAAAGATCTTTCGATTTATTTTTTTCTGTTATGGGAGTAATTCTATTTTCCCCCATTTTTTTATTTTTGTTGTTGATAATCATGATATTTTCCGGTTTTCCGGTGTTTTTTGTGCAAAAAAGAACCGGTTTGAATGGAAAATCCTTTAATATCTTCAAATTTAGGACAATGAAGAATGGTGCTCAGAGAAATCAATATAAATACAAAAAACTAAACGAGGCAGACGGGCCTGTTTTTAAAATACACAATGATCCACGCTTTACAAAAATTGGAAAAATACTTTCACGGACAGGACTGGATGAGTTGCCGCAATTATTTAATGTAATTAGGGGTGAAATGAGTTTTGTCGGTCCGCGTCCTCTACCGATATATGAATCCAGAAAACTAAATCGTATACAAAAAACAAGAGAAATGATAAAGCCAGGTATCACTAGCCCATGGGTGGTTAAAGGGTCGCACTCTCTTAGTTTTAAAGAATGGATGAACCTGGATACTGAATATCTTAAAAAGGCTTCCTTAAAGCAGGATATTAAAATAATTATTTCCACCCTATCAATACTTTATAGGTAGTCACCTCTTCTTTCAAACATCCTTGACGTGGGTGGGGTTTTTATTGTTA
The DNA here is from genome assembly GCA_964606975.1 of uncultured Gammaproteobacteria bacterium. Lineage (GTDB taxonomy): Bacteria > Patescibacteriota > Microgenomatia > UBA8517 > UBA8517 > UBA8517. The sequence goes on along the minus strand of CAZSGY010000021.1, from coordinate 46,234 downwards.
AATGAAGAGTAACTGCCATGCTAGGAATTGACATCGGAAGTAAAACAATTAAGGTTGTAGAACTTGAAAAAAATGGCAGTTCCTATTCTTTAGTTGCTTCAGGGGTGGTTGGCTATTCGGGAACTACAGTGGATAAGATGACCGATGAAAAAGAGATGGCCTCAATCGCCCAGATAATTAAAAAACTTTGTACGGAGGCGGGAATCAGTTCAAAAGAAGTTGCACTTTCCATACCGGAATCTTTAGCCTTCACTCGAACTATTAAATTTCCCCCGCTTACCGATAGTGAAATAGCCTCGGCAATTAAATGGGAGGCCGAACAGTATATTCCCATTCCTGTTAATGAAGCCGTTATACAACACACGATTTTAAAAAGAAGCGACTCTGCTGTTGACGCCGGAGTGATTACCTTATTGGTGGCGGCTCCGCGGATGATAATTGAAAAATATACAAAGGTTATTCAATTATCGGGCCTGACCCCTGTGGCCGTTGAAACAGAATTGATAGCTTTGGCAAGATCCATGGCTCCGCCGGACAAGACTGTAGTTTTGGCGGATTTGGGAGGCTCCTCAACAAATTTGGCAATAGTAAATCACGGGCTTCTTTCATTCAGCCGATCACTGCCTGTAGCCGGTGATGCTTTTACCCGAGCCGTTTCTCAAAGCCTAGCCATTACTCCCCAACAGGCTGAGGAGTATAAAAAAACATATGGAATGAATTCAACCCAGCTCGAAGGCAAGATCAGAAATGCCCTTGATTCGATAGTCCGATTGGTTGCTGACGAAATAAAAAAAGCCGTAAATTATTATATGACCGAAGAAAAAGGCGAAGCGCCCACCAGTCTTGTCATCACAGGAGGCTCAAGCGGAATGCCTGAGATGATTACAGCTCTCTCCAAAACCGTCGGTATGGAAGTTTTAGTGGGTAATCCGTTCGGGCGTGTACAAATAGACGCGTCTATGGCGCAAAAATTAGCGCCATTTGCTCCTCTATACGGTGTGGCTATAGGGCTGGCAATGCGCGATTAAACATATGCAGGATAATTTGAATCTACTTCCTCAGAATCTTCAAGTCAGCAAAGGGCTTGATGGTGTGCTTAAAACAACCAAAGCTCTGGGAGTTATTTTAATAGTTACCTTTATTGTTTTTGCTATCGGTGCGGCAGGCTATTTTATTTACAGCAAAATAACACTGAACAATTTACAGACAAACATCGAGCAACTTAAATCTCAAGTTAAAGCTCAGGAAAGCAGTGAACAGCAGTTGGTACTTCTTAAAGACAGACTGGCAAAAATTTCCTCAGTCAGGTCCGCTCCCAATTCCAGCAAGAACATTACCGGTTTAGACTCTCTTTTTACTAATGTCTCGCCGCAATCCAGTGCCAATCAAATCGACGTCAGTTCTCAAAAAATTAACATTACTATGATGATCCGTTCTAACGAGGATTTGGTAACGTTTATACAAAACTTAAAAAACACCAAACTTTTTAAAACCGTAACCCTAACATCTTTGGGATATACCACCAACCTGGGGTATTCGATGATAGTTAACTTAGTAAACAATTAACATGGCAGAAGCTCAAGGTTTAACCGTAACAGAAAAAGACAAGCAGATATTAAAGTCGATTGTGCCGTTACTTATTGTTGTTGCACTTTTTATTTTTGCGGGAAAATTTGCCATAGGCCAAATCAAGAATGTTTCTACCCAAATAAAAGAAGCAAAAAAGACCCAATCAGTTCTATCGGAAAAATTGAAAACCCTGCGTTCCGTTTCCCTGGTATCTGCTTCCGGAAGTACTGCGGCTATTATTGCCCTTCCCAAGTCTAATCCCTCTTTGCAGATTATTTCTCAAATTAGGAATTTAGCCTCCATGAACCTACTCTTAATTGAAGGGATTCGCGCTTCAGTTTCCGAAAGTGACATAGGTCAGATGTCCTATGTCACGACATCCTTTAACTTGGTCGGTCCAAGGGAGGCTATAAGTGCTTTCGTAAAGGGGATCGAGGGGATTGCCCCCATGAGCTTTGTTGATAAGCTAAGCTTAGTTGAAGACGGAAGCGGAGGCACTGCTGCCAGTGTAACTGTAAAAACATATTTTGCCCCCCTGCCTTCAACTATACCGACAGTTACCCAGTCGGTTACGGATTTGACGGCGTCAGAAAAAGAATTACTTAAGCAGATTAGCAGTTTGACACAACCGGTTATTGATACGGGGATCGTAGCGACCGTTAGCGGAGCAAATCCCAATCCTTTCGGGATATAATTATTCGACGTTTAAAGTGACTGCAGTTTTTTCTAAAGTAGCCCTGACTTTAAGAATGTTTCTTAGGGACTTAATCATACGCCCGCCTTTCCCGATAATAAGACCCATATTTTCCGGAGCGGATTTTATGGTGTAAGAAACTCTTCCACCTTCTTCACTCTCTATAATTTCAAATGATTCTTTTTTAGAATCAACATCTCCGAGTATTCCTTGCAATAAAAATTTGAGCAAATCTTTCATTATTTTTCGAAAATCTTCTTCACAGAAGCACTCATCTTAGCACCTTTTTTGATCCATTCGCTGACTTTTTCGTTATCAATTGTTTTAAGTTTTTTTGCAGGATTCCAGGTGCCAATATAATCTATGACTCCGCCGGTTGTCTTCTTTCTTGAATCAGTAACAACGACCCTGTAGAAGGGTGCTTTCTTGCGGCCGAATCTGGATAGACGAATTGTGACCATATGGGGACTATTTTACCTTTTTTGCGAGAACCTGGCAAGCAGCGTCTTGTTCGGCACTGCTTTTGTTTTTACCCTCACCTCTTCCCCAGGATTCACCGTTGACCAGCACTTCAATAACAAATTTTTTATTATGATCGGGACCGGACTCCTGAACCACCTGGTACTTGGGTGCCGGATACCCCTTGGCCTGCACCATTTCCTGCAATCTGCTTTTAAAATCTTTTAGAGGTCTTTGAACTTTGTCTTTGGTGTAAATAAGAATGTTTTCTTTGATAAATTTTTCGGCCTCATCAATGCCTCCGTCGATAAACAAAGCGCCGATTATAGCCTCAACAGTATCCGCTAAAAGCGAAGAGTTTAATCTTCCTCCGCCATCTTCCTCCCCTTTTGAAAGAAAAAGTTTGGCTCCGATACCAAGATTGTTGGCGATTTCGGCCAATGCGATTGTGTTTACCAGATTTGCTCTAAGTGCAGTTAAATACCCCTCTTCTTTATCCGGGTATTCATTGTAAATTTCTTTAGAAACAACAAATTCTAAAATGGCATCACCTAAAAACTCCATTCTTTCGTTCGATTCCCTTTGCCCCTTATGCTCATTTACCCAGGAGCGGTGGGTAAGAGCCTGATCAAGCAAATCTTTGTTATTAAAAATTTTTTCCAGGTCGCTTAATGTATTCATTGGTTTTGTGTTAGAGCGTCAACCAAATCGGAAAACGTTTCTATTTCACTAAAGTCGAGGCTTTCCGTGGCGAAATTCATATTAGACAGAATTTCAATAAAATCGGTGATATCTGTGGGCTTCATATGGAGATCCTCTGTGAGAGAGAAATCGTCTTCTATGTCATCAGGTTCAATTCCCAAAAGGTTTGATAACTCATTTTTGATTAATTTACTGATTTCGTTATAGTCTCTGTTCATTGTGCGTTGGGCTCCTCTTTGTATATTGTACCCAAAACACCGTTAATAAATGAAGAGGAAGATTCACTTCCGAATTCCTTTGCGAGCTCAACAGCCTCATCTATAACCACTTTTGGAGGGGTGTCTTCGTTCTCCAGTTCGTAAATGGCCAGCCAAAGAATTACCAGATCAATCTTGTTGAGCTTATCTATCGGCCATTGGGGTGCGGCGGTTTCAATCATCTTATTGATCTTATTTTTTTGCTTGAGGATCTTTTCAACCAATTCCGGAGGATGGGGTTGGGTGGTATAGGTTTCGGCAAAGAGAATCTTAACGGCTTCGCGTCTGCGTAAATGTCTTGGATCGGTAGCAGTTTTCACTTGAGGAAAGTTTAACGGTTATTTATAGAATCCGCAATAAGGACAGGCTCGATGGGATTCCTTGAGCTTGCCGCAATTCGTACATTTAAATAGGTTTCCAAGAACAAGCTTGGGCTGCCCGGAGCGTCTGATATTGCTGCGGGACCTGGTGTGTTTTCTTTTTGGTAATGGTGTCATACGGGCTCAATTTTAATCTAAGATTGGATAAGTTTCAATTATCAATTTACAATTTTCAATTGAGAACGCATTTTAGAAAGAAAATCCGGCTTTTTGATAAGCTCATTAGCTGCCTCTTTGGCAGTCTTGATAAGGGCAATGTTGTTCCAGCTGGCGATTTTAAGTTCAGGGAAACCGCTTTGAGCCGTTCCGAATATCTCTCCCGGGCCTCTTAGTTTTAAATCAAGTTCAGCCAATTCAAATCCGGAATGGTTCTTTTCCATGACTTTAAGACGCGTGTAAGCCGTTCCTGAGTGGAAATTTGTGAAAAGTAGGCAGTAAGACTTCTTGTCTCCCCTACCCACCCTACCGCGCAGCTGGTGGAGCTGAGCCAGGCCGAATCTTTCTGCAGCTTCAATAACCATAATGGTGGCCATGGGAATGTCTATTCCCACCTCAACAACCGGTGTGGTGACCAAAATATCGATTTTTTGATTCTTAAAATCGCTTAGTACTTTGTCTTTTTCTCCCGCTTTCATACGGCCGTGTAAAAGCCCAAGCTTCAGATCTTTAAATATAGCTTTAAGGCGTACAAACTCTGAGGTTACAGATTTAACATCGGTCAGAGTTTCTGCATCAGAATCTTCAATCAACGGACACACTATAAATACTTGTGATTTGGTGTTTGTAATCTGTGATTTAATCCAAGAGTAAGCCCCATTTCTCTTGGATTCGGGTACCACCCAGGTAGTAATTTTTTGTCTGCCGATTGGTACATCTACCAAAACTGACAAATCCATGTCGCCATAGGCAGCAAGGGCAACAGTTCTGGGAATCGGCGTAGCAGTCATGGTTAAAACATGCGGAGTTCCCGACTTCTTAATTAAATGATTCCGCTGCTCGACCCCGAACCTGTGCTGTTCGTCAATTACGACAAAACCTACAGAATTAAAATCAATTCTGTCGTGAAGCAAAGCATGGGTGCCCACATAAATATCCGCGTTTTTGATTTTTTTGCGCTTGGCCTCCGAGGTGATCAATTGAATTTTTATGGCTTTCTTATTTTTGCTAAATAGTTTGGTGAGTGTTTCGTAATGCTGGGAAGCCAGTATTTGTGTCGGAGCCATGATTATACTTTGTAAGCCATTTGTGAATGCCGCGAACATCCCGACGGCGGCAACCACGGTTTTTCCGCTTCCCACGTCGCCTTCAAGAAGCCTGTTCATGGGGATATCTCCCGACAGGTCACTTAAGATTTCGTCAACAACCTGCTTTTGAGAAGCTGTTAGTTTGAAAGGTAGAGAATTAACGAATCGGTCAATTGATTTCTTATCAACATTTATCTTGTGTGCGAGCTTGTTCTTTTTCCAATTTAACTTTCTAAGAAGGCTCGTCAGCTCAAGATTTAAAAGTTCATCAAAGGCCAAACGTTTTCTGCCAACTTCCGCTTCCTCCAAATTTTTTGGGAAATGAACATAATTGATGGCTTTGCCTAAGGGGATCACATCGGCTTTTTTTAAAATGTCATTCGGTAAATGATCTTCTTGAGGAACTAAATCGGTTGCGTCTTTTATCTTTCTGCGTATCCATTTTGAAGATAATCCCGCAGTTTCGGAATAAATAGGCACAAGTCGGCCTGTGTGCATGGTGTCATTCTGATCCTCCACCATTAATTCGTAGTCGGGAGAAGTTAGGGAGAGCCGTCTATTAAAAAATCCGACTTTTCCCGAAAGCGAAACAAGACGTCCCGGATACAAAGTTTTTACCAAAAACGGCTGGTTAAACCAGATTACCGAAATCTTTCCGGAAGCGTCTTCGACTGATCCAACCTGCATTTTAAGTCCTCTTTTGGAATAAATATTTTTAATAGACACTATTTTGGCATGTATCGTGGCTGTTTGGTTTGGGGATAAATTTGAAATTGTGGTGATATTTGAATAGTCCAAATATCTTGTCGGCACATGGTACAAAAGATCGCGGATTGTGTTGATTCCCAGTTTTTGAAATTTCTTAGCGAATGTGGGGCCGACTTTTGGAAGATTCTCAATATCTGAACTTAAATCCATTAAATTATTGTGCGTAGATAATGTAAGGCAGTATGGCTCCAATAAGAAGTGCAAGGCCGGCAATAATTATTACTATCGTAAATATTTTTTTACCCTTTTTAGATATCATGTTATTTAGAGTTAGAGGTCGGACCTCAGTCAGAGGTCCGACCTCTAGACGGACCCTCTGAGAACTATTTGGCTTTTAAGAAAGTACGACTGCCGACCTTGATCTCGTCTCCCGGTTTAACAATATATGTAGGATTATCAACTATTTTACCATTTACATCAACAGCCTTTTGTTTAATCAGGCGTTTGGCCTCACTGTTGCTACCAAGAGAGGTGAAAGGTGCAATCGTGATTGCGATTGAGGAACCGGCGTTCACCCGGATATTGAATTCTGGTTTTTTCTCCTGAAATGCGAACTTAAATTTATCTTCTGCCGCCTTGGCCGCTTTCTCATTATGAAATTCACTGACAAGGGCAAAGGCCAATTCTTTCTTAAGTTTCATTGGATTTTCTCCGGCTTCCAGGCGCTTTTGTACCTCTTTTAATTTCTGGGTATTCGGTTTTATGGCATTGGCAAAATATTCAAGGATCAAATCGTCCTGAAGCGACATAGTCTTTCCGTACATTTCATCAGCCGGATCATTAATCCAGATAGCATTTCCCCAACTTTTACTCATCTTTCTGCCATCGGTGCCTGTTAGGTACCCGGTGACCAGAACAAAAGACTCTTTGTTTCTAAGATCTTTTTGTAAAGTGCGCCCTGCTTGCATATTAAACGTCTGGTCGGCCCCGCCGATTTGTATATCGGTATCCATGAAATAACTGTCATAACCTTGCATTAGAGGATATAAAAATTCATGAAGTCCGACGCGTTTTCCTTCACCAAGCCTCTTTTTTATAAGTTCACGACCCACAAAATCGCCGACTGAGAAATGTTGTGCAAGTTTTACAATGTCAGTAAAACCAAGTTTTTTAAGCCATTCACTATTGAATCGGACAGCCGCCTTAGAAAAATCCAGTATCTTACTTGCCTGCTCTTTGTAAGTTTTAAAGTTTTGTTTGATTTCTTGGTATGTTAGGGAAGGCCTTTCCTTATCTTTATCCGACGTGTCACCGATTAATGCAGTGAAGTCGCCAATAACAAACGTTACATTGTGTCCAAGTTCTACAAACTCCTGAAGCTTTCTTAAAGGAACTGCATGTCCGATATGAATTTTTGTTGCTGTCGGTTCGACCCCCAAATAAATATTTAGTTTTTTGCCGGAACGCAGAAGTTTTTCCAGCTCCTTTTTGCCCGGAATAATATTGGTTACGCCTCTTTTCAAAGTTTGGTCTATCTGATCCATATACTTGATTCTAGTGCTTTTACTATTTTTTTTGAATAGTTAACTAATTAATAATTTGCTATTATAGTATAAATGTGGAGAGACAGGCATAGACGCGCAACCTGGCGGGAAAGAAGCAGCTACAGAAGATCGTTAGGTAAGAGCCGTAAATTAGTAAAGTGGGCCAAAATTGCTTTTTTTGGCGCAATCGGCTTTTTTATATTTTTGTTTTTCGTCCTCCCCCTTTTGGCGTTCAACTTACCATCCCCGGATAAAATAGTCAGAACTCAAGGTTTCTCAACTAAAATTTTGGACCGAGAAGGCAACCTTCTTTATGATATCTATGCCAACCAGAACAGAACGCCCGTAAGCCTTAATGATATGCCGGTATATTTGCGGCAGGCCACGGTAGCAATCGAAGATAAGAATTTTTATAAACACCAAGGGTTCGATCCTATCGGAATTTTACGCGGTTTCTTGCGTATGTTTACCCGTGGACGTGCAGCCGGCGGCTCAACACTTACACAGCAATTGGTTAAAAATGTTCTTTTAACAAATGACCGAACATTGGTTCGTAAAGTAAAAGAGTTTGTGCTTGCAATTCAAATTGAAAAAAGATATTCAAAGGATGAGATTCTGCAAATGTATTTAAACGAAGCTCCGTACGGCGGAACTTCCTGGGGAGTTGGGGCCGCTTCCCAAACATATTTTGGCAAAGATGTTAAAGATTTAAATCTGGTCGAATCTGCAATATTGGCCGGAATGCCGCAGTCTCCGTCTGCATACTCTCCCTACTCTTCTACCCCCACAGCTTATATTGAACGTACCAAGGATGTTCTAAGACGCATGCGTGAGGATGGTTACATTACTAAAGAGCAGGAAGAATCTGCCGCGGCAAGTTTGGCTGATTTTGAGTTTAGACCCAAAGGAACAAGTTTAAACGCACCGCATTTTGTTCAATATGTACAAAAAATACTTGAAGAAACTTACGGCCAAGCCGTAGTTGAACAAGGAGGTCTGACTGTGACTACCACTTTGGACCTTGAGCTTCAGGATAAAGCTCAACAGATTGTTACTGATGAAATTGCCAAGGTTGAAAAACAACACATTACCAACGGAGCCGCGGTTGTCTTGGACCCGGAAACCGGAGAAGTTTTAAGCATGGTGGGTTCGAAAAACTTTTTTGCTGAAGATTACGACGGTCAGGTAAACGTTACTACTTCGCTTCGCCAGCCCGGAAGCTCTTTTAAACCCTTTACTTATGTTACTGGCTTTAAAGAAGGTTATTCCCCGGCAACTCTTATTATGGATGTGCCGACAAGTTTTCCGGGAGGCGCCGGACAGCCGGATTATAAACCGGTCAACTATGACGGTAAATACGTCGGTCCCATACAAGTCCGCTATGCACTGGCAAACTCCAGAAATGTCCCCGCCGTTAAAATGCTGGCAATGGTTGGGATAAAAGATGTTTTGCAGACCGCAACGGATTTGGGTATCACAACGCTGCCCCCGACTAACGATACATTAAAAAGAGTCGGACTTTCTCTGACTTTAGGTGGCGGAGAGGTGAGATTAATTGATATGACTACCGCCTACTCCGCTTTTGTAAATGGCGGTTACCGGGTTGATCCGGTAGCTATTCTTAAAGTCACAGATATGGACGGAAAAGTTTTGGAAGACAACACGCCTCAAAAAGGTAAAAGAGTTTTGTCAGAAGGTCAAGCTTTTCTTGTCAGTAATATTCTTTCAGATAATGAAGCCAGGAAAGATACCTTCGGTCTTAATTCATATTTGAATATTGCCAATACCATGGCCAAAACCGGTACAACCAATGATAGGCGCGACAACTGGACGATTGGAGGAAACGGAAACGCAATGGTGGGTGTGTGGGTCGGTAACAACGACAATTCGCCTATGTTAAGCGTTGCCTCAGGAGTTTCCGGCGCCTCCCCTATCTGGAATAAAGTAACCAAAGAGGCACTTAAAGGTAAACCGGAATTCACTTTTAAAGCACCCGGAGACATCACCCAGATTTCGGTTGACACTGTCTCAGGCTACGCGGCACATGATAATTTCCCAGCCAGGAATGAATATTTTATAAGAGGGACAGAACCGACGATGCAAGACCCGATTCATGTAATGTTAAAAGTATGTAAAAGTGACGGAAAATTAGCGACACCGAGTGATGTTGCTTCAGGAAACTACGATACGAAAGAATTTTATCAATTCAAAGAAGAGGATCCCACGGCTGCCGGCGGAGCAAACAGATGGCAGGAAGGAATCCTTAGCTGGATGAACTCTCAATCTGATTCACGATACCACCCGCCAACTGAATATTGCGGCACCAGTAATCCTTTAAGTGTCGGTTTTACGACTCCCCACGATCACGATTCTGATCTGCCGACCGGAGAAAGAGACGTGGTCTTTACTGCCAATTCCAGCTCGGCGATTACTCAGGTTGATTTGAAATTGAACGGCAGCAAGGTTTGTACTTTCAATAACGGAGCCAACAACTACACCTGCAAAGTTAATTTTCCTTCAAAAGGAATTTATACAATCGAAGCTGTGGCTATGGATTCGGCCAATCATCAATCCGCAAGCACTATCACAGTCGGTGTGGGACAGTCATGGAGTGCTACTCCCACCCCATCTCCTCTGCCAACGGCTACTCCTTAACTTGAATACCGAATTTTTCTTTAAGTTTGGCAAGGATTTTATTACGAATTTTCTCGATATCTATATCGGTTAGAGTCTTTGTTGGATCCTGATACCATATCCTGAAAGTAAAATTATTGTTGTCATAAATACTTGTCAACTCATATTTTTGTATACGTAACTCAGATTCAAAAATGTTAGTCAGTTCACCGACCTTGGTTCTTTCGGGAAGTATGAGAGTAATATCTTCGACTTGGGACGGATATTTGGGTATTTCTTTGTAAGTCGGATTCTTTTGGCTGAGATTAAAAAGTTTAGCTACTTCAAATTCATAGTAAATATTCCGTGAATTCTCCGTATATCCTAAATATCCCAATATTTCTTTTTCTGATTTTATGGTTAACGATTTTCCCGCTGCATATCCTTTATTCTCTTCGCTTATGAATTCCGCTGTAATATTAAGTTTTTGCAACAATGCTTCAATTATTCCTTTGGCTTCGCGGTAGGAATAACCTTCAAAAATTCCTGCGAGAGTAAGTTTTTCATCAGGTAAATTTTCTTTTCTGGGAATGTAGACATTTGCTACTTCAAACAAATGGAAACTTTCTGTTGTCCCAGAGTTTAAATTAGCTGCAGCAATAAGGGAAGGCATCAAGCCGGTTCTTAAATACTCGCTATCTGTGCCCAAGGGATTTTTAAGTTTTAGTGCGTTTAATCCGGCGTATTTTTCCGGCACAAGCGACAACGTATACACTTCACTGCCTCCCCAATCAGCCAAATAGTTTTTAACTTTTTCTTCAAACGCAAACCTGGGAGAACTGATCCGCCCCGGCAACTTACCTGCCATAATCACGCTTGGCAAATTGTGATAACCGTAAATCCTGGCAATTTCTTCCAGGATATCTTCCTTACCAAGAATGTCATTTTGTCTGAACGATGGAATGCCAATTTCAAGAGTAGACCCTTTCCAAATTGTTTCAAATTCTAAAGATCTTAAATAAGCGGATATGTCGGTCTTGGAAATCGAAACTCCCAGTCTCTTCTCAATAAAATCCATCTCAAGCGATATTTTTTTTGCTTTTGGAGGAGAAGGATAAATATTTAAAATCTCTTTTTCAGGAATACCACCGGCAATCTCCTTAAACATTTCAATAGCCCTAAGAATTGCGGGGGTTACTAGCTCCGTATCAGTTCCTTTTTCGAATATTGACGCAGCCGCTGTCCTTTGTGCCAGCCTCATAGATGTTTTTCTAATTTTCGCCGGATTATACGTTTGTACAAAAAGGAGAACATTTTTTGTATTTTCATCTATAGCACTTAAGTCGCCTCCCATTACTCCGGCTAAATCAATTAACCGCCCCTCACCGTCTTCGATTACAATATCTCCATCTTCCAAAACAAAACCCTTTTTATCCAGTGTGGTAATTTTTTCTCCTTTTTTACTTTCCCTTAGAATCATCGTGGCTCTTGCAATTTTGTCGTAATCGAATACATGCATCGGCTGTCCGAGCTCGAGCATTATATAGTTACTGATATCTACAATATTATTCAGGCTTCGCACCCCTGCTGATTCCAGCCTGTCTTTGATAATTTGAGGAGATTCCCCGAATTTTATATTTTTTACTAAAACAGCGGTAAACCTGGGGCAAAGGTGTACATCCACCCGGGCGGCAAGATAATTCACTTTCTTAACAAATTTGTATTGGCCCTCGATAGCTTTAATAGTTTTTAATTTTGCCGGGATATTGAATCTGGGGAGAATCGCGGAAGCTTCGCGGGCGATGCCATAAACTGAAGCCGTATCAATTCTGTTGGTTGTTACCTCTATATCAAAAACTTTGTCGCTACCAAAATCTTTAATCCTTTCAACTGAGGGGCCACACAAAGACAGATACTCTGCAATTTTGACAGGAGTAGCCGTTGTCTCCAGATACTCCCTTAGCCAGCTATCTAAAATTTTTATGTCCATAATATAATAATTTTATTCCTTGGGGACACAAGCCTCGCTTATGTCCATCTTTAATTTATTCTACAAATTGTTGGATAGAGCTATGCTCATGTCCATTTAAAATTGAGTTAAATAACGCAAATCCGTACTGTAAATCATTCTTACGTCTGGTATGTTTAATCCTGATTTCATCATGTAAGTTCTTTCGACCCCCCATCCAAAAGCAAAGCCCGAATAAATGTTTGGATTTATTCCTGCGGCTTTCAAAACATTCGGATGAACCATTCCCGCGCCGCCAAGTTCCAACCAACCGGCTTTACAAAGTTTACAACCGGCTCCGTTGCAGTTGCCGCAACTGATATCTATTTCAAACGATGGCTCCGTAAATTGGAAATGGTACGGTCTAAGTCTTGTTTTTCTGTCTTTACCGAAAAAACTTTTTGCAAAATAATCTAATGTTCCTTTAAGATTTACAATCGAAATTCCTTCATCAACCACTAAACCTTCAAATTGATGAAACATAGGAACATGACTGATGTCAGATTGCCTTCTGTAGGTTTTGGAAATGTTTATCATTCGGATAGGTAGAGGTTTGCCGATCATGTCTCTTACTTGTCCGTTGCTTGTATGCGGGGTAAGCACCATTTTTCCGGTTTTCGGTCTTTTATTTTCAGGTACATCAAGAAAAAAAGTTTCCCACTCGTCCCGCGCAGGGTGTTCTTTTGGCATGTTCAAACCTTCGAATGCAAAATAGTCCCATTCAACTTCCGGGTATCTCGCTCTCTCAAAACCAATTCCCTCAAAGACTTTTGAGATTTCGCCAATCGCCTGTGTTACTAGGTGTAAATGTCCGATTCTCGGTTTGATTCCCGGGATTGTCGGGTCAAACCATTCCCTTACATTTTCTTTAAAACTATTTTTTTGGTTGAGGATTAAGGATTCGATTGACTTTTTGGCCTCATTAATGGTTTGGCCTATTTGTTTTTTTTCTGAAGGGTTCAGATTTTTAATATTTTTAATAAGCGAAGTGATTTTTCCGTTTCTGCCGAAATAATCAATTCTTATTTGTTCAAGTTCAGCGGCACTTTCGGCTGACATGATTTGAGCAAGTGCCTGATTTTTGATGCTTAAGATATCATCTTGCATATAAACTATTCTATATTTTTCTTTACAATAAGGCTACTTTCCTTTCGGGAAAGATCTTATTTCTGTCTGTGCTTGACATCATCTGTATTTTAAAATAAAAAAACCCCGATATTTTCGGGGTGATTCTTCGATCCACATTTACCACCCCTTATTCGGGTTTGGCAAAGTTAAAGCCTGCTTCTTTGACAATCTTTTTAAATGTCTCAGGATCGCGTGTGGCAATCTCGCTCAGAATTTTTCTGTCGATTTCAATTTTCTCTTTTTTAAGTCCGGCTATAAATTTGCTGTAGGAAATACCCATTTCTTTGACAGCCGCACCCACTCTGGTGATCCAAAGGCTTCTTAAATCTCTTTTCTTGAGTTTTCTGCCATGGTAGGCATAAGAACCGGCGTGTACCAAAGCTTCTTTGGCAACTTGAATTCTTTTGCTTCTTGCTTGCTTATAACCTTTTGCACGGGCAAGCATTTTCCTATGTCTTCTGGCTGAAATTGATTTAACTCTCATAGTATTATTTTTCGACTTTCACCGATTTTTTATGAACTCTTTTACCTACTGCGCGTCTTATCTTCTTAGCATAAAAACCCTTCAGCTCAATAACTTTCTTTAAGTTTGTGAGTTGTTTGCTCGTTTTACTCTTTTTAAGATGTCTCCTAAAACCCTGGCGACGCATAACCTTGCCGGTTCTGGTTACCTTAAATCTGTTCGTAATTGATTTTCTAACTTTTCGTTTGCTCATTTTTATCTTCTTTTGTCTCCTGTCCTTTGACTTTTACCTTATTTAACGGCGAAATTACGGTTACCAGATGTTTACCTAAAAACTTTGGCTCCATATCGGTAATGATTGTATCACCAAAAGCTTTTTTAATTCTGTTAATTACATCGTAACCTACGTGCTTAACTCTCATTTGCGGCCCTCTAAATACGACCACAACCCTGACTTTATTCTTGTCTTCAAAAAACTCTTTAATTCTCCCGATCCGAACATTAAAATCGTTTTCTGCTATAAACGGTGAAAAACGAATTTCTTTGACTTCCCCACCCTTTACTTTTTTAGCTTGTGCACGTGCTTTTTTCTCCTCCGAATACTTAAACTTACCAAAATCTACGATTTTAGCTACAGGCGGCGTTGCGTTGGGTGCAATTTCGACTAAAGTTAATCCTGCATCCTTTGCTTTTGCAATCGCTTCGTCCCGACTCAAAACTCCCACTAGCTTGCCTTCAGAATCTATGACTCGAAGCGCCGGGGCTCTGATCCGAAAGTCTGTACGCCAAAAAAGATTTTGTTTTACCAATGTTTAACTATACGTGAATTGTACCTAAAAAGTGAAATTTGTTCAAGTGGAGTTAAGGAAGAGCCTTTTCGTCGATTTCCTTCCTTACGGCTTTAATAAATTCTTCCAGATCCTTTGACCCCAAATCTTCCCCGTTTCTTTTCCTTACAGCCACCTTTCCAGCCTCAGCTTCCCTGTCGCCGACAATAAACATATAGGAAACTTTTGATAACTGGGCGTCACGGATTTTTGCCTGAAGTCTTTCGTTTCTATCATCAATTTCTGCCCTAACTCCGGCATTTTTCAGATCCTCAACCACTTTGTTTGCGTATTTCAGATGATTTTCGGTAATTGGCAAGACTTTAACCTGGACAGGGGTAAGCCAAGTTGGAAAATTTCCTCTGTATTTTTCAATTAAAAATGCCATTGTTCGTTCAATTGCACCAATTGAAGCTCTATGAATAACGATAGGTTCGGCCTCCTCCCCCTTTTCATTAATATATTTCAGCTCAAATCTTTTTGGCATAACAAAATCGTATTGGACAGTAAATGCCGTTTCCTCAGACCCATTTACCTTTTTCATTTGGACATCGATTTTGGGTCCGTAAAAGGCAGCCTCACCCGGAGCTTCAAAAAATGGTGCATCGATTTCTTTAAGCACGCTTCTCAAAACATTTTCTGCGTAATCCCAAGCCTTATTATCTTTATAATATTTTTTCTCATCATTTCTGTCTCCCAGGGAAAGTCTGAAGCGGTAATCGGTACCGACCTCAAACCCAAGCTTTCCGTTAAGGTCGTTTATCAAATTTATTACATCCTTAATAATTTCTTCAGCCTGCTCTTTTGTTGCAAAAATGTGAGAGTCTGAGAGAGTAAATGTTCTGACTCTCATAAGACCCGAAAGCTCCCCGCTCTTTTCGTACCTGAATTGTGGCGAAATCTCGGCTATTTTAAGAGGAAGCTCCTTGTAGCTATGTGGCGTACTTTTATACAGCATAAAGTGATGAGGACAGGTCATGGGCCTGAGAATTAGTTCTTCTTCGTCAACTTTCATAACAGGATACATCGTGTCTTTATAGTAAGGGTAATGCCCGGAAGTTTTGTAAAGATCTGTTTTAGCGAGTGGCGGTGTATAAACGTGCTTGTAGCCGTTTTTTGTTTCTTCATCAACGACAAAGCTTTCGAGTTCCCGTCTAATAATTGATCCTTTGGGAGTAAGAAGCGGCAGACCTTTTCCGACTAAGTCAGAAAATACAAAAAGATTTAACTCCTTACCGATTTTCCTATGATCAGATTCTTCGGCAAGTTTCACTCTTTCCAGATACTCATCCAACTCCTTTTGTGTCGGAAAAATAGTGCCGTAAATACGGGTTAACATTTTGTTTTTTTCGTCTCCCCTCCAATAGGCACCGGCTACGGAAAGAAGCTTAAAAAATTTCAAATCTTTTGAAGGTTTTTCGACATGCCCTCCCCGGCACAGATCCGAGAAATTTCCTGCTTTATAAAAAGTTATTTCTTCACCCTTTTTGGCAATCTCCTCTATAAGTTCCCTTTTATATTTATTATCCCCACACGCCTGCAAGGCGTCCTCTTGCGAAATTGATTGTTTTTCAAATCCTTTCCACGATTTTGCAATCTCGTGCATTTTCTTTTCAATTTTTGGAAAATCATCTTCGGAAATTTTTGCATCACCGAAATCGATATCGTAGTAAAATCCTTCCTCAATCGCCGGACCAAGAGTAAGCTTGGCTTCGGGCCACAATTCCATAACGGCTGCTGCCATAAGATGGGAGCAAGAATGTCTTAACTTTTCTAAATCCATAGTTTAATGATACTTCCTTGAAGACGACTTGTGAAGTCAGCTTGCGCCGAAGCTTCCGAAGCGTGGTTCCACTTCAATTACTTCTCGTGGTAGTTAGTTTCGCTCCTCGATTGGTGAGTTCGAATCACAGTAAAACTAACTTTCTAACAATAATTTAGCTTTTTGGGATGCTAAAGTCAATGTTTTGTCAATTTGGCGGCCTTTCTGGCCTCCGTTTCATCCAAAATAATTTTTCTGATCCTGACTGACTTGGGAGTTACTTCAACTAACTCTGTATCATCAATATACTCCAGCGCGTCATCAAGCCCCATTCTACGTGGCGCATTAAAATGTTCCATTGTGCCGTCACCCTTACTTCTCATATTGCTCAACTTCTTTTCTTTGCAGGCATTAACCCTCAAATCTCCGCTTCTGTTACATTGTCCGATAACTTGTCCTTTATAAACTTTCTCTGCGGGTCCAATAAAAAACTCACCCTGATCTTGTACCTGAGTCATACCATACAATCTTGTTTCTCCGGATTCGTAGGCGACCATGCTTCCGCGATCCCTGTTGCGGGTGAATCCGTCATCAGGAAGAAATTCATAAAAAGCGGAGTTTATAATTCCAAGACCTTTGGTATCGGTTATAAATTCACTCCTAAATCCGATAAGTTCCTTCGTTGCAACCGTAAATTCAATATAAGTAATTCCTTCGGTGGTTTCCAGGTTGTCCATTTTTGCGTGCCTTTGCCCCATTTTTTGAATAATAACGCCGGAATATTCCTCAGGAACTTCAACATAAACTTTTTCAAATGGTGTCATTACCTTCCCGTCGACGACGTGATTGATAACGTGGGGCCGGCTTACTTGAAATTCGTACCCTTCCCTTCTCATTCTTTCAATAAGAATTGCCAAATGAAGTTCTCCCCTGCCTGAAACGGTCCAGGTGCCATCAGTATTGTCCTCAACTTTCAAAGCTACATCGGTTTCAAGTTCTTTATAAAGTCGTGCGCGGAGTTGGCTGCTGGTCTTAAATTCTCCCTCTTTTCCTCCGAAAGGAGAATCGTTCACTTTAAATATCATCTTAACGGTCGGTTGCTCAATATCTAAAAGTGGTAAGGCAATAGGGGTAATGGGATCGGCAATAGTTTCTCCAATATTTACATCCGGTATTCCGCTTACGGCAACTATGTCTCCCGCTAATGCTTCTTTTTCCTCTACTTTCCCCAAACCTTTAAAGGTAAAAAGCGAAGTAATTTTGTATTTTTTCTGAATTCCGTCACGGTTGATGTGAATAATATCCTGGCCATTTTTAATACTTCCGGAATGGATTTTGCCTATAGCGATTCTACCTTTGTAATTATCGTAGGTAATATTACTTACAAGCATTTGAAGAGGCTCTCCCGGGTGTGCGTCCGGTTCGGGAATATACTTTAATATAGAATCAAAAATGGGCGATATATCGGTCATTTTGGTAATATCTGGTTCAAGCCCGGCAAGGCCGTCGCGCCCTGAAGCATAGACTGTGGGAAAAAGAGCGGTTTCTTCGTTTGCCCCCAGCTCTACAAAAAGATCAAAAGTTTTCCCCTGTACCCATTCAGGTCTTGCACCCTTTTTGTCAATTTTATTGACAACAACAATGATTTTTAATCCCAATTTAAGCGCCTCACGAAGTACAAAGCGGGTTTGAGGCATTGGACCTTCTTTCGCATCCACCAAAAGAAGCGCGCCGTCTGCCATAGATAAAACACGCTCCACTTCCCCTCCGAAGTCGGCATGTCCTGGGGTATCGATAATATTTATTTTTACCCCTTTATACTGAACCGATGCGTTCTTACTAAAGATTGTAATTCCGCGCTCGCGCTCAAGCTCGTTTGAATCCAAGATCGCAGATTGCTCAGCGATCTCTTTTTTCATTTCGGTGTGGCTTTGGTGCAGCAAAGCATCTACCAGGGTAGTTTTACCGTGGTCGACGTGCGCAATAATAGCAACGTTTCGTATTTCCATATTTTTGATAAAAACCCTACTTCGCTGAAGCTTTACGGGATTATTAACCTATAGCCTATTATAACAGTCTTTTGTTTCTAAAAGCAAAGCCTGAATTTGTTTTTAAATATCTTTCAAATTCCAAAGCCTTATTTTTTGAGACAAAAGCCGCGTAATAAACCAATCTGACAGGTAAATTATGCTTGGTAGCGTGTACCTTGCCTGACTTATGTTCGGATATTCTCACTTTTAAATCAGAGGAATAACCAACATAGTACTTACCGTTCGCTAAATACAAAATATAGCAATAATGCATTAGACTGGTCCCACTCTGCTTCGCTTCGCTAGGGACACTCTTCAAAGATACTTGTGGCAGTGCCACTTCGTAGCCCGAAGGGCGAAGAGTGGACTCGGCGGGAATTGGACCCGCTACTCTTCCATGCCATGGAAGCGTGTTACCGGTATACCACGAGCCCTTGTCGAAACAAGTTCGCTGCTTCTCATCCCGAAATTCATGCGAATTTCGTATCGGAACAGACGTAATTATACCATCTTTAACCACGTTTCGGAATTCGGTATACTGATTTTTATGAGTTGGCTTTCGACTTTCATACTTTCGTTTATTGAAGGAGTAACAGAATTTTTACCCATTTCTTCTACCGGTCATTTGGTTTTAGCTTCAAAACTGTTAGGTATTAATGAAGATAATTTTGTTAAAACTTTTGAGATTGTCATTCAGCTTGGGGCAATAATGGCGGTAGTGGTTCTATACACCAAGAAATTTTTTAATCCCGGCATACTTAAAAGGCTAATTATAGCCTTTATTCCGACTGCTACTGTAGGTTTTGTTCTATATCCTTTTATCAAAAATTTTCTTTTGGGCAGTCCGTCAATTACTCTGAACGCAATTTTTTGGGGGGGTGTTGCTTTGATACTTGTTGAAATTATCATAATGAAAAAGGAGAAGGGTAAAAACATGTCTGCCGGCGGGCTGGAGCAAGAAGTAAAAGAGATAAATCTTCAGGAAATTACCTATAAACAAGCATTTTTGGTGGGATGTTTTCAATGTTTGTCGATAATTCCCGGCATGTCCAGAGCTGCCGCAACAATAATAGGCGGTCTGAGTGTCGGTTTAACAAGACCGACAGCCACAGAGTTCTCATTTTTGTTGGCGGTACCGACAATGATTGGGGCGTCGTCTTTGGATTTGTATAAATCCAGACAATATATAGCAGGTACCGACAGCCTGACTCTCATAGTGGGAACCGCACTTTCTTTCATTTTTGCCATGTTTACCATTAAATTCCTTGTTAATTTCGTAAAAAAACATAACTTTATTGTTTTTGGGGTTTATAGAATAATTCTCGCCATCCTTTTTTGGCTTTTTGTTGTTTAACAATAAAAATGGCGACCCCCACAAAATAGTAGGAGTCGCCAAAGTTACGCACGATCTAGAGTAAACCTTTTAATATTGTACCCACCTGTCCAACAAAGTTATTTATAATCGGATCGGATCTGAGCGTGCACAATGTTAAAAAGACTTATCCATTTTTTTTGGCTTTCACTTTCCAAGTAAAGTGGGCCTCATTTATACCTCCTTTCTAAATACAAATATAAAGCATTAACCTTAAGAAAAGCTTAAGGGACCGGTCTAGGTGGTAAAATATTCAGAATGAGAAATATCGTGGTCCCGGCGCTACTTTTAATCGTTTTTGCGGAATTAATTACTTTGTATGTAATACAAAAACCGCGGCAAGAGGACAAAGTGTTATCAATTACGGTATCCGCCTCTCCCGAACCCGAGGCAACCGTTACCAACACTCCTTCTCCGGCTCCTGTCGCGACCCCGGAGGCAACCGTTACCCCGAAGCCTCTACCGACGCGGACACCCACACCCGTACCCACCTTTCCCCCGCAGCCTGTATTTACTTCTCAGCAAATTAATGAATTTATTAATAGGTTTGCGGCTCAATACTCGGTAAGCCCGGATGTGCTCAGGCATGTTGCAGTTTGTGAATCGGGATTTAATGCCAGCGCACAAAATTTGGGATACGCCGGACTTTACCAGTTTGGTAGCACTACCTGGAAAAATTTGAGAAAGGAATTTGGAGAAGATCCGGATCCGAATCTACGTTTGAACGCTGAAGAGGCAGTCCAGACGGCGGCTTATGCGATAGGTATCGGTAAAGGCGGTCTTTGGCCTAATTGTATGCCGTGAGCTTTTGAAGAATCTTCCAAAATAAGATAGAATACACATGTCGGACGCTTAGCTCAGTTGGTTAGAGCGCATTCTTGACGTGAATGAGGTCGGGGGTTCGAGCCCCTCAGCGTCCACTCACTTTTATAGATAAAAAGTTTTTATTAATTTTGGCAGATCGCTTTTTGTTTTGTCTCCTCCATTTATTTTCTCCAGAATCTCTTTTGGTGTTAGCCAGAAATATTCTATAAAGTCACCTTTATTGTAGTCTGGAGTGGAGTCAGATTTTATTTCGTAAATAGTAGAGAAGCATGAAACACCATTTTCGATGGGAGTAACTTTGCCCAACACGCGGTATTTAACCCTGTCACTGTCGATGTTTAGTTCTTCGTTCAATTCTCTTTTAAAAGCTTTGCTATAAGATTCACCAGATTCAACATGGCCACCAACACTCATATCAAGACATAGGGGGAATGTTTTCTTGTTCGCTGATCTTCTGGGTATCCAAATTTGTCCCTTTGAATTAACCAAAAAAACATTTATGGTTCTAAAATTCGATAAACCTTTATCGTATACTTCAGACCGACTCATCTTTCCAATTACTTTGTCATTAGTATCTACTAAATCAAGAGATTCATCAATCGAATGGTTCATAGTCAAAATTGTACATCAAATTCTGCTGTCTTGTGTTAAAATCGCCCCACGGTCGTAGCTTGATTTGCTTGCCACTATAAGATACAATTATGGCCATGAAGAAGACTGAAATTGAGGTAAGAGGTAAGGCAAACAAAAGCGAATTTGATCGGTCTTTTAGACTGCTTAAGAAAAACAGCAAGCTTATTGACTACCATAAAAGGCTTTCTGTGGATCTATCCCCCGGATTTGATCAAAAAACAAGGACTTGGAAATCGGATAATCAAATTGACCTTAGAATTAAAAAAACCGGTAGTTTAGAGAAATTAAGTCTCAAGATTGGTAAAATCCATGCCAAAAAAAGACAGGAAATAGATATCAACTTGAATGAAGGTGAATTTTTGAATTCCATTACCCTTTTTAACGAGCTTGGATTCGAAAGAGGCATGATTTATTTTTGGGAAAGTTGGGCGTTTAAATACAAGGGTTGCGAAATAAAGCTTTCAAGGTATACCAACGATTATTTTACC
Source organism: uncultured Gammaproteobacteria bacterium (assembly GCA_964606975.1). Taxonomy (GTDB): domain Bacteria; phylum Patescibacteriota; class Microgenomatia; order UBA8517; family UBA8517; genus UBA8517. The sequence goes on along the minus strand of CAZSGY010000021.1, from coordinate 24,528 downwards.
TGGGAGGTGGAATCTTTGGGTAAAGCTGATCCCGAAACAGTTGCGCGTGAATTAAACCTTAAACCTTATACGAAGAATGAATACCAGAATTCGGTAAACTGGGAAAATCAGAATATACACAAGCTATATTCCTACAATCTTGCAAAGAAACTCTTAAAAAAAATATTTACTTAATAAACCAATATGTCACCAGAATTTATACAGGAAGGCGAAAGGCGGAAACAAATATTGGAACATGCACTGTCTACCATCAAAAGCCTGGCCCAACGAGAAGAAGATGCGGCTACGGAGCTTCTTAAATCATCGTCAAATTTTGACGGGCCTTGGCAATCTAAACAACCAGACGAGATGATTAAACTTGAATTCAGAGTGAACCTTCATGACCACCAACATGCCGCTTATAGAGAAAAATCGCTACAGCTTCAGGAAATTTTAGATTCAGGTGGGAATGAAAGTGGCAAAGTTGAAGCTGGCTCTGTATTTATATGGGATTTCAGCGATCCTGAATCCTCAGTCAAAAATGAAACGGTGATTGTAATACCAAGTGGTGGCGGTGAATTTGGAGATTTTAGACTTCTTTCATTGTCTGCGCCCATTACGAAAGCAATAATCGGCAAAAAGGCAGGAGACACAATTCAGTTTGGTGAGGTCGACATTACGATTAGAGAAGTTATTTAAGCTTACTGGGCGGAACTAAAGTTTTTAATTTAGCCATTACAGTAAAATCTTCAAAGGTAATTTCATTTTTTTTATCCAAAATACCCATCTTATCCAGTATATTTATTTCATCCATCAGACTTTCAACATCGTCTGGTACATGAACGTATTTGAAGTAAAAGTAATCCCAATGACCTTTGTGTGGTGAAACTTTTTGAAATTCACCGTTTGTGGTTTGTATTCCTATTACTCCTGCAGGGAACGACCCTGTCTCGCACCTAGTATCAACCTCATCTAGATTCATCATAATCACAATATCCTGCAGGTTCTGCCCTGCGGGCATTATTTTTCTGAATCCCCTTTTTGCAGCCTGCGCTAAACATAGGACATCTTGCATATCCTGCTCTTTCTGACCGTTTCCTTCCACAAATAAGACAAGAGCATTATCTCCAAAAAAATGATTAACAAGCTTTATATGCCCCTCTAGTCCCACTTGGAATTGGACGCCATCTCGATCAACATTTTTTTGGTAAATTCCACGGGCTGCTTTTGACCACTGATTTGTTGAAAAGGCAGACTTAATGCTTAACCCGCTATTTGTGATGGTTTCGCTAAGAGTATCTAAATGCTGAGCAGTATATGGTTTAACCATCATGTAAGGACTTCTAACTATTTCGCTCATTTATTTTCCTCCATAAGTTTTTTAATTTGATTAACAGAATCTGTTATAAATTTAGGGGCATTTCTGTCACTTATCACAGGATCTTTTGACGGATCACTCAGCACGCGTTTTGTGGCTCTACCCAAAAGATCCAAAGGTGTCAATTTCATCTCAATTGGCTTAGTTGTTTCAGTAGTTTCAAAGCGCATAAAATATTCCCAGAAAGAGATTTTCTGCTCTTTGGAGGAGTATTTTTTTAGAAGCTTGAGATCTTCACCTGAATAGGTGAATTTAACAAAGTCATATTGTCCAAAGTAAGGAATCATATCAGTAACTAGTACGTTCATTTTTGACAAAGCTTTTTGGAAGTATAATTCCTTTTCCATATGAGACGGGTAAAGAGACACATATCCAATAGAGCCTTTTCTATTTTTTAGACTCTTAATTCCGAGGCTCGTGAATAGTGTGATGGGTTTGGGGGTTGGCGTTGGATCTGTAAGAAATGTATCAAAATAATTTATATATTTTTGAGGGAATTTTTTAATAAGATCTTGAGATAGTGTATTAATGTTTAATTTCTCACTTCTTGATATTTTCTCGATATATTCCAAAAGTCGTTTGTCTATGTCAAAAACTACTATTTCTTTAGCTAGACCAGTTTTAGCAAGAGCAATACTCGTTAAATCATCGTCGCCTAAAATTGCGACCTTTTTCCCTTGAACATCCCCTCGCTGTAACATATATGCAACTCTTCGAACGGTAGTCTCCGGGGTTACAGGTCGTTGGTCAAAAATGAATGTTGGTTCGGGTCTAGCACTGATAACTGCCCTCATAAACTTAAGTAGATCTTTCATTTCCTTTGAAGACTTAATATCTACGACCATCGAATCACACTCGTAACATCTGGTTTTCGAAATCGTAAGCTCCTGACTGATTTCGGGGTTACAATAAAACAAAGGCCTCTTATATTCAATAATTTTAATTGAAACCATCTGATCTAAAAGTCTGAGTGTTCTTCTGTCGCTACCACCCACGTATTTAATAATTTCTTGAAAAGTTGCCTTTTTGTTATTTTCAAGATATTTCAAAATTGAGTTAGCTAATTCTTTATAAAACTGAAAAGGTTCACCAGACTCAACAACTTTTGAGAAATCGATTTTATTTATTTTAGATAAGTTTTTCATTCTTGTTTGCCATTGTCGGAGCGATCCAATTTCGATTTTGTTCGGCTCTGTGAGCGGTTTCTGTTCGCTCTTTTATTAGGCTTTCCAATTTTTCTTGAGAAGTTGTTCTAAGATCGGCAAAACTTTTATGTGAATTGTCTACAGTTTGGATCATAAGATCCGGCGTAACAAAAAAGTAAGCATTTGAGTGATCTTGGTTTGATCTTGGATTTATAGCAACGTCTGGAAAGGTCCGTTTTATCTCATTGCACGCTTTGGCAAATTCGGTATCAGAAATCTGGTACATTTCCTTATTTTTTAAACCTTCTTTTAATGTTTCAAATTGATAGACTCTCCAAATATCCGGTTTATAAATTTTAGAATTTCTAAAAAGAACGTTGCCGATATTTATCAAATCTCCAAGGTTTATTTTTGAAACAACAGTGCCGATTTTCACTTTGTGGGAAGGTGGGTTATCTTTAAAGTTTGTGAGAATAGATAATATGTTGGTAAATAGATATTCTCTTCTCCCCACGGCGATATTCATCTCAGGAGAGCTACCATCCAGTGGAAGTCCAAGTATGTCAATATAGTCCTTAATTTCGTCGTATCTGCGTTTTAGAAAGGTGCCATTAGTTGATAGATAGATCGTGAGTCCAAGATCTTGTTTTGCAAACCTTATAATTTCAGATGTTTCTGAACGCATTAGAGGTTCACCTCCGCCAATGTTGATTTTGTTAAGGCCTGAATCTTTAAGCTTTCTCAAAGCATTCTTAAATTCGTCGATTGAGACTTCGTTTCTGGGTTCATTCGAGCCTGTTAGTGATATTGTTTCAGGTGTAGGAGGATAAAGAAGCGGTTGGCCAGAATGAACTATTGGTACATCTGCACCATAACAAAAAGGACAATCCATATCACACCTTCCTGTTGGCCAAACATCTGCAATAAAGCCTTCTTGCTCTTGAGACATGTCCTATATTATTGCACAAAATCATAAAAAATCAAATTTTGGGCTAATATTCGAGGTGTTTTACACTATGTTCAAGTTCACCAAAAACCTTATCCATGGCTAAAGTTAGATTGTCTAAATCGATATCTGTCTGGCATGAGATAAGATCAAATTGAACATAGTTGTTTTCTGGCCATGTGTGTACGGCAATGTGTGAGGCAGAAAGTATATAAACAAGAGATATCCCTTGAGGCTGGAACTGATGGTAAACTGTTTTTAGTTTTTTAATTCCGAGAGCCTCTAGTAACAAATCAGTCTTGTTTTTAAGCCAATCAATAGAATTTGCATTCTCAAAATTGCAGGCAACTTCAAAAATAAAATGTTTATAATAAGGCCTATCTATAGTACCCATAGTATGTATATTATCATTTTGTGATTCTAAATGCAAAAATCTCCGTAATTTGCCTCAAAAATTAACCGGCTGACCTGGAAAGATAATGGTCCGGAGAAAGTAGGAATGAACTGCCTTTCTTTTTATACGTTGCCCAATAGTTTTTCTTTTCCGCGCGTTTATTTGCCGATGCAAGCCAAGTAGATGTCAAGTCAATTTTTTCTCTGAATGATCTCAAAAACCCAAGCAAGTTGGTAAAAAAGTTAACGTGATAAACTCCCGGTTCAACCGGAGCAGTCATGGACGCCGCAACCAAATCGGTCCCCAGGTTTTCCGTACTTTCGGCTACTTTTTTAACCTCCTGCATTATAGCTTGAAGTTCCACTTTTAAAGCCTGGCTTTTTTCCTGGCTAGCCATTTTTTCTTCGGAGATAAGCCTTTTTTCAAAATTAACCTGTTTTCTTTCTTTGGAATTTCGCTCCTCCCGGCCGCTTAGGACCTCGCTCATTTGAATAGATCGACCTTCAGTAAGTTCTCCTGATCTTTTGACATTCGCTAAAGGAAGCCCCAAAAGCTCTCTGATAAAATCCGCTGAAGTATCCTTGACCAGGTCTGCTGTTTGGGTCGCAGTGCTCCCACCCAGGTCCTTTATGGACTCTACGATGTTTTGGCGAGTTATATTTGGTTGGTTTTTTTTGTTTTGAACCGCCATTTTAGTGACGAGTTTATCCCAAGCCTATCAAAAAATCCAGAGCTGCACGACGCCTCAAAATTGACTCCATTAATCTTTTTCTATTTTCTATATCGGAAGGGTTTTGTGATGCATTTTTGTCAACCTGTGACATATTAAGGGCGGATTCAACTTCTTTTTGATCGATTTTAAGATTTTCCTCTTCGGCAATTTTGGTTAAAATAAGATCAAGCGAAATTGCCTCGCGTGCCTGATTGGCATAATCGGCTCTCAGGTCTTCTGCTTTTTTGCCAACTGAAGCAAGATAGTTTTCCAGTGCCAAACCTAATTTTTCCAATCTGCCCAAAAGGCTTGAAAGTCGGCTGTCAGCCTCCTCCTCAATTAATATTTGAGGAATCTGAATTTTGGTGTTCTCAAGGAGGGCCTTAATGGCTATTTGTTCTTTTTGTTCGCGCGTCATGACCCCTTTATCATTATCATTTTTTCCGGGAACAACCAAAGATGCACTTCTGAATTCTCCGGCCACAGCTTTTTTATAGTCACCAAGCTCAAATTTAGGTAATTCACAGGTTATTCCTCTGATTTGCCAGGCCTCGCCGTCTTTGGCACTGATAAGTTCAAATTTTGGATAAATAGCAATCTGAAGCTTGCTTTCGGTAATAGCGTCGCCCAAAGCTTTTGGTAGAACATGACCCAATGCATGCTCAATTAAATCATTTTGGGAAACTTTGTCTTTAACTCTTTCGATAGGAGCCATACCTTTTCTGAAACCCGGGACCTCAATCTCCTTGGCAAATTCCTTCAAAGCTTCCTCCTCCTCTTTTTGGATGATAGCAAAAGGAATGGTAAAGGTGATTTGAATATTACCGTTGTCCTCTTTGGCTATAACATGCGTTATCTTGTCATTCATGAGGGTATTATACCGCAGGTGTTGCCTTCTGGCTACTCTTATTTCCCCCCGCTGGGGCCTCCTTTATGCTGAGTGTGGAAAGTTGACTGGTTAAATTTAGTCCTTGGCGCGCCTTTGGGCATAAATCCTTTGTTTCCGGAAAACATGGATGTACGCTTGAATCCAAAATTCAAAGTGGGAATCTTGGGTACACTACCGGGTTTATCTGCCGGTTCATTCTTGGAATCAGTTTTGCTCCCCGTATTTGTCATTTGATACCAATTATTATATACTATACACAGAGTTTTCAAGGGATAGTGTGGCTTCGATAGTATCAAGCTCAACCTTTGTTCAGACTTCTTTAAAGGGAGGTGAAAATTTTAAAATAAATGCAATCCAAATTATTTATTGGTAATTTAGCGTGGGAAGTAAGTGTTGAGGATCTAAAAGCCCTTTTTGCAGGAGCCGGAACAGTAGCTGATGCAGCTATCATAACAGATAGAATGACTGGCAGAAGCCGTGGTTTTGGTTTCGTCACAATGGGAAGCGATGCCGAAGCACAAGCAGCAATTGAAAAATTTAATCAATACGAATTAAAAGGTCGTAAGATTAATGTCAATGTTGCCAAGCCCATGGAACCAAGACAGTAACTATTAGCCAAAAGCTGATAGTTTAAGTAAAAGATAGGAGTGTGGGCGCGATAAAGGCGGGCCGCACATATAAAAAGCATTTAGCGGATTTTGAAAGAGTTAGCTATCTTTATTGTTAGTATTCTCCGATTAGGATTTTAAGTCTTTACTTCTTGTGTGAATTGAAGAAAAGCAGTGAATTTTCAACGGCACTATTCCAGACAGGGACGAGGTTGTGATCGGCGCCGAAATATTTCTTATAGGTAACATCGACATCTGCTTTTTCGAGCGCTTCTACAAGTTCATCACTCCACCAATAAGGAACGGCGGTGTCCGCAGTGCCCTGGTTAATTTCAATCGGAGCTTTAATTTTGTCAAAATGTTCGGTCAGTGAAAAACTTTTGGCGTTATAAATGTCCATAAATTCTGCAAGTTTTGTAATGAGAAGCTTGCCCCCATCCTCTGCCCCGTCGACGTAATAAAGAATGGAGGCAGGGAATGGCTTGCCTACAGGCGCCCAAAGAACAGTGGGATAATCAAAACCGGTAATTTCAAGGCTTGTCAAAGCCACCTGCCCGCCGTTTGAATGCCCCCAAATAAAAATATTCTTTTTATTCCAGTTTTCTATTGATGGCACGGATTTTATGGTTACCGCTGCCGTTACATAGGTTTGAAAACGGGATTCAAAAATATTCTCTGCCTCTTCGTCGCTATCCGCGTAGCCAAGAAAATCAGGGGCGACTGTTATATATCCGTTTTCAGCAAAAACTTTTGCAGACGGTCTGGTACCGATACCAGTTGTATAAATCTCCTGGTTAACAAAACCTCTAAACATGACAATGACGGGGAAACTCCCCTCCTTTTTGGGTATATTTATCATTCCCGTAACTGTTTTTACATTTTCCGAAAAATCAGGGCTAAAACGCATAGAGTATTTGTAGGAAGTATATTCTTCCGTTTCATCAAGAATTTCTCCTATTTCAATTTTTGATTCCTCAAAATTTGTATTGGACAAGTTTTCTATGGAGTATTTCAAAAGAGGTGTGGGTTTAATCTGAGAAACCGCCTCTGTAATAGGGCTGGTTTCCTTGGGGAGAGTATATAGGACACGGCCGAACCAGCCGATCAAAACAAAGATAATGGCAAGTAGTACGTAAAAAACAATTTGTCTCGATTTTGACATGATTTATTTTAACATTTGATGCATTTTTATGTACTTGATTCGTATTTTCTTCGGGAAGATAATGAAAATAAATAAGACCGCAAAGACAATAAAATGCAAAGCATAAATGAAAAAGTGGGAGTGGGAATGAACGAATATCCCAGATGGGTAAAGTGGAAAAACCGCGTTTACAAAGTTAAAAAAATAGGCTTGCATCACACCTACCACAAAGGAACCACTCTTTATCACGTTTTTTCTGTTGTTACGGAAACTTTATTTATGAGGCTCGTTTTTGATACTGAAACCCTGGGATGGAAACTTGAAGAAATAGAAAATGGAATTTAACACTGCGCCATCTTTTAATTTACATATCGACATTAATTCCTGCTTTGCGACTATTGAGCAGCAGGCAAATCCCTTTTTTCGGGGTAAACCACTTGTTGTGGCCTCCTACCCTACACGGGGCGGATGTGTCTTGGCATCTTCGATTGAAGCCAAAAAACTTGGTATTAAAACCGGAATGCGTGTTTTTGAAGGCCAAAACATTTACCCCAAACTTGTAGTACTCAAACCGGATCCTTGGAAATATAGAAATGTGCATTTGAAACTCAGGAATCTGATTTCTGAATACACAAATAACTTTTCCCCAAAGTCGATAGACGAGTTTGCCCTCAATCTTAAAGATTATGCCACCTTAAAGGACAGTCCTTTAAGGGTGGTCGGACAGGAAATCAAAGAAAGAATTAAAAAAGAGATCGGAGATTGGTTGACAGTTTCGATAGGGATAGCACCCAATAGGTATCTAGCCAAGATTGCTGCCGGGCTTCATAAACCTGACGGGTTGGATGAGATAAATAAAGATAATTTTAAAGAGATTTACAAAAAACTTAAACTCACAGATTTGACAGGCATAAAAAGCGCAAACGCGGCCAGATTAAATGCTTTTGGAATTTACTCAGTCCTGGATTTTTATAGCTCACCCGTTTGGAAATTAAAATCTGCGTTTCATTCAATAACCGGACTTTATTGGCAAATGCGCCTTTTGGGGTACGAAATAGATGATATTGAATTTGCAAGAAGAAGCTATGGGAATTCTGTGGCAATCGGCAAGAATATTTCAAAAACGGAAGATCTTGCGCCAATTCTTGCCAGACTTACCGAGAAGATGTGCAGCCGATTAAGAACCGCCGGATACCGGGCTTCCGGGGTGCACTTGGCTCTTGTCTACAAAAATGGAACCTACTGGCACAAAGGAAGGCAGATAAATAAAAATTATTTTGATACCAGGGATATCTATAGGGCGGCCTTTAAGCTTTTATCGGAGGCAAACCCCGACAGTCCGGTTTTGAACATAGCCGTCTCCTGTTTTAATTTGAGCAAAAATGAAAGTCTCCAGCTTAATTTTTTTGAAGATGAAATTAAAAAGGAAAAAATAGTCCGCAGCCTCGATCTGGTGAATGACCGTTGGGGAGCATTTACAGTTGCTCCCGCCAGAGGCTTTTCCGGTGCCAAAGTTGTTTTGGACAGAATCGCATTCGGAGGGGTAAAAGAGCTGGAGGAATTTTCTTTGTTAAATTCCTAATAAATCTACTTTATCACCTACTTTAATGGAGTTGGTATCCGAAAAACCTGCGTTTACCTCCAAAACATAATCTACAGGACTGCCCGCAGAGTAGGTCGGCAATTTGTTATCCGGGGTGTTTTTGTCGGGAACGGGAACGTTTTTATCGATTCTTATAATTTGGTCGTCCTTGATCCAGATTATGTCGAGAGGGATAAGCGTGTCTTTCATCCAAAAAGTTGGAGCTTTCTGACTATCTTCAAAAACAAAAAGCATGCCTGAATTTGTACCAAGAGAAGAAACTCCGGAAAGACCTTTCTCACGTTCCTCCTGAGATTTGGCCAAACTGACAGAGATATCAATATCGTTTATACGGACAATGGTATTAGGGTTTGCGGTAGACGATTGTCCAGTCGGGTTGGCAACTTCAGCCTTTTTAATAAAAAGACCCACAGCAGTTATAAAAAGAGCAGTGGCTATAATCGGAAGAATAATCTTTTTGGTCATCTGAAAATGTTAATAGATAAAGCAAAAGTGGCTAAAAAAACAAGAATGGGAATCATCATAAATAAGATATTTCTGAAAGAGGAATCTTGCTTTTTATGAATGTGAAGAGATTTAGCCTCCATAGCTAATATTAACACAAAAAAATAATGAAGTGCCGGGGACAGGAGTCGAACCTGCACGCCTTTGACGGCACATGGTCCTAAACCATGCGTGTATGCCATTTCACCACCCCGGCGCGCTTAGATTATATATCAAAGTTGAGCGGTAGTGTGTCGATTTTTGATACGAAAAACGACACATTGCCTCCCCAAGTTGAAGAAGGCGGGGCGTAAATTCTGGCAATTTCATAAATTGAGGTTGCTCCTTTATCAATATACGAACTTTTAAGAGTTTTTGATACATGCTTAATAGAGTCTTCCCAGGAAGTAAATTTATAATTTCCGTTCGCCCAACCATAGGCATTATAGGATTCAGGTGGAATGCGCTTTCCAAATGTAGATTCTACTCCCGTGATGGCGGGTACAAGCCTGTAATCAAGGCCGTTTTCATCCGCGTAAACAACGAACTCTTCAGCATAAGGAGCCAGAGGCGAATTGTATTTTTGTAAAAACATCTTAAGGCTTTCGACGCGATAGTCGAAATTGTTTCCCTTACCCTCTGCTTTAAGATAAGCCGAACCGTCGGCGATGTTTTGGGCATAAGAAACACCCGCGGCTTTCAAAAGAAAGGCGGAAGCGATGAATAGAGAAATGAGTATTTTTCTCATAGTATTTTATTAGTAGGTAAAAAGAAGGGGGATACCTTGCGGTACCCCCCAAATATAATCCCAACGCCGAGGTCATGTTTCCATGCCTAAGCCTCGGAACGTATTAGCACTATAGCATGTAACTACAGGATTGTCAAGTCTATGGGATAAAAGTATATAGTTAAATTATTCCATTTCTTGCATGAAGCTCTCTACCCCATACGCCCAGGAGCCGTTGCTTTGGGGGGTGTATTTGGACATAATTTCGGAAACCGTGGAATAGCCTTTATTTAGATAGTTTACCCTTAAGCCCTTCGATACGGTCTCTATCCCATCCTCAAAAGAATCGAAGCCAAGAGTTCCGACGCTGGTGATCCCCCACCCCCAGCAGTTATAAGAACCGGGTGGAATAATTTTACAGAGATTACTCTCCTGTTGGGCAATAGCTGTGATCAGACGGAAATCTAGTGAATATTTGTCTGCGGTCTCGACAATCAGGTTTGAATAAGGAGTAAGGGGCGAATTGTAGCGTGTCAGGTAGGACTCAACAATTTTTGGCCTGGCGTCGGCATATTGAATAGAGGTCGAAACCGTGGGTATATTTGCAGGCAACGATGCATAAACACTTACGCCGGATTTTGGCGAAATTATAAGATTAGTAGTATTGAACTTTTTTTCTACGATGTCGTTATTTTTTAATGAGAGGAGAGAAAAAAGGCTTACACCAATTGTGACAGGTGTAATTATGAAAAAGACTGCAACTAGTATGAGGTTCTTCCAAAAACTAAAATCCTCATCCTTCAGGTGAATGCCGGTGTCCATCGTATCAGAATGCCACAACTCAAGCTTGAATGTCAAGTTTCGCGGCAATAATTTGCCTGTTTTAAATTGCTAATGAATCCGGATTACTGGTATAATTGACCGATTAAGTTTGCCGAGGCTCTGGAATTGGCAGACTGGTCCGCTATAATATGCCCTCGTGGCGAAATTGGTAGACGCGTAACGTTCAGGACGTTATGAGCTTAGCTCTTAGAGGTTCAAGTCCTCTCGAGGGCACAATATTGGGCGGATGTTCGAGAATTAATATAAGTTTGTTGACGAGCACTCGTGGCGGAATTGGTATACGCGGTAGCCTAAGGAGCTATGCCGAAAGGCGTGAGAGTTCGAGTCTCTCCGAGTGCACACAAGGTCGCTTGGCTCAGTTGGTTAGAGCGTCTCGTTTACATCGAGAAGGTCGGGGGTTCGAATCCCTCAGCGACCACTGAAGTAGAGTGTGCCGAGATAACAACCCGCACTTCGTGCAGAACGTTTTCTCCGCACTCACTTTGTTCATGCTGAGATAGCCAAGGTGGTCAAGGCACTTGTCTGAAGAACAAGCTATCCAGGTTCGACTCCTGGTCTCAGCACATATAGTTCTACGAAGATGGTATAATTAAACTATCTATACCAAATTTTCAATAAAAGAACTTGCGAACATCTTGTTTAAAAAAGGCGGACATGTGGACAAGTATTATCTTCAGGAGTTGAACAAAAATAAACATGCGATAGTTTTCCTTAAAAGCTGGTTTGCCGGCAAAAATATTCGTGAGGCACTTCTAAAAGCTCTTCTTTAAAAAAGAATTTCCATTAACACTGCATCATTGTATCCGGAAGAAAGTAAGTTGTTCCAGCTAGAGTTTTAAACCCGTTTGTTGTAGAATTAAGCCTGTAGAAAATACTTGCGGCGGTAGTTCATCGGTAGAACGTCTCCTTGCCAAGGAGAAAGTAGCGAGTCCAATTCTCGTCCGCCGCTCCAAGCCCTTATAGCTCAACGGATAGAGCGCGCCCCTTCTAAGGGTGAAATGAAAGTTCGATTCTTTCTAAGGGCACTTTGGAGTTTTAGAGGTATTTGTTGATTTTGATTTCACTGAGAATCTTACACGAGTCAATAATTTTTGGATCCACCAATTTGTAAAAAATATTTTTGCCATTTCTTTTAGCAGTCACGATTCCCGTGTATCTCAAATACGCAAGGTGTTGAGAGGTGTTCGATTTTCTGGTTCCCAGAATTTTTGAAATTTCATTTACTGTTACCTCCCTGTCCTTGATTATATTTAGAATTTCAAGTCTTTTGGGATTCGACATGATCTTAAAAAGTTCGGCGCATTTTATGTAAAATTCTTTTTTGTGTGGGGACTTGGTTGCTTCTTTTGCCATGGGACTCTATTCTATTATAGTTTCAGAGTTTGTCAAATAATTGTTACAATGTAATCTATGAAAAAGTTTTTTGCAATTATTTTATCCTCTATTATATTTTTTAGCACACATTCCTGGGTTTTAGCTGAAAAAAACCCTACGGCTGTTCCTAACAATAAATTTGGTATCCATATTAATAATGAAAACGAACTTAAAGATGCATCTTTGTTAGTTAATTCTACCGAAGGAGACTGGGGTTATGTAACTTTTGTTATAACCGAGGCTGAGCGTAATCATGATCGATGGCAACAGACATTCGATCAGATGAGAAGGCTTCATTTAATTCCCATTGTTAGAATTGCAACAAAAGTGGATGGTGACAACTGGCAAATTCCAAATGATGCAGAAATAAACAACTGGATCGCCTTTTTAAATTCACTTAATTGGGTTGTCCAAAACAGATATGTAATTATCGGTAATGAACCAAATCATTCCAAAGAATGGGGTGGAAAAATTGATCCCGCTTCTTACTCAACTTATTTATTGAATTTTGCCGAAAAACTACATCAGGCTTCAGGAGACTTTTTTGTATTGCCGGCGGGATTTGATGCTTCTGCTAAAAATACGAAAGATACTATGGATGAAGCTGTATTCATTGATAGGATGATGAATTCCGAACCGAATCTTTTTGACCATCTTGATGGATGGACGTCTCACTCATATCCCAACCCGGATTTTTCCGGGCAGGTCACCGACACAGGACGTGGAACCGTCAATACCTTCAATTGGGAGTTAAACTATCTAAGATCGCTTGGAATTTATAAAGATTTACCGATTTTTATTACCGAAACCGGGTGGTCAAATGAAAAAGTTGATTCTGAGAAAATTGGCGGAATGTATGATTACGCCTTTAAAAATATCTGGAACGATAAGCGTATTGTTGCGGTGACTCCCTTTATATTAAATTATCCCAACCCCCCATTTTCAGAGTTCTCGTGGAAAAAAAGTGACGGATTGTTTTATCCATATTTCGAAATTTATAAAAATATTCCAAAGATTGCAGGGGATCCGACCCAAATTGAAAGCGGTCAAATTCTTGGAGCCTTGGCACAGCCAATTCTTCTTAAGGAATCAGATTTTGTGGGGATGGTGTTGGCTAAAAATACAGGTCAATCCATTTGGGGTGCAAATAACACAAAAGTGGTAAGTGATGATGGTAGTTTAATCTTCAAGAACAATTTGCTTTTCGATATTGAACCAACAAGGACCGGCTTGATGATTTTTAGAGCTTCTACCGAGCAAAATAGAGGGATTTTGATTAAGTCGGTTTACCTTGCAAACAAGGACAATAAAAGGATTACCAATAGCTTTACAATAGAAGGTTTGATTGTTAAAGCCGATAAAATGCAAATACAATCATTTTTTGCTAGAATAGGCGGATATCTCCGAAGTGTTATTAAGGGCCCATAGCTCAGCGGTAGAGCAATTCCCTCTTAAGGAAAAGGTCGATGGTTCGAATCCATCTGGGCTCACACGATTTTTGAGGAAGTTTAATTTCAAGATCTTGTTAAAAATGGCAGCACCCCAAGTGGATTCGGACTCTTAGATTAGTAAAAATAAAGGGTGATTGAAATAATAATCTATTTTGTAAATCGAGATGTTAATATTCCTAAAACTTTTATCTTGCCCTTTTTACCATCCCCACCCTCGTATTCAGCTTCGTCCCCGATCTTTTTGCCGAATAAGGCTTTTCCCAAAGGACTATCGTTCGAAACTATTTGTTCATCCTCATCTTTGTTATGGTATTTCTGATCGAACTTTGAGCCAAGAGTAATATCGATAATCTCAGTTTCGTTATTTGGATAAGTTACATCAACTTTGACTCTATGTCCAAGCGAAACTGTATCCTGTCTATTTAGGGTTTCACTAGTAACAACACCACAAGAAAGACTGCTTCCAAGCTCACCCTTTTGTTTTAATAGCTGATTACGTTCCTCGTGCAACTGAAACATAAACGGATCATCGATCATGTCGCCATCATGACCCAGCTTTCCCAATTCTCTAGAGTTCTCAGCAAGTTTTTTATCTAGATCTGAAAGTTGAGCCTTTATTGCCCGTTCCGTTGAGGAAAATATTTTTAAAAATTCCATCTCAGTCTGAAATTATATACCAAATATATACCAAAATTGTATGTTTTTTGAGAAAATTAAAAATATTGAGTTTTTACCCACTTATGCTAAAATACCCATAGTTTTTATAAAATGGGTGTAGAAAACCACCGTCAAAAATTAGTCATATTTGAAGGCCTTTCTTGTAGTGGAAAGACGTCTCTTGTTGATTCAACAGCCTCGAATAATAATTGTGTCTGTGTAGTGAGATCTGTTCCACGCGATCTACAAAATCCCATACCAGAATATTTCATGCAGAACGATGAAATAAAATTTGCGAAAACGAAGGATTGTTCTGGAACCATACTCATGGATAGAGGTTACTTATCAACTCTGGTTTTTTATACAACAATGGAAGAGATCAGGCAAGATGGTTCAGGCTTTAAAGTAAAGGGGTGGGTGGAAAAAAATATAGGGAAAACAATTTTTAAACCAGACTATTACATTTTTATCGACGTACCACCGGAAATTTCAAGAGAAAGGGCTAAAATAAACGGGAGGCCATTCGACGAACGCAATTTATGGATGACTCACACTGATAAAATGTTGTTTCAATATGAACAATACTTAAGCACCATAGAAGCGGATGTTCCATTAGTTCGATTAGATGGAACAAAACCGCTGGTTTATCTACAAGAACAATTAAAGATATTTCTGGATAAATTGCACGAAGAAAGGTAATTTATATGAATGATACTTTGATTTTTGTTCCAGTTAAACTTGAAAACACGCATATTATTAAAAGGCTGTTGGATTCATTGGAAACTAACAAGTATTTTGACAATAAAGACTACGGAGTTGTTGTTGTAGACGACGGGTGTTCAACTTCTGATGTTAAAAAACTCTGTTCGGAATATCCTGTTACATACCTGAGAACAGATGGAGTAGGAAAAATGGCAGCATTAAATTATGCCCTAAAAAATACATCTTCCAAATACGTTGCCTTTGTTGACCAGGACAATATCATTTTGAGTCCAGACTGGCTTAAAACTTTAAAGTCAAATTTCACATCTGATAAGGTTGGCTATGTTTCCGGTAAAGTTAAATTGTTCAATATAGAATCAGATGTTCAAACTCGTTGGGAGAAAAAGGGTGCTCTAAATAAAGGCGATCGAAAACTTATTTTAGGAAAAGACTTCTTTAATAAATTCAGACTTAGAGGTGTTCCAGTTAATCTTTGTACAGCAGGTTCTAATCATGTAATGCCCAGAAAAGTACTTGAAAAAATTGGGTTTCACGATGAGAGATTTGGGCCCGGGGCTTTTGTCGATGGCGCAGGGGGAGATTTGGATATTACGTATAAAGTACTCAGAAATGGATTTACTGCCATTTATGATCCAACAGCTGTTAACGCTCATGAACATCCAAAAACGTTTTCCTCTTTAAAAAATAAAATGTTTTCCTATGGCATTAGTGATACAGCTATCCATCTCAAGTTTCTTTTTGAATTTGGTGATATAAGAAGTTTCTTCCAGATCTTTTATAGAATAGGTCAAAACACATTACGGTTTATGAGAAGTTTTACTGGTTCATATCCACTTCCACCAAATGTTTCTTTTGCAAGCATATTGGGTAATTTCGCTGGGATTGTAAAATACTTTCAATTGAGACTGGTTTCTAGTACACTGAAAAACAATACTCACTAAAAATGAAAACACCAACTTTTGCTGTAGGAACTAAAAACAAAATAAAGATTGATGCTGTTGGTTCCGTAGTCAAGGATTTTTATCCTGACGCTGAAGTTGTTGGTGTGGATATTTCTTCTGGTGTCGACTCACAACCAAAAACAAATACCGACACTAAAAATGGTGCTATAAATAGGGCAAAAAACGCTTTGAGTACTTATTCTGGTGCGAGTTATGGCGTCGGACTTGAATCAGGTGTCGAATTTAGAGATGACGGCCTGTGGTCATTTGGTTGGGTTGCTATAGTTGATCAAAATGATAAATTAGGACTCTCAAAGACTATTGAGTTTAGACTTCCGCAAAAAATAGCTGAGCTAATTAAGGGTGGCATGGAACAAGGACAGGCCGACGCTTTAGTATTCAAAAGAGAAGATAGTGGAGAAAAGGAAGGTACAGTTGGATTATTGACAAAGGGTAAAGTTAAAAGAGCTGGAGTTTTCTCTCAAGCAATCATTTTTGCTCTTGTTCCGTTTCTAAATAGTGAATACTACAAGTAAATAAATACTATTCACCTCTCTCGGCCCCGAGTGTCCTATTTCTTTCTAAACAGATACTGACGTTATACTTATTGTCTAATTTGTGTAATTCTTCATTTGACATCTCAGTTAAACTATCGAACATATATCTATGTTCTCTCTCCCTTTCCAGACTGACGGCAGACAAGTGAACGTAAGGTTCCACTTGGAGATGACTCCCACCCCCAGTCACACCTTCAGTTTGCACAACTTTTGTCAGGTCTTCTTTTTTGTAACCCACTCTAATCAAATTTTCATACATTTCTGTTCCCGGATATGGACGGTATGGATACCCGTCAATTTCGATAGGAACATCATATTTTCTTCCAATATAAATTAATTCCTTGGCTAGTGCTACTGTTGCCTTTTCTTCTCTTTCATCCTCGCCTGGAATATTAAACATAAAATTAGCAAGAGCAGGTATACCCTTTTCGGCTAGTCTCGATGTTGCATTTATTACCTCCTCTGGGGTTAGGTGTTTTTTTAATTTGCTCATGCCTTCTTTTGTACCTTGTTCAACTCCAAAACCAACTCTTCTCACACCCGCATCGGCCATCAAGCTAATTGTTTCATCGCTACAATTTGCGATAATGTTCGCTCTACCATTACCCCTAATTTGTAAACCCATTTCCCTTCCAAATCCCATTTGAAGCACTCCACCCAAAATTTGCTTAATTCTTCCTTCGGACGCCCAAACCAACTCATCATTAAATTTAATGTCTAGAACTCCAGTTGAAATTATTTCTTTTACTTCATTAACAACGCTCTGGGGAGATCTGAATCTTACAGCGGTATTTTCTCTTGCTAGTCTTGATGAAGAACAATATGTACATTCATAAGGACACCCCCGTGATGAGGCAATAAACGCCCTTCTTTTACCATCAGGCGATAAATTTCCAAGTGTGGGATCATATGGAACGAATCTTCTGTCTAGAGAAAAAAGCGGATTGTCAATCTCTTGTACCAGCCATTGATCGTTTTCTTTGTTAATCCTGACTTCATTCCCAAAAATATAGCTAATTCCGGGGATATCAGCAAGATTATTTCTATTAAGAAGGGCTTCCACTTTTAATTCACCATCACTTCTAACAATTATTTGATTAGGTCGATCTGTATTCAAAAAGTCTTCACCTGCAACTGTTGCATGAATACCACCCAACATTACCTTTGTCTCAGGAGAGACATGGTTGATCCTTTCCAGAATGTCGTCTAGTATTTCAAAACCAGAAGTAAAGGTGTTAAAACCGACCCACCTTGGTTTGATACCCAGAATACCCTCCACTATACCTTGCGGCGAGACCTTATCGGTATCGTCATCCCAAACAGCTACTTTAAAGCCCCTTCTTCCAAGATAAGATGCAAGTGTGGATAACCCAATTGGTGGTTGAAAAACAGTATATTCGGGATGTGGCTTCGAATAATCCGAGAGTGGAGCGTTTACCAAAAGCAGATCCAGATCTTTTTGGTCTCCCCAAATTTTCATATTGCCGATAGTATATCATATGAGACTATTTTTAAGTTGTAGCTGTAGTTTGGGTTAAACATTCTTTGCCAATCTTTCACAATATCTATTAACTGAGATATAATTTGGTTCGAAACGACGTAACTGTGGCTCACTCACAACTATTTACTCCACCTTGCCCAAATTCCGGTGGAAAGAAGTCTGCCCGCGGATTTTTCTTTTAAAGTTAGTTCCCCATTTTCAATTTGTCCTCCAAGACTTCCAAAATAGTCATTGAGAGTGTTTGCCAGTGTGATTGATGAGGATGAGATGGCATAGGCGTTTGCCAGAACAAAAAGCGGACTGTATGATAAAATTTGTTTGCAGTTTGACAGGAGTGTCGGGAAATCTTTATTAAAATCCCAAACCTCACCGGCGGGCCCGTGTCCATAAGCCGGCGGATCCATGATGATTGCATCATATTTAGCTCCCCTTTTAATCTCCCGACTTGTAAATTTGATAGCGTCGTCGATAATCCATCTGATAGGTGAATCACTCATCCCATTTAAGGCTCTATTTTCATTGGCCCAGGTTATTGCGGGCTTACTGGAATCAACATGAGTTACTTTAGCTCCGGCCTTGGCAGCAAAAAGTGAAGCAATTCCGGTGTACGCAAATATATTCAACACGTTTACGTCTCTACTCTCATCCTTTATTTTTTTATAGATGTAGTCCCACTGAGGAGCTTGTTCAGGAAAAACTCCGGTGTGCTTAAAAGGAGAAAGCTTTGCTAAAAACTTAACCCCGTTGTATTCAAGTCCCCAACTTTCGGGGATTTTAGTTTTGATGACCCACTCGCCTTTGTCCTCACTAATTCTTTTAAAATAGGCATCGCACTTTTCCCATTCAGGAAGCGAAAGTGATTTTTTCCAAATAATTTGGGGGTCAGGTCTGTCAAGTAAGTATTCTCCATAACGCTCAAGGCGCCCACCATCACCGCTATCAATTAATTCGAAAAATTCCATATTATATAAATCTAACCTGCATCCCTTCTTTTACTTTTGTATCAAAGGAAACTTCCTGTCCGGCAAATTTTGCGCCGCCTCCCCAAATTTTAACAAGCTTTTTACTTTCGGTAAAATCGGGGCCAATTTTTAGAGCAACATCTTTCAAGGTTTCCCCTTCTTTCATAACAATTGGATTTCCCATACCCAAATCCTCCTCGGGCTTTACCAGGTAAACGGTAATAAACCTGAGCGCTTTCCAGATCTCCTGTATCAGCTCTGAAACTCCTTCACCCCTGTCGGCGCTTATTGCCACATATTCGCCGTCTATTACTTCTTTGTAATCAGGTTTTTCATCAACTTTATTAATTACAAAAATTGCAGGAACATAAACTCTATTTTCCGAAAAGGCATCAAAAAGGCGCTCAAGAGTTATTTTTTCCTGAAGGGTGATTGTGCCATTTTTTATTCCGTATTCACGGGCAATTTCTTTTATAGTTTCTTTATCTATACTCTGTTTAATATTGGAAAATATATCCAACCCCCCACTGGTTTTTTTATCAATCAAAACCTTTGGAGGATTTTCATTGATTCTAATTCCGGCACCCAAGAGCTCATCCATCATTCCGGAAAAAGCATCAACCCTTTTGACATCGGTCATTATTAAAAGAAGATCTGCCCCTCTTGCAACTGATAAAACCTCACGTCCTCTTCCTTTGCCTTCTTTTGCTCCCTCAATAAGCCCGGGAATATCAAGTATTTGGATATAGGCTTCGTTGTATTTGAGCATGCCCGGGATTACGGTAACGGTAGTGAAAGCATACGGCGCGACCTTGCTTTCGGCGTTGGTCATCTGATTAATAAGAGTTGATTTACCTGCAGAAGGGGGTCCCACAATAACAACCGTGGCATCACCTTGTTTTTTAACCTGGTATCCTCCGCCGCCTCCACCGCGTTTCCCCGACTGTTCAATTTCCCTATCCTTGAGTCTTGCAATTTTGGCTCTCATTGCACCAATAAACCCGTTTGTGGCCTTGTGATGTGGAGTTTTTCTTAAAACTTCCTGTATTTCCTTAATTTGTTCGTCTATGGTTAACATTTCAGGTATAATTGTACCAGAACCATGCGTCCATAGCTCAATTGGATAGAGCGTCCGTCTTCGGAACGGAAGGTTGCAAGTTCGATTCTTGCTGGACGCACAAGGGAGTTCGATAACGCTCTTCGCGACTAACGAAAATTTATTTGAGTTACAAAGCGAAGTAAGATATATGAAATTTCACAATTTCATATTCTTCCCAGGCGCACCATTTTTGTTCTTGACACTCCCTCCTCATTTTATGTATAAGTAGTTCCAAGGTGAAGTATATTCTCGTTTCCGGCGGAGTCCTTTCAGGCCTTGGCAAAGGCATTACCGCCGCCTCTCTCGGTCTTCTTCTCCAATCAAGAGGCTACAAGGTTACCATAATGAAGTGCGATATGTATCTAAATATCGATGCAGGAACTATGAACCCTCTGGAACATGGTGAAGTCTTTGTGACTCAAGATGGATTGGAAACCGACCAGGATCTCGGACATTATGAAAGATTTCTGGGTGTTAGCCTTTCAAAAGCCAATTACATGACCAATGGCCAGGTTTACAAGTGGGTTTTAGATAAAGAGAGGGCATTAGAATACGAAGGAAAATGTGTTGAGCCATACCATCATATTCCGCCTGAGATCGTAAACAGATGGCGTAAAGCCGGTGAGGCGGGTAAGGCCGATATTGTTATAGTTGAACTTGGCGGTACAGTTGGTGAATATGAAGGGCTTCTTTTTTTTGAAGCTTACCGCAGATTAAAACTTCAGGCGCCGAAAGATGTTGTTCTTGTACATGTAGGCTACCTTCCCGCACCGGGAAATATTGGAGAGTTGAAAAGTAAACCTCTTCAACAGTCAATTTCCACATTAAATTCATTGGGCATAATGCCCGACTTTGTAGTTGGCAGAGCCGAAAAGCCGGTTGATGATAAAAGAAAGGAAAAAATTGCTCTCGCGTCGGGACTTCCGGTTGAAAATATTATCAGTAATCCCGATTTGGATTCCGTTTATAAAGTGCCGTTATTCCTTAAGAAAGAGAAACTGGATCTGAAAATTTTGAAAAAGTTGAGCCTAAAGATCGGCAAGTCTGATTTACAAAAGTGGAAGGAGATGGTTCAGAATGTAGATAAAAAGAAGGAGAAAACCGTTCAAATAGGAATTGTGGGCAAATATCAAAGAAGCGGCGATTATATTCTTCAGGATAGCTATGTGAGCGTTGTTGAGGCATTAAAACACGCCTCTGCCAAAACCGGAATCGGTATTAAATTAAACTGGATTGATTCGGAAGACGTTAACATGAACCTTGATGGGATGGACGCAGTCTTGGTTCCTCAGGGTTGGGGAAAACGTGGGATTGAAGGAAAAGTCAGGGCTATCAAATATGCCAGAGAAAAGGGAATCCCTTATTTGGGTCTTTGTTTCGGGATGCAAATGGCAACTATCGAATTTGCCAGACACGTTCTTGGATTTAAGGACGCTAACACGGAGGAGGCCGGAGATGGTACAAAGCATCCGGTAATTCACGCAATGGATTATCAAAAGGAACTCATAAAAAGCAAAAGATTTGGCGGAACCATAAGACTTGGTGCCTGGCCTTTAAAAATTAAAAAAGGCACCTTATTGGAGAAAATTTACCGTAAAAATCTCGTATTGAACGAAAGGCACAGGCACAGATATGAGTTTAATAATAAATATCGTGAGCGGTTTGAAAAAGCTGGCTTTGTAATTTCAGGCACATCTCCCGACGGAAATTTGGTTGAAGCGATTGAACTGAAGGGTCATAAATTTTTTGTGGGAACACAGTACCACCCTGAATATATAAGCCGAGCTCTTTCCCCCCACCCGCTTTTTGTTAAATTTTTAGAAGCCGCGGCTGCGAAATAACTTTCTCCATGGTAAAATATGCACGAGCCGAGGTGGCGAAATGGTATACGCAAGGGCCTTAAGAGCCCTCGAGTGCATAACTCATGCGGGTCCGAGTCCCGCCCTCGGCACAATCGGAGTGTGGCTCAGATGGTAGAGCGCCACGTTTGGGACGTGGAGGTCCCCGGTTCGAGTCCGGGCACTCCGACATAAAATTAAAAATTTGATATAATATCGATGTCCTCGCGGGTATGGTTCAATGGTAGAATAGGAGCTTTCCAAGCTTTTGACGGGGGTTCGATTCCCCCTACCCGCTCCAAAGGTGTCACTCACTCCGCTTTTGAAGACCCGACAATTATTTGTATGTCGGTGGTGGCTGAAGAACTCAAAGTCTGCTCGTCACCTATCAGATAATTCTTTTTGAGAGCATCTTTAATTTTTTGAATCACAGAGGCACCAACTGTCGACTTCGCTTTGATTATGGTTTCAGTGTAATCATATGTAGCTGCGTTTGCGGTTGAGGTTACATTAAAACCCGCCTTGGTGAGTAAATCCTTGACTTTACCGGCCTCACCTGCAATTCCTGAACCGTTTAAAACAGCAAGATCAAATTTTGATATATCAATACTAGCTGAAGGGCTGGCGGTGGGTAAAATTACGGGAGCAGTCGAGGCTATAGGTGTCGGAGACTCCACTACATCCAGAGAGCCCACACCCTTTTGATAAAAGACTACCCCGCCTAAAATTCCCCCCAGAATAAAAATTCCGGGAATTAAAATCCAAAGCACAGGAGAACCGTCTCCTTTTGTTTTTCTCGGTTCGTTTTGAATTGGCCGAACAACTTTTTCCTCAATTGGTTTTTGTTCTTCAATAATTTCCTGAGAAGAAACTTTAGCTCCCTCATCCAGAATATCGGATTTTGGCTGCTCTACGGGCGCGGCTTCTTGGGGTTCAACTGACTGAGAGTCAGCAGATTTTTCCGGTATTTCAATTTCCTCAACTACCATCCTATGTCTTGTGGCAGAATCTTCTTTGTTTGGCATACGTATGTCTAAGTATATAGAGAATCTTATATAAATATCAATAG
Source organism: uncultured Gammaproteobacteria bacterium (assembly GCA_964606975.1). GTDB lineage: Bacteria > Patescibacteriota > Microgenomatia > UBA8517 > UBA8517 > UBA8517. Next base: position 1,508 of record CAZSGY010000021.1, on the reverse strand, counting down.
ACTTTTATGTGGAAAGTTTTTTAAAAGTTTTCCACAAAAAACATAAACAGAAAATATTTTACTATGTTTTCAAAAATTACTCTGCTTCCGGCGATGCTGTTGGTATCGGGCTTGCAGTTGAAACAGGTGTAGCTGACGCCGACGGAGTTGGGGTTGCCAACGTCGTAGGTGTCGCAAATCCTGTCAAAAGCTTACTAAGCCATCCAAATAGGCTTATTCCCCCCAAAGCATCACTAAGCTTGGTCTCGATAACTGTCAGATCCTCTTGCAAAGCAGTAATTGACAGATCTATGGCGGTCTTGTCAGATCCAGTTAGACCTTCGCCCACTCTGGTCAATTGTCGAATTTCGTTGCGCAGCTTTACAATTTCGCTTCTGACTTCGCCCGCATTTTTATAATCGGGTCCGATTATAAATTTCAAAAATCCAGGTCTTCCGGACATTTCGTTAAGGGCACTTTCAGCAGTTGCTTCGACTTGCTCTGTCGTTTGTGCTGCCATTTGGAGTGCTTCTTTGGCTTGCGGATTTTTGATCTTACCTTCAAGTTCCTCAAGTTTATCTACGGAGCTCCCCAATTGTCTTCCGAAGGCTGTGGCGTCTTTAATTGCACTCTTGGCTACACTCACTTCGGATTTTGCAGAAACGAAAGTAACTGTCGTTATTAGCAAAAATGCTGATAGTAGAGCTAGTGTTATTTTTTTAATAGTAATTCACCCCCCATCTTTAATCATTATAACAAAATGTTCTTAAATAAAGCGGTATAATTAAATTGTCTATGGCAAAACCAAGGATATCCGGCACCACCCGCTTTGCAGTTGTAGTGTTGGCTTTGATTGTCGGACTGTTTTTTATAATCCAGAATGCATTTGCGGCGCCCAAAAAGTTTTCACCCGTAATCAAGTACAGGATTTCTCAGACAGCAACCCAAATGGCAATTACGGGAGATCTTAAATATTACGGTTTTGTTAAATATGAACCTGCTCTTAATTTTGCGCTCTTTATAAAAAGGGGAATTAAAGGGAAAGATATTCAAAGGAGTTCAATTTATGAGATGTCACAATCGATAAATACCTGGCAAATTGCTGACATTCTTCTTAATAATGGAGTTTCAATAGACTGCAGCCGTGGATGCCCCGAAAGCAATTTTGATCCGGAACTTCTACCCGGCGGAGATTTAGCACCAACGATAGAACAAAAGTACGAATGGGTGGCAACTTATGAAGATTGCACCAAGGCAATCGGACATGACGGAGGCCAATTGTCATCGGAACAGTATTATGAAAGAACCGGAATAAGAAAATGTGTTTCTCCGGACGGACGGGAATTTACTCAGGGAAAAGAAGGCTGGTCAGATCAACCATCATCATAGTGGTTAATATTTACGGTGTAAATTTGAAAGTGGATATCATTTGATAGAAAGCTTCTTCACTTTTTACTTTATTTTGAGACGTGGTGAATAGTCTAAAAAGAATGTTGTTTGTGTCTACATATGTGACAAAATCAAGTCCT
>CAZSGY010000020.1:0-7607 GCA_964606975.1 uncultured Gammaproteobacteria bacterium | reverse complement strand
ATTTGGAAAACGAATTATGTGGCACCCGGTTATGGAACGGGGGCGATTATGGGTGTGCCGGCACATGACGAGCGTGATATGGATTTTGCCAAAAAGTATCATATAGATATAGTAGAAAAGGAGCCGGACAACAAACTTTGGCAGGAAATTGAAGAGAAAGGTTTTGGCAAAAAGCACACAAATTACCATCTTCGGGATTGGCTGGTATCCCGTCAGAGATATTGGGGTGCTCCGATACCCATGATTCATTGCGACAATTGCGGTTGGGTGCCTGTTGCCGCCAAAGATCTTCCTGTACGCTTGCCTGAAATATCCGACTACAAGCCCGAAGGAGAAGGAAAAGGGCCTCTTGCTAATCACAAGGAATTTTATGAAGTTGATTGTCCGAAGTGTGGCGGGAAGGCAAGGCGCGAAACCGACGTTATGGATACTTTTGTTGACTCAAGCTGGTATTTCTTACGCTACCCATCGGTTGGCCATGAAAAGGCCCCCTTTGATAGCGAGATAACAAAAAAATGGCTGCCGGTTGACCTGTATTTTGGGGGAGCAGAGCATTCTGTGCTTCATTTGATGTATGCCAGGTTTGTGACGAAAGTGCTGCATGATCTGGAATATCTGGACTTTGACGAACCTTTTCCGAAGTTTTTTGCTCACGGTCTGATGATTAAAGACGGTGCCAAGATGAGCAAGAGCAGGGGCAATGTGGTCAACCCGGATGAATATATTGCCAAGTTCGGTGCGGACACATTACGCCTATATGTTATGTTTTTAGGCCCGATGGATGCTTCCCCTGACTTCAGAGATAGCGGAATTGAGGGGATGGATAGGTTTGTAAATAGGCTTTGGAAGGTGTTTAAATTATCAGAAGGGTGGCGCGAGACGGGGGGCACCACGGAAGGGGCCCCGAGCTTGTTAGCCGGCGGAAAGGCCGTGGGGCTGGCGAGCGACAGGACCCTGGCCTCCAAGCTTCACCAAACCATCAAAAAAGTGACTGAGGATTTGTATAATTTCAAATATAATACGGCCATAGCCTCAATCATGGAGCTTGTAAATGTTTATTCCGAATATCAGGTATCGAATATTGAGTATCTTGATCCTTTGTGCCGCCTGATTGCTCCCTTTGCACCACATTTAAGTGAGGAAGTATGGGTAGAAATTTTGGGTAAGCCATTTAGTGTTCACACTTCAAAATGGCCCAAATTTGATGATAGTAAGATACAGAGAGATACTTTAAATATCATTGTTCAGGTCAATGGAAAACTTAGAGGACAACTCGCGATTAACAATTCACAATTGGCGGGCGAAAAAGAAAAAATAGAAAAACTTGTAAAAGAGGATGAGAAAATTGCTAAATGGCTGGAGGGTAAAAACATTAAAAAAACAATTTTTGTTCCGGGAAAACTAATTAATTTTGTCGTTTGATAAATCATCAGCAAAATGGAAGACTTGCCCCAGGGTAGTGGTTTTGACGGATTTCTTCTTAAATACCGTTATCAATTTTTATTAATTTTATTAGGTCTTATATTAGTTGGCGGAGGATATTTATTTTTCAAAAAATCAGCAGATATTTCACCGACCAAAGTCGAAATATTAAGTCACTCAACCGACGACCCGGAAGTTTTGGGAATTACCGCGGAAATATCCGGAGCTGTTATAAATCCCGGCGTCTATAAATTACCGGGCGGGAGCAGAATTGATGATTTGTTAATTGCCGCGGGGGGTTTTTCTGCCGACGCGGACAGGGTTTGGACAGATAAATATCTAAACAGAGCAGCCAAATTAACAGACGGTCAAAAAATCTACATAACTTCAACGACTCAGCGCTCGGAGTCAACGAGTGCTAAAACTGGGGGAGGATATCAAACTACATCATCAGATTTTTCATCCGATAGTAATCAATATGTCAATATTAACACAGCTACTCTTGCCGAACTGGATTTGTTACCGGGAATTGGCCCTGTTTACGCCCAAAAGATCATTGATCACCGTCCTTACTCAAAATCTGAAGATTTGGTAGAGAGGGGTGTAATCACCCAAACATTATACGAAAAGATTAAAAACGACATAACAATCTACTAACAGGGAATTGTTAAATTTAAATTAATAATTCATCATCCATGAGATATTTTTTTTGGGTTTTATTGATACTTCTAATAGTTTTTCGTTATTTTTCTTCCATTCCGGTTTACGAAAATGGTGACAAAGTGCGGATAACGACCCAAGTATTGTCGGACCCGACGGTTTTCGGTAATTATCAAACTTTTACCGCCCTCGGATTAAAAGTTTATTTACCTCTTTATCCCGAAATTTATTATGGTGACAAAGTAGTTTTAGAGGGGGTAGTAGAAATTAATGAAAAAGGTAAAAAATTAAAAAACGCAAAACTTGTTTCTCTCGAAACATTTTCCCTTTTTGGTTCGGGAATAAGAAAAAAACTGACGGATTTTTACCAGGAAAGTTTGCCGCAACCAATGTCGGGGTTGATTGCCGGAATTGTGTTGGGGAGTAAAAGATCTTTGTCCGGTGATTTTTGGCAAATGACAAAAGATACGGGAGTTGCCCATGTAGTAGTAGCATCCGGAACAAATGTTACTTTTGTTGTCGCTTTTATTTTCTCAGTAACCGCAATTTATTTTTCAAGAAGAAAATCGATACCCATTGTTATATTAAGTATCATTTTGTATCTATATATTTCGGGCTTTGAAGCGCCGCTAACTAGGGCCGCTATTTTGGCGACTGTCGCTTTTTTTGTGCAGACAAGCGGAAGATTGATAAATGCCTGGAGGATTTTATTTCTTACGGCGGGGATAATGTTAGCTATCGAGCCTTTTTGGTTGACAGACATCGGTTTTATATTATCGTTTGCTTCAACGGCCTCAATTATGGCTTTCGCACGAAAGTTTTCAAAATTGCTGAAAAAACTGCCAAAAATTATTCGGGAAGACTTCTCAACAACGCTTTCTGCTCAAATAGGAGTGGCGCCGATACTTTTTATTACTTTTGGTCAATTTAACCTGCTTTCACCGATAATTAACGTCCTGGTTCTTTGGACTGTGCCTGTAATAATGATATTGGGTAGTCTCGGTGGTGTTTTGGGCATGGTTTTTCCGGTTTTGGGTAAACTTATACTATATATATGCTATCCATTGCTTTGGTGGTTTGTGCGGGTTGTAGAACTTTTTGCCTGAAATTTGATATTTATGCCTATTCGTTTTTGGAAGCTTACCTTTACTTTTCTGCTTTTAATACTGGTGGCAGTATTTTTAGCGATTACCCAACTTCCCGACAAAAACTTACATCTTATTGCCTGTAATGTCGGACAGGGGGATGCAATTTTATTGACCTACGGCTCTACACAGATTTTGACGGACGGAGGCCCGGACAAAAGTGTCCTGACATGTCTGGGAAAATACATGCCTTTTTATGACCATAAAATTGAGATGGTTATTTCCACTCATCCGGATGCAGATCACCTAACGGGACTAATAAGCGTTATTCAAAATTACAAAGTCGAAAAAATCCTTATAAATCCAATAGATCCTGGCACTCAAGTTTACCAAGCGCTAGTTTCCGGGGTGGGGGGTGAGGGCCTAGACATCATTAACCCGGAGGTTGGTATGAGGGTGGGGTCGGGTTTGATATATTTAGATATAGAGAACCCAAGCGACGCATTGCTTTCAAGATTGGAACTTAAAGATGAAGGTAGCAACCTTTCTAAATATAAAATCTCAGGGGAAACCAACCTCTACTCAATCGTTACCAGGATTAGCTTTAAAAACTTTACGGCAGTACTATCCGGAGATATTCCGCAGGAGATCTCCGATGCTCTTGCTGTTTCCTGGCCAATGGGGAGTGTTGACTATATCAAAATACCTCACCATGGAAGTATTAACGGACTCACTGAGAATTTCCTCAGGGCCAGTATGCCTAAAATTGCGGTAATAAGTGTCGGTAAAAATTCCTGGGGACACCCACGGGAGGAGATTTTGGAAATGCTTGCGAAGTACAATGTCCGGGTTTTTAGGACTGACAAGATGGGCGACATAGAGCTGGTGAGTGATGGAAAGAAATATTGGTTGAAACATAATATACTGATAAAATAAGACGATGCAGGATATAAAAGAAAAAATAATTGATGCGGTCAAAAAAGCGTCAGGAATAAATGATGTCATTTTAGACACTCCTGAAAATGAAGTATTTGGAGACTACACAACCAATGTTGCACTGACGGAATTTGCAAAGTTCCAATCACCAAGTTCCAAGCACCAAAAAAATTTCAAATTCCAAAATCCAAGGGAATTGGCTGAGGATCTGGTAGAGAAGTTAAAAACTGAAAAAAAATTATCGGAAATTGTTGGCAAGGTGGAAATTGCGGGCCCCGGATTTATTAATTTTTGGTTAAAAAACGATGTACTAGTTGATACTTTGAAGCAGATTGATATATCAAAATCAGATTTTGGCAAAACAAAAAAAGGAAATGGAAAAACCGTAATAATTGATTATTCCTCACCCAATATTGCCAAACCTTTTGGTATAGGACACCTCCGCTCAACCATTGTCGGGCAGTCTTTATACAATCTTTACAAAGCTTTGGGTTACGAAGTTGTCGGTGATAACCATTTGGGAGATTGGGGGACCCAATTCGGCAAGCTGATTTGTATGATCGAGAGGGAAAAAATGCAGGAGTTTTCCATAGAAAATTTGGAAAAGCTTTATGTTGAGTTTCATAAAAAAGCCGAGGGCAATCCTGAGCTTGAAGAGAAAGCCAGAGAGTGTTTTAGGAAACTTGAAGCCGGAGATCCTGAGACCAAAGCGATTTGGCAAAAATGCGTAGATATATCGATCAAAGAATTTTCAAAAGTATATGACCTTTTGGGTGTCAAGGCCGATTTTGCCTTTGGTGAGTCTTATTATGAAAGTGAGATGAAGCAAATGATAAACGACCCCAGTATCAGAAGACATTTGATAGACGGAGAAGAAGGGGCAATGGTAATTGATTTGACAGCTTACGGTATAGACACACCGTTAATGTTTTTGAAAAAAGACGGGGCCACCACTTATGCAACCAGAGATTTAGCCACACTCAGGTTCCGTATACGCAAATGGGATCCTGATATCATCATTTACGAAGTTGGAGCAGAGCAGACACTTCATTTTAAGCAAGTCTTTGCGGCTGCAAAGTTAATAGGAGTAGTTCAAAAAGACACCAAGCTTGTCCATACCGCCCATGGTTTATATTTGGCACCGGATGGCAAAAAATTTTCTACCAGGCAGGGCAAAACCATAAAATTGGAAGATGTTTTGGATGAGGCCATTAAAAGAGCACGGAAACTCCAAAAAGAAGACATTGGGGATGCATCTGCCGAGATTTCAGCCAGACAAGTGGGGATTGGTGCTATCAAATATTTTGATCTTATGCATTCGGTTCAAAGCAACGTGATTTTTGACTGGGAAAAAATAATGAATTTGGAGGGTAACAGTGGACCATATCTGCAATATACTCACGCACGCTGCACCAGTGTCCTTGCAAAAGTATCAAATCACAAATTTCAAGATCCAAACAAATCTCAAATCACAAACTTCGATTTGAAGAATGAAGAGAAAAGTGTTTTGAGGACACTTGTTCATTTTTCTGAGATTGTTGAGAATGCGGCGGAAACTTTTTCCCCGAACCTGCTTTGCAATTATCTCTATGATCTGGCGCAAAAGTATAATCATTTGTATAACTCACTCAAAATCATTGGTTCTGAGGCTGAAAGTTTCAGATTAGAGTTAACTTCCGGAGTGAGGCAGGTACTTAAAACCGGACTTGAAATTTTAGGAATAGAAACACCTCAACGCATGTAATTTTTTGGATGTGGGTATTGTAGATTCCTAAAAATTAGACTACAATTTTTTGTCTGGCAGATAGATTTTTAGACTTAGTTATGAATTATAAACTTCGTAAATTAAACTCCGGATTGAGGTTAATGACCATCCCCATGCCGGGTCTTGAATCGGCAACCGTAACTGTTTGGGTAAAAACCGGCAGCAGGAACGAAGAAGAAAAAGTGGGAGGGATTAGCCACTTTTTGGAACACATGGTCTTTAAGGGCAGTTCAAAAAGGCCAACCGCCCGCGACATTTCAGAAGCCGTAGACGCTATGGGCGGGGAATTTAATGCAGCTACCAGCAAAGATTGGACAAACTTCTATATTAAAGCAGGCAGCGAGAATCTGGAAAAAGCAGTCGATATTCTTTCAGATATGGTTCTCAACCCTCTTTTAAAAGACGATGAAATAGAGAGAGAAAAAGGAACAATTATCCAGGAAATCAGGATGTATGAAGATACTCCGATGATACATATAGGCGATGTTTTTGAAGAGCTCATATTTGCCGGGAATCCTCTGGGACGCGACACGGCCGGAAGCGAAAAAACAGTCAAAAGCATTAAAAGAAACGATTTTATAGAATATAGAAAAGCTTTTTACCATCCGGAGAATATGCTCGTTACTATTGCCGGAGGCGTAACTGAAGCCGAATCGATCAGATTGGCGGAAAAATACTTTTTATATGAGACCGGGGGAAAGACACCCTTTAGGGGTCGGACCTTTAAAGTATCTCAAAAATCGCCTCAGTTGAAACTTCAGACCAAAGAAAGCGAGCAATCACATTTAATAATGGGTTTTGGCAGCGAAGGAAGAGGGTACGAGGGAAGATTTGCCCAAAGTTTACTTTCGGCCATTTTGGGTGGGGGAATGAGTTCAAGAATGTTTATCGAAGTCAGAGAAAGACGCGGCTTGGCCTACTCCGTGCGAACGAGCATGGAACGCTACCAGGATACAGGTTATCTGGCGACCTATGCCGGTGTAAATGTAAAGAAAACCGACGAAGCTATTAAAGTAATGTTGGACCAGTGCTATGGTCTAGTCTCAAATCCCAAATATAAAATTTCGGTTGCAGAACTTGATAAGGCCAAAGGTTTACTTAAAGGACATCTGGCTCTTGCTCTTGAAGACACAAAAGATGTCAGCGGATTTTTTGGTGATCAGGAGCTCTTTAATCAAAAAGTACACACACCGGAAGAGATATTTAAGAAAATTGACGCGGTCGGTTTGGAAGATGTTGAGGCCGAGGCCAAAAAAATACTTACTCCCGAGAGGTTAAATCTGGCAATTATTGGACCTTTCAAAAATGAGGAGAAATTTGTAGAATTGATAAAATAGCATGGAAAGAACGATAGTTTTGATTAAACCGGACGGGCTTCAAAGAGGATTGGTTGGTGAAATAATGCATCGTTTTGAGAGAAAAGGCCTCAAACTTGTGGGAATCAAGATGATCAGGTTGACTGACGACATTTTGGACAACTGGTACGCTCATCACAAAGACAAGCCATTTTTTACCACACTCAAAAGTTTTATGGAATGGACTCCGGTTGTGGCCATGGTTTGGGAAGGAATTGAGGCCATCTCCGCAGTTAGGAAAATAGTAGGGATTACCAAAGCCCGCGAGGCCGAGGCGGGGAGTATCAGGGGGGATTTTGGTATGAGCGGATCACAAAATATCATTCACGCCTCAGATTCACCGGAATCAGCCGAAAAAGAATTGGGTTTAATCTTTAACGCAGA
>CAZSGY010000019.1:0-6134 GCA_964606975.1 uncultured Gammaproteobacteria bacterium | reverse complement strand
ACAAAACTATATCGCAAAGCCGATCCTAAACTTGCTGAAAATATTCAAAAGGCTTTAGAAAACGATGTTCATATAGATGTTGTCTTTAATCCTTTTCTCGACGAACAAACCAGACAGGCAGTTCTTAATAAACAAGAACAAGATCCTGAATGGGACTAACCTACTCTAGTTCCTATTACTTCTTTTCCTAAAATTGCCATTTTAAGTCTTCCGGGTACAAGTCCGTTGATAATTTGTGTTTTTACCTTAATTTTTTCCGAAAGAACCAAGGCCTCCTCCACTTTATGAAGCATACCACCTGTGACATCAACCCCCTTCGCGCCGCTAATACCGACTTTTAGGCTTTTAAAATTCGATTTTGTAATCCGGGGAATTACCCTACTATCTGCATCCAAAACTCCGTCAACATCCGTAACATAAACCATCCTGATTTTGTAATAACTTGAAAGCTTGTCTGCCATAATTCCCAATACTTTCTCCGTGGAAAATATAGTAAAACCGATCTTTTTATCTAAAACTACATCACCATAAACAATAGGCACAATTTCAATTTCAAGTGCTTTTTTGACTGGATCAATATATGATTTACTATAAATTTTGCTATCAGAAATTAAGAAGGTTCCGGGAGAAAATGAATAAACAGGTATTTTTTCACTTATGAATTTTTTGACTACCAATTGGTTGAGTACTTTGGCTGCTTCCTCAGTCACAGACATTCCATAAAGGCTATCTTTATTGACTATGCCCTCTTTTGTTTTATATTTTTTCGCGGGGATGTGGGCAAAACTCCCTGCTCCGTGTCCGACAATAACCTTAACACCCGCACCTTTAAGAACTGAGCCAATTTCTTTGACAAGACCGGAGATGTTTTTTTCTCTTGCGCAGTAATCTCTGCTTTTATCAGTAATAACACTTCCCCCAAGTTTGATTAAGACAAGTTCTTTCATTCGAGTGTATTTTACATCAATTCAAACGCGATGATATATAATTAGACTTGCCTATGCACAAAAACCCACGGTTTGACTCTAATCACCGTATCAGTAACACTACGCGGCTCAAGCACAACTCGGCTCCAAAATCGTTTGTGGCAATTTACAAAGAATTACTTCTCCCTGTAACAAAATTTGTCATTAAAAGAATGGGTGTGAATGAAACTGAGGCTGAAGAAGTTGTTGAGAACACTTTTGTCGCCGCCTGGCGCGGCTGGAACTCTTTTGAGCACAAAAGCAGTTATTTTACCTGGCTTTGCAGGATTGCACTCAATAAAATCTCAGATTACTACCGAGACCAGGTTAATAAAAACTCAAGAATCGTAGTACCGATAATTGAAGCCTTAACCGAGGCAGATCCTAAATCTCTATCCCCTGAAGAATCACTGGCCTTAAAGGAACTTAGAAAATCTGTAAACAAATGTCTAGATTCAATGTCACCGGAGAAAAGGAAACTTTTACAGTTCAAATATTGGTACAATTTATCCTACGAAGAGATCGGCAGGATTATGAACATTTCTGAACGCGCAGTTGAAGGTAGAATTTATAGGGCTAAGGAGGAATTTGTCAATGTTTGGAACAGGAATAAGTAAAATAGCTGACTGGAAAAATAACCACAGCTCTGAATATTCTTGCGAGCCTTTTTGGCTCGGTTATACCTCTCCAAAGCCATTCCAACCCTAATTTCTCCATCCAAACAGGAGGAAGCTTGGAAAGACCGGCTGCATAGCGAAATGCCCCACCTACGGCCATAGCACCACCAATATTAAGTCCGGGAAGATTGTTATTAATCCAAATTTCCTGTTTAGGGTTACCGAAAGCCAGAAAAAGCAGTTTTGGAGCAAACCTGTTAATCTTTTCTATCACGTCCTCCTCAATCTTCCGGTCTTCCTCCGAAACCGGTTCGGCGTTATCATCGAATTTTGGACCCGAATCAAATTCAATTTTTAATTCCCGATTGTCGATTTCCGGTAAATTTTTCAATTTCTGGGCCGCCAGACGGGCTTCGTCGCCCAAACCGCCCAAAAGAAAAACTTTCCAATGGTTTTGGGCGGATAATTTTATTAAGTCGGAAAATAACTTCCGTCCTTTGATTATTTTAAGGGAAGGGATCGCAAGTTTTAGCCCTATTCCGTCAGGGATGGCAATATCTGCTTCGTTGAGAGCTTTTTTAAGTCTCACGTCGGTTTGTGAGGCTAAAATGAGCTCGGGATTAGGTGTGACTATGTAAAATTTAACACTATCGGATATAAATTTTTTTACCCTTGCTAGCACTAGGTCCGTTGAGGTGCTATTTATCTTAATTCCCATGATTTGGCCTATTTCTCGGCCAGAATTGGCAATCTTTTCACAATTACTTTTCATCAATTTGTACCTCCATATCTTATAACTCAATATCTATTTTATATTTGCCTCAGTTTTTCCGCATCGATTTATAACTTATAACAATTTCAAGATATACTCCCCTACCTACACGATTTCCTTTATTACTACAGGTCCTTCTAAATGATTTCTGATGATTATTTTATAGGTGTTTTGTGTATATTTTTTATCCAATTTTTGATAGCTAATATTTAAAACTTATCCTCAATCGGCAAACATTTTATTTAAAATTGTTAAGTGCATATTATAAGTAAAAATTTATATAATTTTATTGTTTTAAATTATATTTGAAATTTATACTTCAGATTGACCACGCACTTACCTTATAGTCGTCAAATTGCCTTAAATTACCGTATATCCTATATCTTAATTCTCATTTATTACTGTCGGTCTGTCGGCTGACATTTGTTAGCCTTTTGTTGTAACGCTGCGTTTCCAAAGTTCAATATTTTCCAAGACAAGCCCGGTCCCCCTAACAACACACAAAAGCGGATCATCGGCAGTGTGCGCCGGAACACCGGTTTCATCGGTCATTAATTTATCAAATCCGCGAAGAAGAGATGTGCCCCCGCTCATAATTATCCCTTTATCTATAATGTCGGCGGCCAATTCAGGGGGCGTATCCTCTAAAACTCCCTTAACGGCACCGATTATTTGCATCAAAACGGGTCTTATAGCCTCAGTGACCTCATCTGAAGTGAGAACTACAGTTCTCGGGAGACCAAAAACCAAATCTCTGCCGGAAATCTCCAGTTTCTCTGTCTTGGCTGTGGGTACCGCTGAACCGATTTTGAGCTTGATATCTTCCGCTGTCTGGTCACCAATAATAAGATTGTGCTTCTTTTTAAGGTAGCTTTGGAGAGATTCGTCAATTTTATTTCCGGCTACACGGGCAGATTTGTGCGTAACAACTCCTCCAAGCGAAATAACTGCAGCTTCAGTCGAACCTCCGCCAATATCAACAATCATGTGTCCGGACGGGGCTGATACCGGTATTTGGGCTCCGATTGCCGCAGCCAAAGGTTCTTCGATTAAATAGGCATGACTTGCTCCGGCCGAAAGAGTGGCATCAAGAGCTGCCCGACGTTCAACCTGGGTACATCCGGCAGGAACACAAACCATTACATCGGGTTTAAAAAACTGAAAACGGCCGACAACTTTGCCTATAAAATACCTAAGCATGGCCTCCGTCACCTGGTAATCGGCAATTACCCCATCTCTCATAGGACGGCTGGCAATTAGAGCTTCGGGGGTCCTACCCAGCATTTTTTTGGCTTCTTCGCCTACAGCCACCACCTTACTGTCATCGGATGAAATAGCCACAACCGTAGGTTCATTTACCACCAACCCGCCGCCGGCAACCCACACCAGTGTGTTGGCCGTACCCAAGTCAATTGCAATATTTTTTCGGAGCATATATAAAACGATTAGATTATATAATATAATATCATAGCCCGATTAACACTCATGACCAAAATCAGGATCATTTTTTTTACTCTCACACTGATTCTCGTCAGTATTTTGGGAGTTTTTGCCACATATTATGCCCGTGGTTACAGATTTGATCTGGAATCACTTAAATTCCAACCCAATGGAATACTGGTTCTCAAATCCGAACCTGACGGTGCTTCAGTTTACATAAACGGTGAGTTGCGCGCGGCCACAAATGCTAATCTTTCAATTGCCCCCGGTACTTATGATGTTGAGGTCAAAAAGGACGGATTTTTAACCTGGAGTAAAAGGCTTACTATCGAGAAAGAGATTGTCACTCAAGCTTCTGTCTCACTTTTCAAAAGCGCACCTTCCCTAAACCCGACTACCCTTTCAGGAGCCTCGAATGTTGTCATGTCGGAAGATGGTAGTAAAATCGTTTACAGCGTTCTGCCATCAAAAAAATTAGACAATGACAAAGTCGGACTTTGGATTTTGGACACCTTTAGTTTGCCTTTAGGATTTAACACTGAACCAAAGAGGATTGCTGATGGAGATATGAGTGACGCTACTTACGTTTTTTCTCCGGATACGAGGCAGTTATTGTTAACTATGTCAAACGCTGTATTTCTGATAGATACCGGATCATTTACTTCTCAAAATCAGATGGTAAATGTAGCCGCAACCAAGGATGATGTTTTGGCCGAATGGAAAGAGGCTAAGGACATGGCCAATCAAGCAATGATTAGGAACTTGCCTCCGGCGCTTACTGATGTTCTCGCCAGGAAAACATCCGCATTCATCTTCTCTCCGGACGATAATATGATTGCTTATACTGCGAGTGAGTCTGCTACGCTTCCTGAGAACTTGATAAAGCAGCTTCCCGGCGCATCAACTCAGGTGCAACATAGAAACATTGAGGCAGGTGCTACCTACGTTTATGATATCAAAGAAGATCGGAATTTCCTGATCAGTACTGAACCTGTAACCATTGATAACAATGACAATCCTGAAGTTCCGGCTTTAAGATGGATGTCTTCCGGGCGTCACCTCCTTTGGGCCGGTGATAACCAGGCTATTATTATGGATTATGACGGCACCAATAGACAGGTTGTCTACTCAGGTTCCTATATTAAACCGTCCGTATTTCCTTTCTCTAACACAACCAAACTTCTTATTCTTACCAATCTGGGATCCGTAGACTCCGTGCCCAATTTATACACTTTGACGGTCAAATAGTCTCTCGTGGTGTCCCCACCAGGAATCGAACCTGGATTTAAGGTTTAGGAAACCTCCGTTCTATCCGTTGAACTATGAGGACGTATGAAATCCTAGAAAAACTCAATTATCTTTGACCTAACTGCAACCAGATATTTTAACACATCACCACCCTTGGTGACTCTGACTCTACACATACCATATTCTAATTTCCCCTTTTTCTTGCCTGAAAGCACATTTACTGAACTTAAATTATTTCTACCAAGACCGGTTACTGCTAGCCAATAGTTGATACATTTTTGTTCATCCATGTCTTCATAAATTCTTATATTTAGCCTGAGCCGATTCTTTGGAATGCCTATCACATTACAAACACCTTTAACAAAAACACCCACAAGATCGGGGTCTGTATTGGTCAGATTCGAATCTATTTTGGCACCCTCTGCCCAATAGAGCGACGACAAAATAAGAAGCCTTTCTTTATTTGACAAATTACCCATGAGTGCTGTCTCAGCCTTTTTCGTAGCAATTTTCTTTGCCTCTTCCTTGCGCCTAATACTTCCCTTTCTTTTTGAAAGCCACAAACTTTTAAACTCAGGAAGTATTTTTATACCCCGAGAGTATCTACTTGCCGTTGCGCGACCAATACTGAACTTCTTAGATAATTCGGGTATTGTCCATCCTTTGGATCTTAACAATTGTACTTCTTTGACAATTTGTGAAGAAATTTGTCTAGCCATCAAATAAATAATAGTTTGATATACTTAGAGTGTCAACTAGTACAAGATATTGGTTCCAGTTATATCTGGTATAATGTTGGAGTACTTTCGGGGTGTAAGCGGAGCTTGGCCTCCCTCATACTTCGTATTTCGGGGTGTAGTGAATCGGTATCACGTTACGTTCGGGACGTAAAGACACTGGGTTCAATTCCCAGCACCCCGACAAAATTATTTGTCCACTTCCTCTTTGGAGTAAATTAGAAGATCTGTTGCGCTGTCGTACTCAAATATTTCGTCTGCGTTAAAGATTAAACCCAATTCTTTTTCGGCTGATTCCGGTGAATCTGAGGCGTGAATGATATTTTGTGATCCGCTCATACCAAAATCCCCCCTG
>CAZSGY010000018.1:0-13470 GCA_964606975.1 uncultured Gammaproteobacteria bacterium | reverse complement strand
TGTTGACCAGGCGATGAGTCTGATTGAGGCTAAAATCAAAACAGATAAAAAGGCTTGGTATCTGATTCTTTCGCCGGTGGTTCACGACCGAAAAGGTGAATTTTCGCAGCTTTTTGAAAATCTGAAAAGCAAAGGTTATAGACAGATCCGGCTGGACGGGCAAATGCATGATTTGTCCGAAGATTTGATACTTATCAAAACCAATAAACATTCGATAGATCCAGTTGTCGACAGAATCGCACTCTCACACACTTCTTTTAAAGATGCGGTTTTTAAAAGTGAGCTACGAAGAAGACTTTCAGATTCAATCCAACAGGCTCTGAATTTGTCGGAAGGTTTGGTCGTCTTTTCCGAAGTCCAAGATAAAGAATTCACTATGCCCGTATATCCCAAAAAACTTGAGGACCATCTTTTTTCGGAGAGATTTTCTTGCCCCGTTGATAATATCAGCCTCCCCGAAATCGAGCCAAGAACTTTTTCATTCAATTCTCCCGAGGGTGCATGTCCGACATGTACCGGTTTGGGTAAAGTTTTAAAAGTCGATCCGGATCTGGTCTTTTCTCCCGAACTAACTATCAACGAAGGAGGTATTTTGCCATTCTCCAATATGTTTGAGCACGAAACATGGTACGGACGACTGGTCAAGCAAATGTGTGAAGATAACTCGATTAATATGCGTATCCCTCTGAAAGATTTGGATCAAAAATCCATTGATATACTTTTGCAGGGAACGGGGGCTAAAAAGTACCATGTTTTCGGTACAAATAGATTTGGGCGCGAAACTTATATTTGGGAGGAATTTACAGGTTTTATCAAGGAATTAGAAAGGCGATACAACGAATCCGAAAGCGATTGGGTGAAGGAGGAAATAAAGAAATATATGAGAGAAAGTATCTGCCCCGAATGTAAAGGTGCGAGGCTTAAAAAAGAGGCTTTGTCCATTACTATAGATGGCTTATCTATTTCCGAAGTTACTTCGTTACCCATAAATAAAACAATTTCCTGGGTTGAAAGTCTTTCTAATACACCAGTGACCAATGCCAGGGAAAAAGAGATAGGCAGATTGATTATTAAAGAAACCGTTGGCAGGCTAAAGTTCTTGATTTCCGTGGGACTGGAGTACTTGACGCTAAATAGGGTTGCCGGTTCGCTTTCCGGAGGCGAGGCACAAAGAATTCGTTTGGCAAGCCAGATAGGCTCTGGGCTGACAGGCGTCTTATATGTACTTGATGAACCGACAATCGGACTTCATCCCAGAGACGATCAAAAGTTGATAGATACACTTAAAAAGCTTAGGGACCTTGGAAACACTGTTGTTGTAGTTGAACACGATTCCGTAATGATGAAACAAAGCGACTGGATTGCAGATTTCGGCCCAGGTGCCGGCAAGCATGGCGGAGAAGTTGTGGCGACAGGTACTCCGGCTGAAATTGAAAACAATCAAAAATCTATTACCGGAAAGTATCTTTCCGGGAAAAAGAAAGTTCTTTTAGCAAATACTAAAAGCGCCGTAGCGATTCAAGGAAATATCGAAAATCAGAATTTAAAAATAATCGGAGCTGATAAATTTAATTTAAAGAGTATAGATGTTGAATTTCCGTTGGGTAAATTGATTTCAATAACAGGAGTGTCCGGATCCGGAAAATCAACGCTTTTGGTGGAAACACTTTACCCGGCGCTGCAAAGAGAACTTAATCCAAATTACCGCGGTGTCGCCGACGGATATAAACGGATAGAGGGCTTAGAAAATACCGACAAAGTTATTTTGATCGACCAAAGTCCTATCGGCAGAACCCCCAGAAGCAACCCCGCTACATATACAGGTGTATTTGACCCAATCCGTGACGTTTTTACTTTAACAAGAGAGGCAAAAACATTGGGTTTCAAGAAAGGAAGATTTTCGTTTAATGTCCGGGGCGGCAGGTGCGAAGCCTGTGAAGGACAGGGGCAAATTAAAATAGAAATGCAATTTATGAGTGATATTTGGGTGACCTGCGATGTTTGCCACGGAAAACGCTACAACGCTCAAACACTGGAGGTTACTTACCGCGGCAAAAACATAGCTGAGGTCTTGGATACGACTGTTGACGAAGCACTGGAGTTTTTCCATTCACATCCCCAAATTGAACAAAAACTGGAAACCCTTTCTTTGGTGGGTTTGGGTTATATAGAGCTCGGCCAACCGGCTACAACACTTTCCGGAGGAGAGGCTCAGCGTGTTAAACTGGCAACCGAGTTATCAAGACGGGCAACCGGCAGGACGATTTATATATTGGATGAGCCTACTACCGGACTCCATTTTGCTGATGTGGAAAAGCTTCTGAGAGTATTAAAACTTTTGGTAGCCAAAGGAAACTCGGTTTTCATTATTGAGCATAATCTGGATGTAATTAAAAATAGCGATTATGTTATTGATCTCGGCCCGGAGGGGGGAGACGGTGGAGGAGAGGTTATTGCCAAAGGAACTCCTGCCGATATTATCAAAAATAAGTCATCCTATACAGGCAAGTATCTGAAATAATTTTAAGATATACTTAATACATGCGATTTTTTTTCAAACTTGTATCGGTTTTGATCATTGTTTTTGTGTTTTTTTTCGTTTCAGATATAAGCAAAGCTTCAGCTGAAAATGAATTCAATGTCGATACCAATGTTGTTTACGACATTCAGGATTCCGGAAAAACCATTGTGACCCACGCAGTTACTTTAGAAAATAATTTTTCCAATCTTTATGCAACTACCTATACTTTAAGTTTGGAAAATATTGATGCCGTGGGTGTAAGATCATTTGCCGATAGCGGAACCGAATTTCCGGTAGAAGTTAGCAAAGTAGAAAACACTACCACCATCAAAGTTACCTTTCCCGATACCAGCGTCGGCAAAGGAACCCAAAGGCATTTTAGCATTGTTTATGAAAATCCGACATTTGCCGTTCGTACCGGAGAGGTTTGGGAAATTTCCGTTCCCAGAATAGGTGAGGAAACCAATTTTAGAAATTACACTCTTACCTTAAAAGTTCCTAAAGCTTTTGGTCTTGAGGCATATATTTCGCCACAACCGGCTTCAAGAAATTTGGACGATAACGGATACACCTACGTTTTCAATAAGGAAAGTGTCAGTGAAAACGGAATTAGTGCGGGATTCGGCCAATTCCAAGTTTTTACCTTTAACCTTGCCTACCATCTTGAAAACCCTTTATCAAAAGCCACATCCACCGAAATAGCAATTCCTCCGGATACGGCATTTCAAAAGGTTTATATCCAAAAAATTGACCCCAAACCGACAAACGTGGCGGTAGACTCTGACGGAAACTGGATAGCCACTTTTGATCTCTCGCCCCGGCAAAGAATTGATGTCACTGTTTCAGGTTCGGTGCAAATTTTTGCCAGCTACCGGTCTTTTCCTAAACCCAGCGCTGAGGAGTTGAATGAAAGTCTAAAGGAAGATGTTTATTGGGAAACGGGAGACGCCAAAATTAAAGAACTGGCTTTGAAGCTAAAAACTCCGGAGGCCATATATAACTACGTGTCGCAGACACTTGAATACGATTTTTCGCGGGTTCAACCCAATGCTCAAAGAATGGGAGCAGTCTCCGCTTTACAAAATCCTAACCAGGCAATTTGCATGGAATTTACGGACCTATTTATAGCTATTGCCAGAGCTGCCGGAATCCCGGCCAGAGAGGTAAATGGCTATGCCTACACGGAAAACCCCGAGCTGCAGCCTTTGGGTTTGGTTGCAGACGTGCTCCACGCCTGGCCTGAATATTATGACCGGGAAAAAGGTGTTTGGATTCCGATTGACCCAACATGGGGATCAACTACCAACGGGGTGGATTTTTTTAATAAACTGGATTTGAGGCATTTTGCATTTGTCTTGCATGGACGAAGCTCCAGGGAGCCGTACCCTCCGGGTTCATACAAACTCGGGCCCAATCCCCAAAAAGACGTTTATGTTTCTTTCGGACAGCTTCCGGAAAATAAGACCAGTGTCGCAGATGTTTCAATCAAACCTTTTAGAGTTTTACCCTTTTTTAGCAGCGTCTATACAATAAACGTTTCAAACCCCGGTCCGGCCGCCTTGTATTCCATATATCCCACAATTTACTATGATTCCAAGGAAAAAACCCGGGACTATATAGAATTACTTCCTCCCTACGCCAATAGCCAGATCAACATTACATTGCCCTACAGTTTTTTGGGTAAAGATATGCCAAGCGTAATTAAAGTTTCAGTCGGTTCCGCCCACGCAGAAGTATTAACCAACAAAAAACAAATAGTGGTTAATAGCTTGATTGTAGTTTTGGTAATTTTCATAATAATTACCGCCTTTATATTTATCAGAGTAAAAAAAATTAAAATATTGGCATTTTTTGCTAAAATAACTGGCCGAAAGGCAATAAAAAATGAAGATATTATTCAAAAACCTCCACAGGATCAAAATAACCCCTAAGTTTTACCTGGATTTACCTGAAAACCCGGGGGTCTATGTTTATTTCAAAGGAAAAACCCCGATATATGTAGGCAAGGCAATAAATCTTAAAAACCGGGTGGCCTCCTATTTTAGACTGAGTCTTGAGCCCAAAACGGAAAAGATGATATCTGAGGCCGGAGAGATTTCTTATATCAAAGTAGTCAATGAGTTGGAAGCGCTTCTTTTGGAAGCAAAATTAATTAAGCTTTATTTGCCAAAGTACAATATTGCTTTAAAAGATGATAAGCACCCGCTTTATATAATAATAACCAGTGAAAAATTTCCCAGAGTTTTAACTGCCAGAAAACCAGATTTGAAAAAGTTTCCCACAAAGGCCGTATATGGACCATTTCCGTCTTCAACTAATGTTAAGTCGGTGTTAAAAATGATCCGTAGAATTTTCCCTTTTTCAGACCACAAGGTCGGCAAACGCGCCTGTCTTTACTCACAAATCGGCCTTTGTGATCCCTGCCCAAGTGAGATTTCAAATATCAAAGATTATGGAAAAAGACAGATTATGGCCAAAAAATATAATGCCAATATCAGAAAAATTAAATCGCTGCTTGATGGAAAAATTGAAAATGTTAAAAAGCAGCTCTCAAAAGAGATGGATACTTGTTCCGGGAATCAAATGTATGAGGAGGCCGGGGTGATCCGCGATCAAATTAAAAGATTTGAATATATAACCAGTCCGCGGGCGCTAATAGATCCTTATCTGACCAATCCAAATTTTTATGAGGACATCCGGGTAAAAGAGACGCTGCAGCTGAAAAAAATTCTTGAGAAACACTTTCTCGGCATAAAAAAATTAGAAAGAATCGAATGTTTTGACGTAGCCCACCTGCAAGGCACCGGTGCCACAGCCTCTATGGTCACTTTTGTGAATGGAACACCGGAAAAGAGTCTTTATAGACATTTTAGAATTCTTCAATTAAACAAAAACGACGACTATGGTTCAATGCGCGAGATAGCCGGCAGACGAAAAAATAATTTAAAGAAGTGGGGCAAGCCGGACTTGATTATTGTTGACGGGGGAGCGGGACAGCTTTCGGTTTTTTTGAAAGTGTTTGAAAATGAACAAATTCCGGTAGTGGGTTTGGCTAAAAGGCTTGAGACTTTGGTAATACCTGTAAAAAAGAATGGCGTTTTTGAGATCAAAAATTACAAAGTACCTAAAGGTGATGCCCTAAACCTGATACAAAGGATACGGGACGAGGCTCACAGATTTGCAAGGGTCTATCATCATAAACTCATTAAGAGATCGTTATTTGAAAAGGAGCAATAAGGATCTTATACTTAAGTTATGATAAAGGGAGCAATTAAACACTTCATCATTAATTCTGTAACAATTTATTTAATTTCGCTGGCCATTGCCGGCTTGGTCTTTGAAAACGGTATTGATACGATAATTTTAACCGGGATCGCTTTAACGGTAGCCGCATTGATCATTAAACCGGTTATCAATATACTCCTTCTTCCGCTAAACCTTGTCACTTTTGGTTTTTTCCGTTGGGTTGGCTATGCTGTGGCTCTCTATATAGTTACTTTGATAGTTCCCGGTTTTAAGATAACCGGCTTTCTTTTTCCGGGTTTCAACTCCTACTGGATAACTATTCCGGCAATTACTCTGGGCGGGCTTTTGGCACTGGTAGCTTTTTCCTTTTTGATCTCACTTGTTTCCTCAGTGATCGATTGGTTATTCAAATAACTTAGATGATATAATTAAGTTCGAAAAATGAATCAAGCACTGACTATCGCTCAAATTATTGTTTCTTTAGCCTTGATCGGGCTGATTTTGATACAGGCACGCGGTACGGGCTTCGGCAGATCTAGCGGCCTCGGCGGCGCCAGTTTTACCAGGAGAGGTTTGGAGAAATTAGTTTTCAGACTCACCTTTGTAGCATCGTTTCTTTTTATTTTAATATCAATTCTGCGATTGGTCATTTAAGAATGTTGAACCTCCGTTATATATTTAGGCTCGTTGGGGCTTTTGTAAGCCGTTTTAAGGTGCTTATATTTGTAGGTATCGGTTTCGGAGTTGTCTTCTTTTTTCTGTTAAAATTTTTAATTCCTGCCTTGAGTTTCGGCGAAACAACCAGGATCGGACTAACAGGAAGGTATACCGCAGCCAGTTTGCCCTCTTCCATATTGAACCTTATCGGGAACGGACTGACAAAAATAGAGGAAGACGGAAGCGTAGCTCCTGATCTTGCCTCATCGTGGGAGACAACAGACAAGGGAAAGACTTGGATTTTTACCCTCAAAGATAATGTTTATTGGCAGGATGGAGATAAAGTCACCAGCAAGACTATTAATTACCAATTTTCCGATGTGACGGTTGAAAGACCGGATGAGAAAACAATAGTATTTAAACTTCAAAACACCTATTCAGCCTTCCCTGCAGTTGTTTCCAGGCCAACTTTTAAATCAGGTCTTTTGGGCACGGGCGCATGGGAAGTTGATAAGATTTCACTGAATGGTTCAAATGTTGAAGAATTGAAACTTGTTTCAAAAAAGGCGGGCGATATCGTTTATAAATTTTATCCCACGGAGGAACGTACCAAAATTGCTTTTGAATTGGGAGAGATTGATAAAATCGAGGACTTATTTGATACTAGTCCATTTGATACTTGGCCAAAAGTTAAAATCAGTAATTTCTCAAGTACCGGAGAATTCGTGGCCGTTTTCTTTAATACGCAGGATAGCTTTTTAACCGAAAAAAACTTACGGCAAGCCTTGTCTTACGCCATTAACAAAGAGGCGTTGGGCGGTCTTCGTGCAATAAGCCCGATATCCATTGATTCCTGGGCATATAACCCGCAGGTCAAACCTTACCATTATGATGCCAAAAAGGCCAAAGAAATGATCGAGGATTACAAAGAAGCGAACAAATTCTCAGATTTTACGATAAATCTGGCTACCTCGCCGCTTTTGCTTGATAAAGCCGAATTGATCAGTAATAACTGGCGGGAAGCAGGTGTTAATGTGGACATAAACGTTGTGACCACAATGCCTTCGGATTTTCAGGCATTTTTAGCCATACTTGATATGCCGGAAGACCCTGATCAATATTCAATATGGCATTCCACCCAAAATTCGACAAATATTACACGCTACGAGAATCCCAGAATTGATAAACTTTTGGAAGACGGCAGAAGTGAAATAGATTTAAGCACCAGGAAGAGAATCTATTTGGATTTTCAGAGATTCTTGGTGGAAGACTCGCCGGCAGCTTTTCTTTATTACCCCACAACTTACACCGTATCCAGAAAATAATTTATTTATCCAGTTCTTCCCGGATAACGGTTTTAAGCTCCTCTATTGAGCTTGTAATATTAACTTTCCTACCATTAACATAAAAAGTCGGAGTTTCTGTAATCCTGACGGTATTACCTACAGCAGTATCCCTGGTCACTATATCCTTCACCGTCTGTGAGTCCATATCCAGAGAAAACTTCTGGGTATCAAGGCCCAACTCTTTAGCGTAAGAAACGAAAGTTTCCTTGGGATCGGCTAGTGCAGACCACTCAGCCTGAGTGGTAAAAACTTTTTCGTGCATCTCCCAAAATTTAGCCTGAAGACCGGCAGCTTCAACAGCGTAGGAGGACGAAAATGCGTTTTTGTGCTGGGGCAGGGGATAATTCCTAAAAACATAATTCATATTGCCCGAAAAGTCGCTCAAAAGCCCTTTAACGTAGGGGGCATAAATACCGCAGGCCGGACATTCATAATCGCCGAATTCTACCAAGGTAACCTTTGCGGAAGGGTTTCCCGGGAGATATGTTCCGTTTGCATAACCAGCAGTCTTGTAAACTCCCTCGGGAGCTAAAATCGACGAATCAATAACACTTCCGGTGGTGGACTTCGAACCACCACTCATCAAAAAAACTCCACCAACGATAATGGCGATAGTTACGGCGGAGACTATCAAAAAAACTTTATTTCTCTGAAGAAAATCTTTCATGGAAATAGTATATCAAATTTATTCCATCTAAGCTTGCCACTCGGCAATAGACCGTGCCTCGTGGTAAAATACTGGTGTGGAACATCGTTTTCACCCAAAATTATGACATAATTTTGGAAAGGAGTAATGATGGAGCGCTAAAGTTTAAGCGAAAGCGGAAACTTATTAGCGAAATCCATTTCGACGTGGTGGGTGTAGCTCAACCGGTTAGAGCGCTTCCCTGTGGAGGAAGAGGTTGGCGGTTCGAGTCCGCTCTCCCACCCACTGTTTAACAAACTCCAGGCTTTTTGTTTGGTTATATCTTCAACTAGAAGTTTCTTGTTGGGTATCAAAGGTCTTTTGTAAAAAGATAGATTGTTTTAGCAGTAGGGAAAGTTCTTTGTATATCCTCCTGTAATTTTTTATTAAGGCTATTTGTTTGGAATATCGCTTTTGAACTATTGTGTTTATCCTGTCGCCAGGTTACATGATAGTTGGAATGCTGCCTAATCAATTCATCCATCTTTACCTTTTGATTATTTCCAATAAACTCTACAAACAATTCGGGGGTATAGTTATTTTTCAAATAGAAACCTTCAGCTTTGGGATTTGCGCCCAAATAGACATGATGGATATTGCGTTTGATAACGTTTGCTTCCATTGCACGAAGAATTTGACCACCAATACCTTGTTTTTGATATGTCTTTTCAATATAAAACTCTCCGATTAGAACTTTGTCTGTCTCTAAACTTCCAAGCAATACTCCAATTAGTTGATTATTCATATATGCAGCGAACAATAAATCAGGAGCAATCAAAAATTGCTTTGCATAATATTTCTCGTTTCGAGGATGATTTTTGGAAAGTTTTTGTCCAATTTTGGCAAATTGAAAATATTTAATAACTTCAACTAAACTAGTTGCATGCCTAATTTCAAGCAATTCACTCATATGTATATATTACTATTTCTTTGATAAATTTTACTTACAAATTCGGATTCGACCTATCGCCATTAAAAACACCACTGGTCAAATTGGGTGGGTAAAAGCTATAGATTATAAACGCGGGTTAAGAATTATTGGTATTGTATACCGGGGAAATTTTAATCTTGGCCATTTCCTCTTTTAATTCTCCCAGCCTTTGAGCGACAGAGGAGGGTAATGTGCCGGAGTACTTACTTTCCAGGTGATCTGCCATTTCTTCGAGAGTGTCTCTAAAACCGTCATCGTCAATGTACCAATCTTGTGTGTGTTCCGGTTTCCGTTCGGCCATTTTGTTTTTAGATAGATTCATCTTACACATTATATTTAACACCTGTCTAGCACATCTTTTTAAAAATTACCTAGGAGTAACTTTTGGAACACTCAGTACCAGACGCTGTAGACCATTAAAAGATCCCTTAACAAAGAATGATTAATTTTTAAAATATATCGAAGTTGGTGTGGATCGGTTATATTGATGTTATTATTTATTCTAAATTAAGAGAGTCTTCGACTCCCACACTGTTTGACTTCTCTTTCTCGATATCTGATACTTAATTATGAGGGTGATTAGTACAGGAAAATTTAATATTCCTAAATTGTTTTTCCTATTTTTTTTAATAAGTTTACTTTTGTTTGTGCTATTCCAATTGTTGTCACAACGCTCTGTGATTTCTGAATATAAACTAAGAGATGATTACGATTCGAGCTTTGATGAAAAGAAGATGGAATTATTAGAGATACCCGAAGGCGGCTGTGTTAAAGCGTGTATCGGCATTAAACAACAGCTAAGTTGTAGGAAATATTCAAGAAAATATGATATTTGCGAATATTATTGCTATGGAGGTGTTAAAGATAATTGTAGCAATTTAACGTTTTGAAATGTTTAATTTATACCGTATTATTAATCGTTAGTAAGGGGGTGAACAAATATTAAAAAATTAGTAACCATCTTGATCTCTATATTTTTTCTAGGTACAGCAGCTTTTGCCGTTTCAGCCAAAAGCGATAATGCGCAAGGCAATAATGGCAAGGGAAGTGGCGTTGCAAATACGACTCAGACACTCACCGAGTTGGAAAGCAAAGTCAAAAATCCTACAGCCAGACAAGAACTTCAGCAAACTATTCAAATTACTGAAGAATCACAAGCGACAGCAGAAGGCGCGCTTAAAGATATGTCGGGGCGTCCCGGATTTTTGAAATTTATTATTGGTCCGGATTATAAAAATGCAGGCGAGGTGAGAAGTGAAATAGTTAGGATGCGTAACGAGATTCAAAAATTAACCAGAACCAGAGAAAGAGTTTCCGGTACGGATCAGACAGTAATTGATGAATCAATAGCATCGCTGGAAGAAAACCTAACAGAACTGGAGACAAGCCTTAGTGAAGCCTTAGAGGGGGTTAGCTTGTTCGGGTGGCTAAGTAAGCTTTTGAGCGGATTTTCCGCTCCTGTCGCGACACCGACATCGGTTGCGTCGCCATCACCATCAGCAAGTGCTATACCCACAGCAACACCGGGTGTTTGAACCTAAATACTATTTTCACTAATAAATAGAGAATAGTTAGGCAGTGGTTTTTGTTGACCAAAAATTTTAATATTTGTTATTGCTATTTAAGTTTGAATGTCTATATACTAAATACATTACCTATGCCGGAGAAGGAAGAAACATCAGCGAGACACAGAATGGTTGTAGAGGAGATTGAAATTCCTAATGATGCTCACCATGAAGAGTCACACCGGGAACCTGAAGTAGAAAAACCCGAGCCTGAAATTTTTAATGAAAGCGCGGGTGGCATTCCGGAAGTAAGCGAGAAGCCCACAGAAGGAGAGAGGCAATTTTATAAACCCCTGGACGATGACCCTCCTGTCTATAAACAAAAATCTCCTGTATTTTGGATTATAATTCCGGGTTTGTTTATTTTGGGAGCAATACTGGGCGGGGTATTCTTTTACCAAAAGGGTGTAAATACAATTGAAGTCAAAAAGACCCCGGTACCCCTGGCTACTACGGCACCGGTAAGTAATCCGACACCGACCCCTCAAGCCAATATCGATGTTTCTGAATTTGATGTTGCCATATTTAACGGATCCGGAATTGCAGGTGAAGCCGGTAAGGTAAAAACTCTTTTAACGGCAGCCGATTTTAACGTAGTGTCTACAGCAAACGCAGCAACCTATGATTATAAGGAGACGATTATTAAGGCAAAATCGACAGTGGATGCAGCGGTTATCGAGAAAATTGAGGACACGCTTTCTAAAAACTACGTTATCGGTGAAAGCCAGACTTTGGCCGCAAATTCAACCACAGATATACAAATTGTGGTGGGGTCTTCAAAAGCAGAATAAACTACTCGGAGCGGGATAAGCAGCTTGTCCCTTTCTCCTTGTTTCATTCGGAGCGGGATAGGGGAGTCGAACCCCTCTTCACAGCTTGGAAAGCTGTTGTTAAGCCGATTAACTAATCCCGCACGAAAAATATTATACCAAATTTATTGGTCGGAGTGCCCGGGCTCGAACCGGGGACCTCCACGTCCCAAACGTGGCGCGCTACCAACTGCGCTACACTCCGAATTATAAGGAATGCAAGCTTTGCTTACACTCCGTGGTGCCGAGGGCGGGATTCGGACCCGCATGAGTTATGCACTCGAAAGCTCTTAAGGCTTTTGCGTATACCATTTCGCCACCTCGGCTTGCGTCATATTTTACCACGAGGCTGGTATTCTTGCCGAGTGGCAAGCTTTACTTATCGGCGGCCGCCTTCAAAAATTCTACAAATATGGGGTGGGGAGATAGTGCACGGCTTATATATTCAGGGTGATACTGGGTTCCTACAAAAAATTTATGCCCTTTAATTTCGATCGCTTCGACCAATTTCCCATCGGGAGACGTTCCTGAGATTACAAAGCCGCGTTTTTCGTAGGCCTCGCGGTATTTATTATTAAACTCATATCTGTGCCTATGCCGCTCGTCCGAAACCAAAGTTTTACCTTTGTATATTTTTGAAACAAGAGTTCCTTTTTTAATTTTCAAAGGCCATGCTCCAAGTCTGATTGTGCCACCAAATTTTTTATTTTTGATGAGTTCTTTTTGGTAATCCATTGTATGAATCACCGGATGTTTTGTTCCGTCTTCTGCCTCTTCGGTATTGGCATCTTTATAGCCCAAAACATTTCTGGCAAATTCAATAGTAGCCATTTGCATTCCGAAGCAAAGGCCGAGGTATGGGATATTGTTTTCCCTGGCAAATTCAACTGCTTTAATTTTTCCTTCTATTCCGCGTTTTCCCCACCCTTGGGGAACCAAAACGGCATCATGACCCGACAAATCCATATTTTTATCTTCAGAATCTATCCAATCAAGGTTTAGACCAATATCTACTTTCGCCGCTGCGTGCCTCAGGGCCTCTACAACGCTTACATAACTATCCTGAAGTATGTAATCGCCGCTTTTCTGATATTTGCCTACTACGGCAATTTTAACTGCTTTATTTTTTTTGCTTTGTATTTTATTTACCATTTCCGTCCATTTGCTTAAATCCGGTTTATTACGTTTAAAACTTAGTCTTTTAAGAATCTTAATGTCTAATTTCTCTTTTTTAAGGAACAGGGGAACTTTATACACAGAATCCAAGTCTGGGTTACTGATAATATTCTCAATCGGCAGACCGGATGCCAAGGCAATTTTTTCTTTCCTTTTATCGTCCACTGGCTTTTCTGCCCTGCCTACAACAAAATCCGGCATAATTCCAAGTGAATTCAAAGTGGAAATTGATTGCTGAATGGGCTTACTTTTGAGTTCACCTATATTACCGGGTGCTGGCAGGTATCCGACATGTACTAAAGCAACATCTTTTGGAACTTGAAGTTTAAGTCTGCGGTAGGCTTCAAAAAATAACAAACCTTCGTATTCTCCGACCGTTCCGCCAAGTTCAACCAAAACAATATCAGCC
Source organism: uncultured Gammaproteobacteria bacterium (assembly GCA_964606975.1). Classification (GTDB taxonomy): domain Bacteria; phylum Patescibacteriota; class Microgenomatia; order UBA8517; family UBA8517; genus UBA8517. Next base: position 125 of record CAZSGY010000018.1, on the reverse strand, counting down.
TTATTTGTTTCGCCGGCGGCTTTCCATCTACTGATTATTTCCGGGGGAATATGGTGGTACGGCTCAACGCACTTTCCGCCGTAATCAAGCGATCTTTCTTTGTCCAAAACATATTTATATATTTG
>CAZSGY010000017.1:0-2959 GCA_964606975.1 uncultured Gammaproteobacteria bacterium | reverse complement strand
AATTATCTGTTTTGCCCCGAGGGTTTGTTTTTCCAGAGCCTCCAGAGTGCGCACCAAAATATCCCCTGGTTCCTTATACGTAGGCAACACAATCACATGTTTAACCTCCATCCAGTCTGCAAATCCTTTCACGTCTCCCATCCAGTCATATTTTTCTGCCGCTTTAATTCTAAAGTATGACATCACCGAAGCGACCGACAAAGTTAGCGATCTATAAAGCCAGTAAACATTAAAACTGATGATGAAGTAAGCAACTCCCACGGGCCAAAAAATTGATCCCCATACTGGGAAAAGAATAAATGACCAGCTCACAAATCCAGGCAAAATTTCAAGTGCCCTTTGACTTTGGTGGGGATATTTATTGATTAGGTATCTAAGGAATACAAACATAAGGCATTATTTCCAGTTTGTTCAACTATTGTTTCATCGTCTAAATGTAGCTCTTGGGCAATTGCTGTAGCTATTATTTTAACATTTGCAGGGGTATTTACCGTTCCGCGAACAGGTTCCGGGGCAAGATAGGGGCTATCCGTCTCCAAAAGGAGCCTCGAGAGAGGTACTAAAGCCAGAAGTCTGCGCAGCTCTTGAGCCGATTTGTAAGTGACATTTCCGGCAAAACTCACATAGAAACCCCTACCTAGGACATATTTTAGGAAATCCTCACTCCCCGCAAAACAATGAAACTGGCCTTTTGGTAGCTTCTCCATTTTTTCCAAAATAGCTTTCATCTCCGCCTCTGCCTCTCTCATGTGAATCACTACCGGCAGTCGTAACTGTACAGCCAGCTCCATCTGGGCTACAAATATCTCCACCTGTTTTTCTTTTGTCTCTTTCCTTTTGTCGTAATAAAAATCCAGGCCAATCTCTCCAATTCCAATCACCCTATCCGACTTACTACTTATTTCTTCCAATTCATAAATCATTTGCTTCACGTCCATCACCCCCTCTATATTTTCAGGGTGAACCCCCACCATGGCATACAATTTTTCTTGTTCAGCAACAATAACCGTTCTCTTTGCATTTTCAATACTCCCCGACGGCATAAATATTTTTTCCACTCCGGCTTTACGGGCATCCGCAATCACCCCTTTTACATCAGTAAACTTCTGATCTGTCAGATGACAGTGTGTGTCAATTAACATTAAGGTAGTCTTTGAAACAGGTTTTCCGCTTTTTTAATTTCTTCTACGCCATACTGTGCCAAAATTTTTTCGGAGGTAATCGGCATAAAAGGTTCAAGGTCTGTTCCAATCTGACGGATCATTTTCACCAGCTCGGCCAAAACAGCCACTTTTTCTTCTCCCTCAAGTTTCCAAACCTGTCTTTGATTGATCAAAGAGTCCGCCTGCCTGATTTTTTCCCAAATCAAAGCCATTGCCTCGTCAAACTTGTATCCTGAAAGTTTCTCTACCACTTCTTTTCTGATAGATAATTTTTCGGAAGCCACCTTCAAGTTTTCTTTTTCTGACATCGCCGCCACGCGGGCACACAAGTTACCGATACCATTGGCGAGATTCGCCTGGAAGGCCTCTTCAAATCGTTCCTTCGTCATATCCGAGTCTTCAAAAACAGACAACTCGGCCGTCAGGAAATAACGTACGGCATCTGTGCCATATTTTTCCGCGTATTCCAGAGGGTCAATCACATTTCCGGCACTCTTACTCATTTTTACTCCGTTGGAAGTTATAAATCCCTCGACCATTACTTGCTTGGACGTAGGTAGCCCGGCAGACATAAGCATTGCCTGCCACATAGCTGTTTGCTGTCTTAGGTTGTCTTTTCCGCAAATCTGTATTCCAGGCCAGTATTCTTTAAATTTAGCTTCATTTTCCGGCCAACCGAGACAAGAGATATAGTTGACCAAAGCATCAAACCAGACAAACATCACTTGCTCGGAATCTCCGGGGACTTCGACTCCCCAAGGCATCTTTGATTTCAAACGAGAAATACTAAAATCTTGCAAACCACCTTCCACAAAAATCTTCATCTCATTCTGGCGGAAATCAGGTTGCACAAAATCCGGCTGATTTTTGTAAAGCTCCAAGAGTTTTTCCTGATAGTTGGAGAATTTAAAGAAATAATTTTCTTCCTCACGAATCTCCAGTTCCATTTGAGGATGAATCGGGCATTTACCGTTCACTAAGTCGGAGTCTGTTTTTTCCAGCTCACATCCCACACAGTACTTAATTTTGTAGTTCTTTTTATAAATATCTCCTTTGGCGTCACAAAGTTTCCAAAACTCCTGCGCCGCTTTAATATGATGCTCATCGGTAGTACGAACAAAACTGTTGTAAGACAAATTCAACGCTTCTTTTAAAGCAGAAAACCTCGCCGCACTTTCATCGCAGTATTTTTGCGGATCGATCCCTAGCTCAACAGCTTTTTGATAAATTTTCTGTCCATGTTCATCCGTCCCGGTATTAAAGAAGACATCGTCTCCCAAAACTCGATGCAGTCTCGCCATCACATCCGCGCGCACTATCTCCATGGCAAAGCCAATATGCGGCTCCGCGTTAACGTAAGGTAATGTTGTGGTGATGTAATACTTTCCCATGCCTCAATTGTACCTCAGCGAGGTAAAATTCTGCGAATCCCTTTGGAAATCTTATTTGTCCACTCGGATGCCCATTCTTCAGCCTTAATTCTTTTAATCATCTCCTGCCATCCGGAATTGCCCAGATTTTCGGCGACGGAAGCAATCGTTGCCGAACTTACCTTAATATTATTTTTTATATCTTCATAGCTTCTTCCCTTATCAAGATACACGGCTATTCCTAATCTTTTCAAAATTGCTATTCTTTCACCATCGGTTAGGACATCATTCATTACCATTTTGACATCCTCAGGAGTCTTAAGCTCTGCCAAAATTCCGTACATCATCTCTGATAATTGTTTCTCAATTGTTTTGTTAAGGGGGTTATTTGAAAGTTGCATATTCTGTCCTAAATAATAACTTTAA